>JAYTPC010000021.1:0-32159 GCA_043747425.1 Bdellovibrionales bacterium
CCGAAGACGGTTTCAGTTATTACGGTCTGACGGTGTCTCGAAAAGTGGGTTCTTCTGTTATTCGAAATAGACTTAAACGATGGGTGCGTAACTGTGTTCGTTCAGAGAATTGGCCAGAACAGTTTAGTTCAAAAAAAGTTGTGTTTGTGTTCAGACCACAATCCGCAGAGGGCTTTTACAAACAACTTACTTATAAGCAATTTATCAGTGTTTTCAAAAAACTATAACTTTCTAAGTAAAGCTTCAAAAGCATTGGTTCTTTTCTACCAAGCAACGTTGGCACACTTTTTAGGTGGAAACTGCCGCTTTTATCCAAGCTGCTCTTGTTACGCCACCGAAGCTTTTGAAAAGCATAAATATTTTACGGCACTTTTTTTGGTGATTAAGCGTGTGTTCAGTTGTCATCCGTTTACAAAAAAAGATAACTATGATCCCGTACCCGAAGCACCAAGTTTTACACAAACTTCACAGGAGATCATTTCGTGAATAATCAGAACGAATCGCCGTTTAGCAACCCAAAATTCTTGGTCGCCATTGTTGTTACATTTTTATGTCTGTGGGGCTGGCAGTATTACATGAACAAAACCTATCCTCAGGTTGTACAAACTGCGGCACCAGACAAGGCCGCAATACCGACACCTCAGCAGGCGGCAACCTCTTCGCCAGCCGCGCCAACAGCTCAGACAAAATCAGCAGATTCAAGCGTAACCGCACCAACAGAAGAAAAGCTTTTTAAATTTGAAGATGAAAGCGTTCAGTGGCAACTGTCTAGCAACGGCATGGGCCTTAAGAATTTCTTGTTAAAAAAGTACAAAGGGCGCGATCAGAAACAGATCGAATTTCTTTCGAATGATAATATCTTTAGCCTGTATGCGAACAATCAAAAATTAAATTTTAACGTGACTAAGATTTCTGACGTCGAATATCGCGGCGAAGCGCTGGTTGATGGAAAAAAAATCACACGAAACATTTTGTTTAATAAAGATAAAGGCTATTTTGAATCAACACTTGAGTTTGAATCAGGATTGCAAAACATAACAGTTTCGTTGGATGAAAAAAAATTAGTACACACAAGCAAATCGTTTTTTATGCCGTCATTTGAAAGACAAGATTTTTTGTACCGAGAGGCCGATAAAGTTATCACAGAACACATATCGGCACTTTCAGAAACGGACACCTTAGACAAGCGAGCGGGCTCAGTTACGCTGGCATCTGTTTCTACCCAGTATTTTACGACCGCAATTATAGATAAATCAGAAATGTTGCCAGGATTAAGTATGAAGGTTCAAGGCCAGCAGGCTCGAATGCTTTTAACTTATGATTTGGCAAACTCTCAGATAAAAAGCCTAAAACAAATTTATTATGTAGGTGCAAAAAACACCGATGTTTTGAAACAAATTGATCCGCTCATGCCCGAAGTTATGGATTACGGAATGTTTGGATTCATTTCTAAGCCGTTGCTAAAACTAATGCGTTTTATGCACGATTTATTAGGAAATTGGGGTCTTGCCATCATTGGCTTAACTCTAATTGTGCGCGTGTTTTTATTGCCATTTAATATCATGTCGTTTCGCTCTGCTCGCGCTATGCAGAAGATTCAGCCCCTATTAAAAGAAATTCGTGACCGCTACAAAAGTGATCCGCTAAAGGTCAACCGAGAAACTATGGCTCTTATGAAAGAGCACAAAGCAAATCCACTGAGCGGTTGTTTGCCAATGTTTATTCAGATTCCAATATTTTTTGCTTTGTGGAAAACGATTGGATCCAGTGTAGAAATTTATCAGCAGCCGTTTTTTGGTTGGATTCAAGACTTAAGCTCGCACGATACGTTTTTTGTAATTCCTGTATTGATGGGAATAACGATGTATTTTCAGCAAAAATTGACACCGACGACGATGGATCCGGCTCAACAAAAAATATTAAATTTTATGCCGATTATTTTCACAGTTTTTATGTTCAGTCTTCCAAGCGGATTGACTCTTTACAATTTCGTTAGCGCTCTGTTTGGGGTTGTTCAACAATATTTTTTATTACAAGACAAGGCAGCCAAGGCTGCATAGAAAGGGAATTGTTATGGCAGGATTTTTCAGTAAAATTTTCGGGGGCGGAAAAAAAGAAGATCTAGAGTCTGTTGTAGAGGCAACGCTAAATGGCATCTTAGAAAAAGGTGGGTTTGATCTATCGTATGAACTTAATTTAGAAAAAAAAGAAGAAGTCACAGATGTGCGCATTGAGTTTTCTGGAGCCGACGAGGCTCTGTTAAAAGATTTCAAAGGTCAGCTTATGGATGCCATTCAGCTGATTGTGAAGCGCGTAACTCAGCACCACTTTGCTGACATAATGACAAGCGTGATTGTGGATTGTGGTGGATTTCGTCAAGAGTCTGAAGCGGCCTTAATAGAGCGCGCAGAGCACTTAAAAAAAATCGCCATTGAGCAGGGTAAGTCTGTTTATTATAGGGCGCTTCCGCCAAAAGAGCGCAAGGTCGTTCATCAATATTTGGCTCAGGACGGTCGAGTGAAAAGTCGCTCTTTGGGTGACGGGCTTTATAAAAAAATTAAAATTTTCCCAGCGAAAAACGCGGGTACCGAGGCTAGCGAATCAGACGAGGCCTAAGGCCTTCTTTTTATTGAAAAACTGGTGATATCAGATGCGGAATCGAAGCGAACAAACAATTTGTGCTATTTCGACTCCGCCAGGTGTGGGTGGCGTTGCTGTCATTCGCGTAAGCGGCACTAGCGCATTGGAAATCACCACAAAAATTGCACCGGCACTTTCTAAAAAAAACATTCAGTCACACACTGTGCACTTTGCTAAGCTTCGAGATTCTAGCCACGAGGTCGTCGACGAAGCCGTTATTACTTTTTTTGAAAATGGAAAATCATTTACCGGCGAAGAGGTCGTCGAGATCTCTTGCCACGGAAGCGAATACATCTCAGAAAAAATTTTGGACATGCTGATTGATGCCGGCGCGGTGCTTGCCGAAAAAGGTGAATTTACTTTTCGCGCCTTCATGAATAATCGACTGGATTTGGTTCAGGCAGAGTCGGTATTATCGTTAATTCAAAGTCAAAACCAAGCTTCGGCGCGCGTGGCTTTGCGTCAGCTGCAGGGTGCGGTATCTATCAGGTTTACAAAATTAGAATCTGACTTAACCTGGTGCCTGGCACACATAGAGGCCTCGATAGATTTTTCGACCGAGGGCATCGACGTGGTCGATCCCAAGACGCTTTTAGAAAAGCTAAATCAAATTAAAACAGAGCTTAAAAAAATAGTTCAGTCTTACAGTTCTGGCCGCCTAGCAAAAGAAGGAATAAAAACAGTTTTGTTGGGCGAGCCGAACGTTGGAAAATCGAGCTTGCTCAATCTTTTTTCTGAGGATGAAAAAGCAATCGTTACACCCGTCGCCGGGACCACTAGAGACGTGATCAGCGCAGCCACACTTTACGGAGGTCTAAAATTTACGCTAAGCGATACTGCGGGGTTACGAGAGTCTGACGATCTGGTTGAAAAAATAGGTATGGATCGAAGCTTAAAAGAGGCTGATAAAGCCGACATTGTTCTTTATGTGGTCGATCTGAATTTGCCGGGCTGGGGGGCCATTCAAGCGCAGATAAATAAAATTACCACGCCGTATTTGGTTTTACTGAACAAGTCCGACCTGCTCAGCGAAATCAGCCAGGTTGAAGTAAGAAAAAAATTACAAAAGCTAATGCCGGCCCTGGGTGATCAAGACGTTATTTTCACATCTCACCTTGATCCGCAGACCAGAGACAGAGTATTAACTGCAGTACGGCAAAAGCTTGGTGATCTTCATTTTTTACAGGAAGCTGTTTTAACTTCGGCGCGTCAGTATGAAATGTCGACCTATGCCCTAGAAATGTTGGACACTTCACTGGCTGAATTAGAAAAAAACATGGGCGCTGAATTTATTGCCATGTATTTAAAAGAATCTTTGTTGGCGATACAAAGAATACTTGGACATGTTTTTGACGACCAGATCATGGACCGCGTTTTTAAAGAGTTTTGTTTAGGAAAATAGTTTTAAACCCAGGAATTTCAATGCAGTCATTTGATATTATAGTTGTTGGAGCAGGACACGCAGGCGTTGAAGCAAGCCTTGCGGCGGCTCGCCTTGGGTTAAGCACTTTGATGGTAACTACAAATTTAGACCGCATTGCGTACATGTCTTGTAATCCGTCGATAGGTGGGTTGGCCAAAGGACATATGGTTCGAGAAATCGATATTCTTGGCGGACAAATGGGGCTTGCTGCAGATGCGTCTTGCATTCAATTTAAAAGATTAAATTCAAGCCGCGGCCCTGCCGTGCGCGGAAGCCGCGCCCAGTGTGATAAGCACGTTTATTCAAAATTTCAATTTAACGCTTTAAGCACTCAGCCCAATTTAACGTTGTTAGGCGCTGAGGTGAAGCGCCTGGTTTTAAATAAAGATATTTGTGAAGGCGTCGTCCTTCAAGACGATACGATAATAAAAGCGAAGGCTGTCATCATTACGACAGGCACTTTCATGAACGGCGTTATGCACTTTGGATTAAAACAAATTGCCGGCGGGCGAATTGGTGATCAGGCCTCTGTCGGCTTGTCAGATCAGCTGGCGCATTACGGTTTTGAAGTGAAGCGTTTAAAAACGGGGACCCCCGCAAGGCTTCACAAGGATAGTATAGACTGGAGCAAAACCACTCCACAATATGGCGACGAAAAATTCTATCCGTTTAGTTTTAAATCAGACAGAGCTTTTCAGCTGCAGCAGGTAGCCTGCTATCTATCGAACACGACGGAACAAACGCACGAAATAATTCGAAAGAATCTGGACAAATCACCAATGTTTTGTGGAATCATCGAGGGCATTGGCCCTCGGTATTGTCCAAGTATCGAAGACAAGATCACGCGTTTTGCTGAGAAAAAAACACATCAAACTTTTCTAGAGCCCGAGGGTTTAAATTCAGATCTCATTTATCTTCAGGGCATATCGACCTCGCTTCCGGAAGATGTTCAAGATCAGTTTTTGAAAACGATTCCAGGGTTAGAGAATGTTAAGGTGGTTCGTTACGGCTATGCCGTCGAATACGATTATGTAGAACCCACACAAATTTTTCATCGTTTAGAGACAAGGCCGATAAACGGGTTGTTTCTAGCCGGTCAAATAAATGGAACAAGTGGTTACGAAGAAGCTGCCGCGCAAGGCTTTTTGGCTGGCGTGAATGCTGCCCATAAAATTTTAGATCGCGAAGAATTTATTTTATCGCGGGAAACTGCATACGCCGGAGTTTTGATAGACGATCTGGTTACTAAAGGCACGCGGGAACCATACCGCATGTTCACGTCCAGAGCTGAACATCGCTTAGTTCTGCGAGAAGACAACACGATCGATCGATTAAGTACAGTTTCTGAAAAACTGGGATTGGCATCGGCTGAAGAATTAGCTGTTTTACATAATATCAAAGAAAGACGAAGCGCTCTTCGACAGAGCTTGTCGGCACAGTCCATTTACCCCAAACCAGAAACAAATGAAAAAATAGTATCACTTGGCAGCTCGCCTTTGTTGAAGCCCGCTACGCTGGAAGAATTCTTACGGCGTCCAGAAGTAGATTTTAATACTTTGCGTGGGTTGGGCTTTTCTTTTGATGCCGCAGAAACTGTAACTGAGGCCGTAGAAATTGATGTTAAATATGCGGGATATATTAAAAAGCAAAATGAAATCATTGAAAAATCAAAACATGTTGAAGGCTTTTTGATTCCGCCTGACCTTGATTACAAGCTGGTTCAAGGCTTATCGACTGAAGAAGTAGACAAATTAATACGTATCAGACCTAGAACTTTAGGTCAGGCCCAGCGTATCAGTGGCGTTAATCCTTCAGCTTTGCTGTCTTTAATGATATATTTAAAAGCGTATACTAGTAAGACAAAGGCAAACAAAATTGGAAGCACCCCAAAACGCAGATTCTCAAATTCACTGGAGACTTAAATCTTGGTTTCCAAGCCTGGGTGACTCGGCACATGCGCTGCTAAAAACCTATTTCATCGAGCTGATGAAGTACAATAAAATCACAAACTTAATTTCATCAAAGACCATCAACAACTGTGATGCTCTACATTTTGCCGATTGTATTGAGGCGTGCGGTATTGTTCATAAAAACATTAGAAGTAACGAAGACTTGTATGACATTGGTAGCGGCAATGGTTTTCCAGGAATCGTGTACTCTATCCTTTATCCGGCTCAGAAAATCGTCCTTGTAGAGATCGATGATCGCAAGTGCGAATTTCTGAAACATGCGGTTTCAGTGCTAAAGTTAGCGAACGTTTCTGTGGTCAATAAAAAAATTGAATCCTACGCGCAAGACAGTATCGCCCAGGCAATATGTCGAGGCTTTTCGCCGCTTCCGAAAACGCTTCTGACCCTTAGAAAAATAGTTCGAACTGGCGGGATCGTTTTTCACCTTAAGTCATCTGAGTGGAGCATGGAAGTTTCGCAGATTCCGATACAGCTTTGTTCAAGCTGGCAGCCAGTGCTTTTGGGCGAATACAAATTGCCAATCGGCGATATTCATTTGTTCTTGGTAAAAACAGACAAAATTAATTAAGTTTATTCTGAAGCACTTTCTTCTGGCGGTTTGGCCACAGGCACTGTTCCACGTGGAACATTTTTTACCATACCTTTGCTTTTTTCCCAGGCGATTTTTTCTCGTTGAAGCTTTTGAGACTGTTCGTAAATTTCAATTTCTTTAGCATCGGGCCAGGTGCGACCTCCGCGATAGCTTTCATCATAGCGATTAGAAACATGCTTTTTTCTTTGCTCTAGGCTGATTTCAAAAAACTGCTGCTGTTGCTTCAGGCGCTCAAGTTGATTTTTAGATTCGAAGACTTTTTTTTCAAAGGATTTGATTTGCCCGGTCTGCGGAACTACTAAACGTAAGTCTGCAAGCCGCGCATCGTATTCGACCTGCGCGCTGTCGATACTTTTCTTTACCAGATCTAATTCTTTAGAAAGGTCACGATAAACAAAATCAGCGCGCTCGGGATTAGGGTCCCGCTGCGTGCATGAAAACATAAAAATAAGGCAAACTATCGAAATTATTCTGTTCATGAGCATTGTTCCACGTAGAACATCGGAATATTGCTGATAAAACTAAAATAATTGTTGCTTGCGCCCACTTCATTGAGAATAGTCAGTGTTTCTACAATTACCCAGGAGACCACATGATTAAGATTATCTGCGTAGCAAACCAAAAGGGCGGGGTTGGAAAAACAACCACAACCGTAAATGTAGCATCAGCACTGGCTCAGTTGGGCTTTAAAACCCTAGTTATTGATATGGATCCTCAGGGAAATGCTTCCAGCGGGCTAGGCATTAAGAAGCACGAAGCAGAAGATAAAAATATATATCACGTCTTAATCGGAGAAAAAAACATTCAAGAAGCTGTGTTCGCAACAAAAACACCAAATTTGTGGATAGCAACCTCAAATCCGGACCTGGTTGGAGCAGAAATTGAATTGGTTGATATGCCACAAAGAGAATATCGATTAAAAATGGCGATCGCCAGCGTATCCGCATTTTATGATTACGTACTCATCGACTGCCCGCCATCACTAGGTTTACTTACTTTAAATTCTTTAGCTGCGGCCAACAGCTTTTTGGTGCCGCTACAGTGCGAATACTATGCTTTAGAGGGCTTGAGTCAGCTTTTGAATACTGCAGGGTTAGTTAAAAAGGGGATTAATCCGCAACTCCATATCGAAGGCATCGTGCTGACGATGTTTGATAAAAGAAATAATTTAAGCCATCAGGTGGTTGAAGAAATTCGTGCGCACTTTAAAGAAAAAGTTTTCAGTTCAGTTATTCCTAGAAACGTTAGACTAAGCGAGGCGCCTAGCCACGGAGTATCCATTTTTGGATATGATCCGAAATCTATCGGAGCATTGATGTATCTAGAGCTTTCGAAAGAACTTGTCGAACGAACTAAAAGTTTCGGAAAAACAGAAAACAGCGAAATTACTGGAGCAATATAAATTATGGAAATCAATAACGAAAATCAAAACAAAAAAAGATTAGGTCGTGGATTGGGCTCATTGTTTTCTGAAAATAAAAATGAGGAACCTGGGTATTCAGCGGCAACTTCTCCGCTTTCTGCAAACAAGCAAGAGCCCAAGATTCACAATCATCGATCGGCAGCAGAAATAGAGCCTGAGCTTCGGGTTTGGAAAATTGCCATCGACAAGCTTGTTCCTGGAGTATACCAGCCCAGAAAAACATTTAATCGGGAAACGTTGGCCGAGCTTGCGGCCTCGATAAAAGAGAACGGCTTGTTACAGCCCATTACAGTTCGAAAGCGTGCTGCTGGCGGTTTTGAAATTATCGCCGGAGAGAGGCGTTGGCGCGCAGCCCAGATAGCTGGATTGCATGAGGTTCCGTCTATAATAAAAGACATCGATGACAAAAGCGCGCTTCAGTTGGCGATCATTGAAAATGTTCAGCGCGAAGATTTGGATGCTATCGAAGAGGCTGATGGCTACCATCGCCTGATGACTGAATTCGGGTTTTCTCAGCAGCAGGTTTCAGAAAAAGTCGGCAAAGAGCGCTCTAGCGTTGCAAATGCGCTTCGATTGCTAAGTCTTCCGACCGAGATCAAAGATATGTTGATTGAAAAGCTTATTAGCGTCGGTCATGCGAAAGCCTTGCTGTCGTTGGCAGACAAGACGACCCAAATCAAACTAGCAAAAGAGTGCGTTGCAAAAAGCTTATCCGTAAGGTTTTTAGAAGCCGAAATTAAAAACAGAACCAAGGCTGCCGTTGGCGGCGGATCCATCGCTGTGGGAAACAAAGAAATTGATATCGATGTGGCTTCAAAGCTTGCGTTTGAATTGGCTGACCAGATTCAGAAAAAAATGGGCACGAAAACTGAGATTTCTTACAAGGCTGGAAAAGGCCAAGTAACGCTGCATTTTTACAGCGATGAGCAACTGACGCAGATCTATGAAAAGTTGAACCAATAATGGAAATCTCAAAAGAAAATACTATTTCCACGCTGATTGAGGAAGGGGCGTCCTTCGAGGGTCGCCTTTCGTACAGTGGTACTGCTAAAATAGCCGGGCATTTTCGTGGCGAAATCTTTACTCGAGATCAGCTAGTCATTTCTGAAACTGCTTTTGTAAACGCAGAGGTTGAAGCAAGCTACGTCATATTAAAAGGTCAATTTGAAGGAAATATTGTGGCTCATAACAAGGTTGTTATGGTGCCGCCAGCTAACTTTAAGGGCACAGTAACCACCCCCAGTCTGAAAATTGAAGAGGGCGTTGTTTTCGAAGGCGCTTCTTACGTGCCCAAGGCCTGATCAACTTGCGAAAACAAAGTTAAGACCTTGACGCTCAAAACCACCCGATGTTATTTCAGAATCTCTAATTAATATTAAAGGGCGTTAAATGGAAATTTTGTCACAACTTGGCGCGAACCAATCCGCATTTATTCAGTTTTTTCTATTTATTGTTGCCATCTCTTTTTTAACAATCGTCGTTTATAAACCTTACTTTAAAGCGTATGACCAGCGTCACAAATTAACAAAAGGCGCCGATCAGGTCGCTTTTGAAACTCAGGACGAAGCGAAAAAACTTTCGCAAGTGTATGCGTCGCGCGCCCGAGAAATTAACGAAAAATTAAACATAATATTTAACACCTCTAAATCCGAATCGATGAGGTCTGCTGGAATTGTGGTTGATTCGGCAAAAACGGCCGTCGTTCAAACGACAGAGTCCGCTCGCAAAGAAATTCAATCGCAAAAACAAAACGCAGAACAACAATTGAAAACGGTTGTCCAAGAAGTTTCAGAATCCATAGTTCAAAAAATGATGGGTGCTCAGTGAAAAAACCAGTTCAGAACTTTATTTTATTCTTTGGGATCGTATTAACATCTGCTGCCGCTTTTGCGGCTGCTGGCGGCGATCACGGTGACGATCACATTCCGCTCGACAAGATCGGTTGGCAGGCTGCAAACTTAGGAATTTTGTTAGTGATCATTTACTTTGGAATTAGAAAATCAATTGTCGAAACTTTTGCGAAAAGAAAGCAAGACTTTTTAGATCAGTCCGAAAAAACAAAAGCGGCCCTGCAGGGTGCCGAAGCCGAATTAAAAGATATAAAATCAAAACTAGCGCTACTAGAAAGCGGCGAAGCTAAGGCCATTGAAAACGCCAAGCATGAGGCGAACCTTTTGAAAGCCACTCTTATAAAAGAAGCTGAAGCTCAAGCGGCACAATTAAAGATAGACGCAGAACTTATGGTTCGCGCCGAACTAGCGAAGGCCAAGCAAGAAATTAATGCTACCGTTTTGAAGCAGGCAATTTTGGTTGCGACAGAAAAGCTAAATGCTGGTGGCAACACAAGCAAACGTATCGAGGCTCAGTTTTTAGCCCAGGTGGAAAACGCAGAAACGGCAAAGGCAAGCATATGAGCGCAGATATCATCATTGAAAAATACGCAAATTCTCTTTTTGAAGTTGCGGCCATCGCGGGTAACGCAGCCAAATGGTCTGCAGAGTTAGATTCTGTTGCGACAGCGTTTGGTGATAAAGGCACGCTTGATTTTTTTCGAAGCCCCTTTAATTCTGCAGACAATAAAATAGCGACAGCGAAATCATCACTGGAAGGCCGCGTTTCTGCAGAAGTTTTTAATTTCGTCGCGACTTTGGTTCAAAACGAACGCATGCACCTGGTCGTAGAAATTAATCAGGCTTTTAAAACGAAGACGTCTCAGGTGGGCGGGTTGGCTGAGGGCACATTGTTTGTTGTTTCTGAGCCCAGCGCTGAATTCAAAATAGGATTGGAAGAAAAAGTTTCTACTGTTTTGAAGAAAAAAGTAAAACTGAAAACAGAAATCGACAGTTCATTAATATCCGGCTTCAAAGTACAGGTCGAAGGCTGGTCTTTAGATGACTCGGCCGCATTTCATTTAAAAAAATTAACAGAAAATATTTCTAAGAGAGGACTATAGCATGGAAGCGCAAATCAGAGCCGACGAAATTGGTCGTGTTTTAAAAGAGCAGATCACAAAGTATAATAAAAGCGCAGAGGTTGCAGAAACCGGTAGCGTTCTGTCTGTTGGAGACGGTGTTGCGCGTATTTATGGCTTAGAAAATGTTATGGCCGGAGAGCTTGTTGAGTTCGCGAGCGGCGTTCAAGGCATGGCGCTTAATTTAGAAACTTCTCAGGTTGGTGTGGTTGTTTTCGGTGAAGACAGACAAATCAAAGAAGGCGACGTTGTAAAACGAACTAAAAAAATCGTTTCTGTCCCTGTGGGCGAAGCGCTTCTTGGCCGCGTGGTAAATGCTTTGGGTCAGCCTATCGATGGCAAAGGTCCAATTAATTCTGCGCACTCACGATTTGTTGAAGTGAAAGCTCCGGGAATTGTGTACCGAAAATCAGTTCATGAACCTTTGCAAACTGGCTTAAAAGCAATTGATGCTTTAATTCCGATTGGCCGCGGTCAACGCGAATTGATTATCGGAGATCGTCAAACTGGTAAAACAGCAATCGCCGTAGATACAATTATCAATCAAAAAGGCCAAAACGTTCATTGTTTTTATGTGGCCATCGGACAAAAGCAGTCCACAGTTTCTATCGTTGTTGAAAAATTACGCCAAGCGGGCGCTTTAGATTACACGACAATTATTTCTGCCAGCGCCTCTGACCCAGCGCCGATGCAGTTTCTAGCCGCTTACTCTGGAACAGCAATGGCTGAATACTTCAGGGACTCTGGAAAACATGCTTTAATTATTTATGATGATTTAACAAAACAAGCGCAAGCATATCGTCAAATGTCATTGCTACTTCGCAGACCTCCGGGCCGTGAAGCGTATCCTGGAGACGTATTTTATTTACACAGCCGTCTTTTAGAGCGCGCAGCAAAAGTTTCTGACGATAAAGGCGCGGGTTCTTTAACGGCGCTTCCAATTATTGAAACTCAGGCCGGCGACATCTCGGCATATATTCCAACGAATGTGATTTCGATCACTGATGGTCAAATCTTTTTGGAATCAGATTTATTCTACAAAGGTGTACGCCCAGCGGTATCTATCGGTAAGTCGGTTTCTCGCGTGGGTGGTTCTGCGCAGATCAAAGCGATGAAGCAAGTGGCGGGTTCTATCAAATTAGAATTGGCTCAGTTTCGTGCGCTGGAGGCTTTCGCTGCTTTCGCATCCGATTTAGATAAAGCATCTCAGCAGCAGCTAGCGCGTGGTCGTCGTCTTGTTGAAGTATTAAAACAAGGTCAATATCAACCAGCAAAAGTTGAAGAACAAATTCTTATGATTTTTGCAGCAACGAATGGCTACACTGACACAATTCCAGAAACAGACGTAAAGCGTTTTGAAATTGAAATGCTGCAGTTTTTCAAACAAAAGTATTCGCAAATTCTAAAAGGCATCGAAGAGAAAAAACAAATCTCTGATGATGTCAAAAAAGAAATGGTGAACGGATTAAACGAATTTAGATCAATTTTTCAACCATCTAAGTAGGGCGACGTGGCAAATTTAAAGGAAATACGCGCTCGAATAGAGTCGACAAAGAACACCCAGCAAATCACGAAAGCGATGAAGCTGGTTTCGGCGGCGAAACTTAGAAAAGCGCAACACAACATTACTAATATGCGCCCGTACGCAATAACCTTGAAACAGGTTATTTCTGATATTGCTGCGACTCAAAAAGTGACCCATCCGTTGATGACCCAAAAACAAAATGTAAAAAATGTTTTGTTGGTGGTTTTAACGTCTGATCGCGGTCTGTGCGGAGCTTTTAACAGCAGCATTAATAAATTTTCTGAACGTTACATTTCTGATAACAAAAGCACTTTTGAAAAGATCGATTTTATTTTTATTGGTAAACGCGGCTCTGATTTTTTCGCTCGTAAAAACATCAAAGGTTTAGAGAATATTGGCAAACTTGAAAAAGATATTTCTTACGCTTTAGCAAAAAATGTAGCTGAGAAACTGATCGGTCACTTTGAAAAAGGTCACTATGATGAAATTCGTTTGATCTATAACGAATTTAAATCTGCTATTTCTCAGAAAGTCGTTTGCGAAACGCTTCTTCCGGTCGAGATCGAAAAGTCATCTTTTGCGGCCGAAGGCAGCAAATTCTCAGCCGATATGATATTTGATCCGGCTCCGGAATTAATCATTGGCGATTTGTTGAAGAAAAGTTTTAATTTGCAAGTTTACCGAGCGATGTCTGAATCTGTTGCGTCTGAACACGGGGCACGAATGACAGCTATGGAGAATTCTTCGAACAACGCTAAAGATATGATCAACAAGCTAACTTTAAATTACAACAAAGCACGACAAGAAAAAATTACGACAGAGTTAACAGAAATTGTTAGCGGCGCAGAGTCTTTAAAATAAATTTATTAACGAGGTGATAAAATGGCTAATGGAAAAGTAACACAAGTGTTGGGACCAGTTGTTGACGTTAAATTTGACGCAGCTTCTATGCCGGCGATCTACACGGCTTTACGTGTAACAAACAAATCTATTTCAGAAACTGAATACAACTTAGTTCTAGAAGTGGCTCAGCATTTGGGTGACGGAGTTGTCCGTACCATTTCGATGGATTCAACAGAAGGCCTTGTTCGTGGAGCTAGTGTGAAAGACACAGGCAACATGATTATGGCGCCAGTTGGCCGTGAAGCATTAGGCCGAATTGTAAACGTTGTTGGCGAACCTATTGATGAAATGGGTCCTGTAAAAACAAAAGAGCAATGGCCAATTCACCGTGCAGCTCCGAAATTTGAAGACTTAACG
The DNA here is from genome assembly GCA_043747425.1 of Bdellovibrionales bacterium. Lineage (GTDB taxonomy): Bacteria > Bdellovibrionota > Bdellovibrionia > Bdellovibrionales > Bdellovibrionaceae > Pseudobdellovibrio. The sequence continues at coordinate 13,805 of JAYTPC010000021.1, forward strand.
ACATCTGCAGAAATGCTGATGACAGGTATTAAAGTTGTCGATCTTTTGGCTCCGTATGCAAAAGGTGGAAAAATTGGATTATTCGGCGGCGCTGGCGTTGGTAAAACCGTTTTGATTCAAGAATTAATTCGTAACATTGCTACAGAGCATGGCGGATTCTCGGTATTTGCGGGCGTTGGCGAAAGAACTCGTGAAGGAAATGATTTGTGGCATGAGATGAAAGACTCAGGCGTTATCGCAAAGACAGCCTTGGTTTTCGGTCAGATGAATGAACCGCCCGGAGCCCGCGCGCGCGTGGCTTTGACAGGACTAACTATTGCTGAATATTTCCGTGACGTTGAAAAACAAGACGTTCTTTTCTTCGTCGATAATATTTTCCGCTTTACTCAAGCGGGTGCAGAAGTTTCTGCGTTACTTGGTCGTATTCCTTCTGCCGTTGGTTATCAGCCAACACTAGCGACCGAGATGGGCGTTATGCAAGAGCGTATCACATCAACAAAATCGGGATCAATCACATCGGTGCAGGCGGTTTACGTTCCAGCGGATGATTACACGGATCCCGCTCCGGCAACAACGTTTGCTCACTTGGATGCAACGACGAATTTAGACCGTGATATTGCAGCACTTGGTATCTTCCCAGCGGTTCATCCGTTGACTTCAACGTCACGTATTTTAGATCCACAAGTAGTGGGCGAAGCGCATTACAAGTGTGCGCGTGACGTGCAAATTCTATTGCAACGCTATAAAGAATTACAAGACATCATCGCCATTCTAGGTATGGATGAATTATCAGAAGATGATAAATTAGTTGTGACACGTTCGCGTAAAATTCAGCGTTTCTTGTCTCAGCCGTTTTTCGTTGCTGAGCAGTTCACTGGTTTAACGGGTAAGTATGTTGATATCAAAGATACTATCAAAGGATTCCGTGAAATTCTTGATGGCAAGCATGACAGTTTACCTGAACAAGCTTTCTATTTAGTTGGAACAATTGAAGACGCTATCGAAAAAGCAAAAAAACTTCAGCAGGCGAACTAAAAGTCAGACTCTATAGTAACAAAGCAGAAGGTGATCTAAATGCTAAAATTAAATTTGCTAACTCCAGAGCGAAAAGCCGTTTACGACCAGGAAGTTACTGAAGTTACGGTTCCGGCACACTCGGGCGAAATGACTATTTTGCCAGGGCATTCGCCAATGATTACCACCTTGGGTACCGGGATATTAAAATACAAAGTAAAAGGTAATGAAAAAATTCATAAGGCTATGATCAGTTGGGGATATTGTGAAGTTACTCCCGAGGCCGTGAACGTGTTGGCTGAGTACATGCAAACACCGGAAGAGGTTGTGGTCACTGAATCACAAGCAGTTCTAGTGGCAACAGAGAAAAAGTTAGTTTCTGATTTTTTAAATGATCAAGATTATGAACTGGCCATGCAAGACGCAGCGAAAGCGCGTTCTGCAATCGAGCTTGTAAAACACTGAAAAATAAACGTCAACAGCGTTTCAACAGACCAAGGTCCTAGCACCTTGGTCTTTTTTTTTGTTAAATAGAGATCTTTGATCAAACACAGACAATAAAAGATTTAACATATACAGATGAAGCCTTTCCATTTTTGCAGTGTTTTTATTTTGGTTTGTTTTTTTGCAAGCGCCTCTATGTCGCAGGAATCTGCAGATCCAACTGGTAAAGTTGAAATCGAAGTCTATCAGGATAGTAAAGCGCCGGGTGACGTATTTATAGAAAATCAGGCAGACTTTTCAGCACCGTACAAACAGCGTCGTAGCAAACACGGAGTCCTTTTTTCTGTCGGCACTGAAAAGTATTACCCAAAAAATTTCTTATCTGTTCTTGATAACACAGGGATCGAAAAAATTCTCAAAAATCAACCCATCAATCTTTTTACAATTGATATTGGCTACAAATATAATTTTGGCTTAGGTTCACTGGCTTTTTCATACGCGTATGCATCGGGCTCTGGGACCGGAGGTTTCAATAATGAATCTCGTGACATATCATTTCAAAGACAAAGTCTGTTAGCAGGTTACTATGCGGACAACATCTTTAATGAACCTTGGGTTGTGCCCTATGGAAGCGCTGGGATTAGTCAGTTTACGCTGGACGAAGAAGAATATAATCCGACGGGAACGTTAGCGGATGACTCTGTCGTAACGGATCCAATTTTGAATTTAAAGGCAGGGCTTTTGTTTCAGCTAAACTGGATTGAGTCAGGAATTGACAGCAACACACATGTTGATGGCTTAAGATCGTCGGGTCTTGAAAACACCTTTTTAGATATTCACATATCTTGGTTTGAACACCTGACCGAAACATTTGACATCAATAACCCCGTTGAAACCGCAGAGAACGATCCAGATCTATCCGCAGAAGCACAACTTGGTGTCGGCTTAAAGTTAGAATTTTAAATTAAAGTAATCAGGTAATTTAGTTCTTCATACACCGCCGACCAACTTATTGAATTCATGCGGACATTTAATCGCTGATCTGGAGTGATCGAATACTTTTTATTTTCTCGCATGGCTAGTTTGATTGCGGTCTCTGGTTTTAATCGTGTGCGCTCTGTAAATATCAAAGAAATATTCTTGGCGCCCGCACTGACATCACGCACACCCAGGTCTTTACACTGCTTTCGAATGAGCATCAGTCCCATCAAGTTCACCACAGGTTCAGGGATTGCTCCGAATTGATCAGCAAGTTCAGATTCAATCTGATCCAAATCAGATTGTGATTTTATTTCTGAAAGTGCCTTGTAATAACTTAAGCGAATACGAATATCAGAAATATAAGTATCAGGAATCAATGCTGGAATTCGCAAATTGATTTCTGGATCAAGATCACGATCTGGAATTATATCTCCGCGCGCCTCTGAAAGTGCCTCATAGAGCAAATCCATGTAAAGCTCGTATCCAACGGAATTTACATGTCCAGACTGATCATCACCCAAAATATTTCCGGCTCCACGAAGTTCTAAATCATACTGCGCAATGCGAATACCAGAACCTAGAGCTGTGTTTTCTTGAATTACTTTTAGACGCTCTTGTGCATCTTTTTCAATTTTTTTATTCTTTGGAAGTAACAAATAACAGTAAGCCCTTGCCTTACTGCGGCCAACACGCCCCCGGAGCTGATACAGCTGCGACAAACCAAACATATGAGCCTGATCAATAAACATCGTGTTTGCGCGGGGCACATCCATACCTGATTCGACGATGGCAGTACAAACAAGAACATCAATTTCATGGTTAAAAAAACTAAGCATGGCTGCTTCAAGTTCGTGTTCGTCCATTTGCCCGTGGGCTACGCGCATACGTGCATCTGGACAAATTTCACGAAGTTCGCTGGCGAGTTCATTCAGGCCTTGAATTCGGTTGTGAATAAAGTAAACCTGGCCTCCGCGCGCAATTTCGGACTGAATACCTTTTCGAATAAGTTCGGCATCAAATTTAGAAATAAAAGTACGTGTTGGCAAACGGTCCACAGGTGCCGTGTTGATAATTGATAGATCTCGCATGCCAGTGAAGCTCATGTTCAACGTTCGTGGTATTGGTGTGGCAGATAAAGTTAAAGTGTCGACTGCATTTTTTAATTTTTTAATTTTCTCTTTTTGAGTTACGCCAAATTTTTGTTCTTCATCAATAACCAACAGGCCCAAATCTTTAAACACGACGTCTTTACTGAATAAACGATGCGTTCCAATTAAAATGTCCACTTTACCAAGCTTTAGTTCTGCCAAAGTTTTCTTTTGTTCGGCCGCAGAGACAAAGCGATTCAAAGACCGAATTTCTACAGGCCAGCCAGCAAAGCGCTTTTTAAAAGTTTCTAAATGTTGGAAAGTCAAAACGGTTGTCGGGGCAAGAATGGCGACCTGTTTTTTATTTTGAACAACCTGAAAGGTGGCCCGCATGCAGACTTCTGTTTTACCAAAACCAACGTCACCACAAATCAGACGATCCATTGGCTTATCAGAACTTAGATCTTTTTGTAAATCTGCAATGGCGCGCAACTGATCGTTGGTTTCATCAAATGGAAATGCTTTTTCAAACTGAGAATACGCAAAATCATCTAGCGGCAAAGGTTGCCTAGTTATTTCTGAACGTGTCGCATACAGTTTCAAAAGTTCGGAGGCTATATCCCGAAGATGACTTTTTACTTTTATCTTTGTTTTTTCCCAGCCGGTGCCGCCCAACTTATCTAATACGGACGTTGCTGATGAGCCTGAAAATTTTTGCAACTGTCCCACGCGGTAAACCGGAAGATAAAGTTTATCTTTATCTTTATAGGCGACTTGAATGTATTCGGACTCTACACCACCAATGTTCATGATCTTTAGTCCCTCGTACACACCGATGCCATGCTTGGTGTGTACGACCAAATCTTGTGGTTTTAGGTCTCCGAAACTTAAACTTTTTGCTTGGTTAGTAAATTGCTCGTAAGAAGTACCTGCCGAAGCTTTGCTGCTGCGTTGTTTTCTTCCGAAGAAATCATCATCACGTAAAAAAATTATTTTTTCTTCGACCAACTGAATTGTTTCATTCAGAGGTCTAGGAATTAGAGTAATCATTTTGTTATCTAACCAAGTCGTCCAGTCATAGGAATCAGCAGCAGCAACTTCAAAAACCAGTTCTAACTTTTGTAATAAGGCACGCAAGCGGTCTGCCTGAGTGATCGACTTGATACAAATAAAAATTTTATAGCCATCGTTTTGCCAAGCTTGAATTTTTGGAAGCGCGGCCCGTGTCCAACCTTCAGAAGCTGGAATTAAATTTTGTGCCAAATTAGAAAACTCAGTCAGTGGCAAAGTGCGGTACGGTATGCGCTCTTCAAAATCAGTTGGATCCTCTAAATAGGACAAATTTGAAAACTGAAATGTTTTCGATTCATCAGGCCACTTTAATCCGTCGTAAGAAATCTGAATACGTTCAATTGAAGGATGCAGCAGGTGAGTCGTCGGCAGTTTAGATTCTTGCAGCAACTCTTGATAGTACTGATCAGCAGCCCGAGTTATTTCTGCAGGATCTAAAAAAAACAGATTAAGGCCTGAGCTGAAATGATCCAAAGGACTTGCTAAACTTTTGAAGCAATACGGCAGTAAAAACTCGCATCCAGCAAAATAGTTTTTTGCAGTTAAGCTGCGAATTATTTCTTCAATTTCAGATGGCAAAACAGCACGGCCCTTAAGATCGCTTCTGAACTCAGAAATAATAGGCTCAATGTTTTCATCATTGAAATCGACCTCGTAGGCAGGTGCTATGTTGAGTTGATCAACCTCCTGAAGGCTTCGCTGGTTTACGATAGAAAAAGTGCGTAACGATTCGATTTGGTCACCGAATAATTCAAGACGTATTGGGAATTGCTCTGCCGGAGAAAAAATATCAACGATGCCGCCGCGGATGCTATACTGCCCTTTGTCTTCGATGATGGGTGCTGGTTGATATCCCAACTGGCTGAGTTGTTTTGCGATATCTAAATAAAATTCATCACCCTTTTTAAATATTTTGCAGCGTTTTGAAAAGTTGAAAAAAGGTACTGATAACTGCAACAGCGCTGAAATTGGTGCTAAAAAAATGTCATTTTTTTGAGCTCGAGCGGCCCAGTACAAAAAATCAACGCGGGACTGAGTTACCGCGGGAGAGGGGTTTAATCCAGAGTAGCAGGAAACATCATGATGCTGCAGCAAGTGCAAACGAAAATGTGGTGAAAAGAAAGCCATCTGACGTTCGAAATTTTGCGCCTCTTCTAAACTAGAAAACACAACAAGGCGTGGCAAGCCATTGATTTCTTTAGATAAAGACTGAGCTAAAAAATAAGAAATTGCAGCGGGCGAAGACGTGCCATCAATACTGAAGAACGTCTTATTCTTTTGCAGACCGCGAAGTAAAATATCTTCCAGTCTAGAGTGGCTGCTTTGCATATTCATAAAGATAAGCACAGACCTTAACTAAATTTTCCTGATCCCACCATCAAATTATATTAGATTTTGAAAAATATGTGATCTTATATTCGGCGCTTTTAGGCGTTGGCTTTTGTGTGCCAAGGTGTTGAAATGTCATCATAATTTCAAGGAGGAGCTGTGCCTTTAGGTGGAGTGATTTTTATCACTATGTTTATTGCTGCGTTTGGAACCGTATTAATTTTTTTGGCGCGCTGGACAGGCGGCAAAGCTAAGAAAACCAGTCAGGCTAAGTTCGATATTTACGAGTGTGGTATTGTAGCCGAAGAAAAAAAAGACACTAAAATTTCCGTAAAATTTTACCTGACAGCCATCCTATTTATTCTTTTTGATATTGAGATTATTTTTATGTACCCATGGGCAAGCAACTTTAAATCGTTCTTGGCATCGGGAGCAGGAGTTTACATTTTTTCTTCAATGATGATTTTTTTAGCCATTTTTATTTTCGGCTTGTGGTGGGAAATCAAATCTAAAGCACTGGAGTGGGACTAAGTATGTTAACAATGGGAAGTTCTACCTTTGAAATTGCAATAAACGCCGTGAAAACCATTTTGGTTTTTTTGTTGATGGTTCAAGCTGTACCAATTTTAGTTTGGCTAGAAAGACGCGGATCCGCGTTTATTCAAAACCGCTTTGGACCGAATCGTGTTGGCCCGCTGGGGCTAATTCAGCTTTTAGCGGATGCGGTTAAATTTTTAACTAAAGAAGATTTCGTTCCTGATAAAGGAAATAAGTTTTTATTTTACTGCGCTCCAGTTTTTGCTTTGATACCAGCGGCAGTGGCCTACATGGCTATTCCGATGTCAGTTCCTTTGGTCGTCGATTCTTATACTTTTCTGATTCAAGGATACGAAATAAATATTGGAATTGTTTTTATTTTGGGAGTTTCCTCTCTGGCGGCTTATACCATACTGATGGCGGGCTGGGGGTCGGGAAGTAAATTTTCTTTGATGGGCGCACTTCGGGCGTCGGCACAAATTATTTCTTACGAACTTGCTTTGGGCTTAGCGATTGTCGGAGTTATTCTGTTGTATGGAACCTTTAATTTAACTGAAATGATCCGGGCGCAAGCAGGAATATTTTCTTTCAATGCCTTTGGGTGCACAATCACAGCGGATTGGTTGCCAAATTGGGGAATATTCTATCAGCCGGTTGGAGCTCTTCTATTTTTTGCAGCCGCGTTCGCAGAATCGAATCGCTTGCCATTTGACTTGGCCGAAGGTGAATCCGAGCTTGTTGCTGGTTTTCACACCGAATACGGTGGATTTAAAATGCTGATGTTTTTCATTGGCGAATACGGTCACATGATGATCGCGTCCGGCCTGATGGTTACTTTTTTCTTTGGCGGCTACAACATTTGGAATGTGACACCTGCCGAAGTTCATCAGTGGCTAACAGAAACGTTTTCTTTGTCTCCGCTGTTAGCAAATATTGCAAACACCATGCTGCACTTTTTATCGTACAATATTAAGTTCGCGGTGTTTTTGTGGATTTTTATTCATGTTCGCTGGACGCTGCCGCGATTTCGTTATGACCAGCTGATGGATTTAGGTTGGAAGACAATGCTTCCATGGGCTTTAGGAAATTCAATTGTCACGGCGACTGTGATTTTCGTTACATCGTATTTTATTTTTTAAAAAGGAAAGAACAATGTCAGCAGATGCTTTTTTATTTTGGTTTCTTGCTTTTGTGACGATCATTAGTGGTTTATCCGTTGTTGTTATGGTGAACCCGATATATTCGGCGCTTTCATTGGCGATGACAATGATTGGCGTAGCAGCCGTGTTTGTAACGCTGGATGCATACTTCTTGGCTGGAGTTCAGTTGATTGTCTATGCCGGCGCCGTCATGGTTTTGTTTGTAATGGTGCTGATGCTTTTCGATTTGAAACATGAATTGCAGGCTTTTTCTCGTGGCCGCTTAACTGGCGCAATCAAAATCGCTTCTGTAGGAATTTTATCAGGCCTTATCGTTGGCGCAGTGACTGTTGGTTTAAAGCCAAGCTCAAACACCGCGCCAGCTGCAGATGCCGCAGCCGTTCCTGTTGTCGTCGATACAACGAAGGCCTTGGCAGAAAATTTATTTATAAAAAATATTTTAGGCTTTGAAATTCTTGGGGTCATGCTTTTAGTGATTGCCGTCGGAGTCGTTGCTTTGTCTAGAAGTAAAGGTGGAACGCATGCAAGGGATTAGTTTGTTAACCGATATTACACTGAACCATTATCTAGTGCTTTCGGCCATTCTGTTTTCATTGGGCATGGCGGGAGTCCTTTTAAGAAGGAATTTAATCGTTTTATTAATGAGCGTTGAGTTGATGTTAAATGCTGTAAATATAAGTTTTGTCGCTTTTTCAAAATACACTGGAAAAATTGATGGCCAAGTTATGGTTTTCTTCGTGATGACGATTGCGGCTGCTGAAGCCGCGGTGGGATTAGCGTTGGCAGTTTCTATTTTTAAACGATTTAAAGAAGTTAATATTCGCTTTTTCGAACACCTGAAGGGATAGGCGCCATGCTTAATCATGAATTACTAATAGCGATTTTATTGTTAAGCCCACTGATTGGCTTTTTGGTTAATGGCTTAAGATTTCGAAGCTCAAATTATCTTGCTGCAGGAACCATTGGTACCGCAGCAGTTTTTATTTCTTTCGTAGCATCGATTCTTTTATTTTTACAATTGTTGGACGCGAGCCCAGAAAACCGACGCCTGAGTGTCACTTTTTTCGAGTGGATGGCCGTCGATAAATTTAAAGTCAATGCCGGCTTTTTGGTGGATCAGATCAGCGGGACTATGATTTTAATCATCACGGGGATCGGATCATTGATTCATCTTTTTTCTATCGGATACATGCATCACGACAAAGGTGTGACGAAGTATTTTGCTTATTTAAATCTGTTTATTTTTAACATGTTGATTTTAGTTCTTGGAGATTCGCTTTTAACCATGTTCGTTGGTTGGGAAGGCGTTGGCCTGTGTTCGTATTTACTGATTGGATTTTGGTTTTCAGATTCTGCAAAAGCTGCTGCTGGAATGAAAGCGTTCATTACCAACCGCATTGGTGATGCGGCCTTTATTTTGGGTATGTTTATTTTATTTTTTGCATTTGGTACCTTAAACATACAGGAATTAAATGTATTAGCTCCGACGGTGGTGGAATCCACTTGGTTAGGGACTGTTACTTTGGGGACTTTAATGCTTTTTATTGGCGCGACTGGAAAGTCAGCGCAAATTCCGCTTTATGTTTGGTTACCTGACGCCATGGCGGGACCAACTCCGGTGTCGGCGCTGATCCATGCGGCCACTATGGTGACTGCTGGCGTTTACATGATTGTGCGTTTGAATCCGTTATTTATTGTGGCTCCAAACACAATGATGGTTATTGCAATCATCGGTGCAGCAACAGCTGTGTTGGCTGCAACGATAGGGCTTACGCAATATGATATCAAAAAAGTTTTAGCGTACTCGACGGTTTCGCAGCTGGGTTATATGTTTCTGGCAGTCGGTGTTGGTGCTTTTGGTGCGGGAATGTTTCATTTAATGACTCACGCCTTTTTTAAAGCGTTGATGTTTTTGGGATCTGGGTCAGTTATTCATGGAATGCACGAAGAACAAGATATCAGAAAAATGGGCGGCTTAAAAAAATACATGCCGATCACCCATTTTACTTTTCTTTTGGGTTGGCTTGCGATCATTGGAATTCCGCCGCTTGCTGGATTCTTTTCTAAGGATGAAATTTTATGGCTAGCGTTTTCATCACCGTCTGGCCACTGGACACTGTGGTTGGCAGGCGCCACGGGTGCGGCTCTGACAGCTTTTTACATGACACGGTTGATGGCGCTAACTTTCTGGGGCAAGTCACGTGTCGATAAAAGTGTGCATCCTCATGAAAGCGGATTGTCGATGACGATACCACTGATGGTATTAGCACTTTTATCGGTTATTGGTGGCTGGGTTGGAATTCCGCATGTGATCGGCGAATATCTTGGTCACATTCCTAACTTTTGGGAACACTGGCTGGAGCCCGTCATTCGTAAGTTACCGACTGCAGAAGCTGCAAACATTTCTCATGACGCTTCAGCAGAGTGGCTGCTAATGGGAGTTTCTGTACTGATCGCCGCTTGCTCTGCTGGACTAGCTTATTGGATTTACATTATTAATCCAGGCGCTTCAGAAAAAGTAAAAAAATCAATTCGTCCTATTTATGAGTTAGTAAATAACAAATACCTAGTTGATGAGGCCTATGTCGCAGCAATCATTAATCCGCTAGTGAATACGAGCAGAAATCTTTGGTACTACGTGGATGTTAACTTTATCGATAAATTAACTTTTAAAGCTGCAGACATTGCAACAGGTGGCGGCTCTTTTGTCAGAGCTTTGCAAAACGGAAATATGCAGCAGTATGCAATGTATATTGGCGTCGGGATTGTGGTCGTACTTTCGTTCGTATTAATGGGGTAATTATGATTTTGTCTGGTTTGATTTTTTTGCCAATCGTCTTCGCTTTGATTATTACAGTTTGGCCACAGAAAAACGTCTTGCGGCACTTAGCGCTTGGTTTTTCACTGATTGAATTTCTGCTGTCGCTTTCTATGTTACAGAACTTTGATCAAAGCACAGCTGCTTTACAAATGGTTGAAAAAACCAATTGGATCGAGCGCTTCGGAATATCTTACTTCCTGGGTATTGATGGAATTTCACTAATGCTGGTTATGTTAACGACGTTTTTAGTGCCTGTGATTGTCTTGGCGTCATGGAATTCTATCGCGGATAAGCGAAGAGGTTTTTTTGCAGCTCTGTTTGTGTTACAAGCAGCGATGTTGGGTTCATTTTTAGCAATGGATGCCATTTTGTTTTATGTATTTTGGGAACTTTCATTAGTGCCGATGTATTTTATGATTGGCATCTGGGGCGGTTCGAAAAAAATATACGCAACTGTGAAGTTTTTTATTTATACGATGGCAGGATCGATGTTGATGCTGCTTGCCATTGTTTTTATGATGCGGCTAACTCCAGAAGTTACTGGCGGCGCTATCAGCGCGAGTCTTCTTGATTTTTATAAACTGCAAATTCCTTTTATAGCTGGAGAATTTTTCACAGCACAAGCTCTATTGTTTTTTGCATTTGCTTTGGCTTTTGCAATCAAAGTCCCACTGTTTCCTTTACACACTTGGTTACCAGACGCGCACGTTGAGGCGCCAACTCCGGGCTCGGTTATTTTAGCTGGAGTGATGTTAAAAATGGGAACGTATTGTTTTTTACGTTGGGTGATACCGCTTTTTCCCGAGGCAGCAGAATATTATGCATGGATTTTTATTTCTTTGGGGGTCATTGGAATTATTTACGGAGCGTTGGTCGCAATGGTTCAGCCGGATATTAAAAAACTGGTGGCTTACTCTTCGGTCTCGCATATGGGTTATATTATTATTGGTTTGTTTGTGATGAACGCTTACGGCGTTAACGGATCTTTGTATCAAATGTTAAATCACGGCATTTCAACCGGCGCTCTGTTTATTTTGATCGGGATGATTTACGAACGAACACATTCCCGAGAAATTTCTAAGTATGGGGGCTTAGCATCTGCTCTTCCTATTTTCACAATTGCTTTTGTGATCGTGACACTTTCATCGATAGCAGTTCCGATGACAAATGGATTTATTGGAGAATTTCTAATTTTATTAGGAGCATTTCAGTACTCACCGTGGATGGCTGCAGTTTCCGTGACGGGCGTTGTGCTTGGGGCTGCCTACATGCTCTGGATGGTGAAGCGGGTTTTCTTTGGCCCAGCCGGTGAAATTGTTTCTGATTCAGCAAAAGACGAATCTCATGCTTTAATCGACTTAAGCGCCCGCGAAGTCGTTGTGCTGGTTCCACTGGTTATTCTTATTTTTTGGATGGGACTTTTTCCGAACCATTTCATGGATTATTCCAAAGTCAGTGTTGATTACCTAATTAAAAATAAAATGAATTATAATTTAACTTTCAAAGGCGGGGAAAACTAAATGAATATTACTTTTGGTTTATCAGACGTTTTATTGATTTCTCCGCTGATCGCATTGTTTCTGTTCAGCTTGCTTCCAATCACGATTAAAGTTTTGCGCGGGAACAGCGAGCAGTCGCCGGCTGCGACATTGATCGAAGCTTTGATCGGATTAACTTTAGCTGCAGGGTTGTTGATTGTTTTTGGGGGCTCTGGCAAGACAGCTTTCAATGGGCAATTGGTTTTTGATGGATTGACTCAGTGGATGGGTTTGATTGCCGTGGTTGCAGCTGCCGGTGGATTAATTTTAATGTATGAGAACCCAGCCACCAGAGGTGCGCAGTTTTCTGAACTTGTTTTCTTGGCATTAAATTCTATTGTCGGAATGTTGATCTTGGTCTCTGCAGTCGATTTATTGATTATTTTTATTGGTTTAGAGCTTATGTCACTTTCACTTTATCTGATGATTGCGATGTCACATGAACAGAAAATTTCAAAAGAAGCCGCAATTAAATATTTTGTACTTGGATCATTTGCTTCTGCTATTTTCTTGTATGGAATTTCGTTTGTGTTTGGTACTGCAGGCACAATAAATCTGCTGGATCTGATGGAAAATTCTGCGAACTTAATGGCATCAAATAAATTATTTTTATTTGGTATTACATTTATTATTATTGGCTTTTGTTTCAAGGTATCGATTGCTCCGTTTCATGCATGGACTCCGGATGTTTATCAAGGTTCTCCAACACCACTTACTGCATTTATGGCGACAGCAGTGAAGACGGCTTCGTTTGCAGCTTTCTTAAGAGTTATTGCCACCCAACCACTAATAAGTTCGCAAAATTTATTCGATGTCATGCAGTGGCTTGCTGTCATAACGATGACGGTTGGAAATATTGCCGCTTTGGTTCAAACCAATGTAAAACGAACACTTGCGTATTCATCGATTTCGCATTCGGGATATTTATTGGTTGGTGTTATCACCGCAGGTGTCAGTCAAAATTCAGCGTTTGGTGCCGGCAGCGTGATTTTTTATTTGTTAGGTTATGCGCTGATGACCACAGGTGCTTTCGCAATAGTTAGTCTGATTGAAAAAAATGAAAATTCAGTTGTGCAAACGGAAAACTTGGCGGGGTTCGCTAAACGCCAACCGGTGTTGGCTTTTTGTTTTACGGTATTTTTGCTTTCTTTGGCTGGACTTCCTCCAACATTAGGTTTTTTCGGTAAACTGTATTTGTTCAGCTCTGCTGTTAACGAAGGACTTGTCTGGCTGGCGCTTTGGGGAGTTCTAAACTCTGTGCTGAGTGTTTATTATTATTTACGACCGATTGTGATGATGTACATGCGAGACGGAGATTGCGACATCGCTGATGAACATTCTTATGCGACCGTTGTTATGATTCTTTTAGCGACTGCATTGGTTTTATTTCTTGGTTTGGCATCTGGTCCATTATTTCAGATGATTGAAAAAAGTTTGGGATAGTTTTATCTAAAATTAATTGGGCTAGACATATTCTCGAAGTACTTGCAGCCCAGATTTAAAACCTATCTTAAGAATTTTTTGCAAGATATCGGGATTTAAAGAAAAGTGATCTGCAAAAAACATTTCGTAATCCTGTGCTCGTGGTGAAATATAAATATAGTCAACATCTGGATTAAACATCAGCTTGTCTTTGACCGTTTGTAAGATCAAATTTTTTTGAGCTGTCGGAAGGTTTAAATCTTCGGCTGCGCCTTTTAAGGCTGTATAAACATCTTTTTTCTGCTGCTGAAACTGAATACTGCGTGCTACTTTTTGTTCTAGCACTTGGTAAAGCGCCTGATTGATAATCGCTGGCATTCCGTACGTATGCAGAGAACCTACTTCCGGTGAAAATTGATAGGGCTGCATCGAATAAGAAGCTATAACTAAGTCAGCACCATAGTCAGCAGCGACGTGCGTGCTGAGAGTGTCACGAATTTCTCCATCATAGTGATAGATCGTAGTGCCATCTGGTTTTGTGATTGGGTAAGGCGCGTACACAGGTGGAAGCGAGGTCGAGGCCGCTACCGCTTCAGATATTTTCGTATAACCGATGTATCTGGTTGATTCAGTTTTAGTGCTTTCTAGAAATGGTCCAAAGATTGTTTTTCGCGAATGGTTTAGCTGAGTCGATATAATATAAAGCTCAACACCCAGCCTAGAAAAATCGTTCTCATCCAAAACGTACTTACGTAAGTAGCGCTCGATTCCGTTTGTGTTGAAAACACCATTTAACGTGAAGCCTTTCTTTAAAAAAACTTCTAAGCCGCCAGACAGTAATGACTTTTGAATTAAACTTTCTGGCAACCAACTTAACAGTCGTTTTGAGTTTAGATTAAACAAATGACGATAACCGATTGGCTTTAAGTGCTCTTCTTTTGGTAAATCGTAAAATAATGGCGAGCCCGCACCGACTTGAAAGGCAGTAATCAGAGACTCTAAAGAACGGCCCGAAGCCAGAGTTGCCGCTACAAATGATCCAGCACTGGACCCCACGTAAAGCCGAATAGTTGGTGCACTGGATTGGTTAGGTATTGTGACATCTGAATATTTCTGGCGGACAAGCTCTTTTGGACCTCCAGCGAATACAAAACCTTTCTCTTTCAAGGCTAGGCATACCCCAATGTGATAAGCTGCAGCTTTGATTCCACCCCCGCTTAAGACTAAACTAATTTTTTTCTTTTTCTGAATATTCACGTGATCAGCAGTTAACCACGCTTTAATTTTTATGTGAAATCTAATTTAATCCGTGGATAGCCAGACTTTAGCCTTGAAAAGCAGCGCAAAAAATAAGCTGTGAGTGTGAGTAGTCAAGACCATAGACCTGTTTATAAATCACGTTTGACACGGCTTTCGCCCATGATAGGGTTGACTAGTCGAGGGGCAATTTAGATGAACACGGAACACATGATGAAAAGTTGGTTACCACTTGCTGACTATTCAATGAAGTACAAAATCAGTGTCTCTACTTTGCGCCGCCGGATAAAAGCAGAGGATATCCAATTCAGATTTGATGATGGAAAATATCTGATTTTTGATGAAGAATCTTCGACAAACGAAAATTACGTCCAGGAACATCGCCCCTCCCTTAAAAGTGACGCTGAGCCTGGAGTAACAAAACATCAAGTAGCTGAGGTAAAAACGGATTCCAACGAATCCGTTATTACTGCAGCAAATCGATTGCTGGCTGATTTAAAAAAAGCTTACACCCAAATTCTGCAAGAAAAAGAACAACAAATCAGATATCTGAATCAAGAAAATTCAGATCTAAAAACTTTGATCAAAGTATTAGAGTCCGAAAATCATCGCTTACGAAATTAAAAATAAAAAGCCAGCTGTTATGCTGGCTTTTTACTAAGGAGGGAGCGATGTTGAAATTAAGCAGCAGTTGCAGAACTTTTAGTTTTCTTGTCCTGTTTACGTGTGCTTGTTTTCTTTGTAAAATTTTCTGATTTTTCAAAAGCGACTGCAAAAACTTCATCCAAGTTGTCAGCCAAGATAAAATTAATTTTCTCTTTAAATACTGGCGGAATATCTTCTAAATCTTTGGCGTTTGCCATCGGAATAATGATGTTCGTTATTCCAAGATTTAATGCTGCCAGACACTTTTCACGAATTCCGCCGACTGGAAGAACTCGACCTTGCAACGTTACTTCACCGGTCATCGCAATGTCGTTACGAACTGGCGTGCCAGTCATTAAACTAACCAACGCTGTGGTTAAAGTTATTCCTGCAGAAGGCCCATCTTTTGGGATTGCACCAGCTGGTAAATGGATATGCACATCATTTTTTTCAAAAAAGTCCGATGGAATGTTTAATTCATCCATGTGGGCACGGGCATAAGACATTGCTGCGTGAGCAGACTCTTTCATAACGTCACCCAGTTGACCGGTTAACATCATGCTGCCTTTGCCTTTCATTTTTAATGCTTCAATAACTAAAACTTCTCCGCCGGCTTGAGTCCAAGCAAGACCTTGAACGATACCAATTTGTGATTCGAATATTTTTTCATCACGCATGAATCGTGGAGGACCTAAAAGTTCAGTGACTGTTGTAGGGTTGATTTCCATAAAGTTAGCTTCGGCTAAAACTACTTTTTTTGCTACTTTGCGACAGACTGATCCCACTTCACGTTCTAAATTTCTTAAACCTGCTTCACGCGTGTAGCCTGCGATCAGAAATTTTAAACCCTCATCAGTAAAAACTATGTTTTCAGAAGTGATTCCATTGGCTTCGATCTGTCTGTTGATTAAATGTTTTTTGGTAATTAATAACTTATCATTTTCAGTGTAACCAGGAATGCTGATCAACTCCATACGATCTCTTAAGGCTGCTGGAATGTTTTCAACAACGTTGGCTGTTGCGACAAACAACACATTTGATAAATCAAAATCGACGTTCAAATAATTATCACGGAAAGTTGAATTTTGTTCTGGATCTAATACCTCGAGCATAGCTGATGCTGGATCGCCGCGGAAATCAGAAGCCATTTTATCTATTTCATCTAAAACGATAACGGGATTTCTTGTTTTTGCCTGTCGTAAAGCCTGGATAATTTTTCCAGGCATTGCACCGACATAGGTACGGCGGTGACCACGAATTTCGGCCTCATCTTTCACGCCGCCCAAAGCGATACGGAAATACTCTCGACCCATTGCTCTTGCGATCGAACGACCCAAAGATGTTTTGCCAACGCCCGGAGGTCCGTTGAAACAAAGGATTGGACCCTTCATCGATGTTTTAAGTTTTCTGACAGCTAAAAACTCGATCACGCGGTCTTTGGCTTTTTGTAAATCATAATGATCATCATCAAGAATTTCTTTGGCCTTTTTTATATCAATAATATCTTCGGATTGTTTGCCCCAAGGAAGGTCAACCATCCAGTCCAGATAAGTTCGCACCATTGTGGCTTCACTTGCGTCTGGGTGCATACGCTCTAAACGTGATAACTGTTTTAATGTCTCAGCTTGAACAGCTTCTGGCATTCCAGCAGCTAAAACTTTATTTTTTAATTCATCCATTTCTTCTGTTTTTGAATCTTGTGCATCACCGAGTTCGCCCTTGATGGCTTTCATCTGATCGCGTAAGAAGTTTTCGCGTTGAGTTTTCTGATCATCACGAGTGCCGCCACGAATTTTAGCTTGGGCCTGCATCACTTCAAGTTCAGTTTGTAAGAAATTGCAAATTAAAGTTAAACGTTCTTTTGGGTCTAAAGTTTCTAAAACCTTTTGTGCATCATGTACTTTTAAACCAATGTTGCTAGCAATAAGATCAGCAACGCGACCTGGATCAGAAACATCGTCTAATACTAAAAGAATATCTGGAGACAACGCTTTTCCTAGAGCAATTGTTTTTTCAATATATTCTTTTGCAGTACGAACCAAAGCTTCAACCTCACTTGGGTTCTTTGCTGTTGTTACGTCTTCTACTTTTTCGACAGAAACTTCGAAGCTTCCGGCTGTTTTTGTAAAAGATTTGATTCTGCCTTTTGCTTCACCTTGAATTAAAATTTTCACTCGGCCATCAGAAAGCTTTCGCATACGCATGATTTTTGCAATTGTGCCAATTTCGTAAATGCTATCAGGAGACGGATTTTCTTCAGCAATATCTTTTTGTGAAGCCAAGAAGATAAGGCGATTTTTTGTTAGAGCTTCTTCCACAGAGCGGATTGATGATTCTCTTCCTACAAAAAGTGGAATGATCATGTACGGAAATACAACGATATCGCGAACTGGTAACATCGGTAGTGTCTGTGGAATTTCAACTGGTTGATTATCAAATGTCATATTGGCTCCTGTTTCCTTAAGAAACATTTCGGAGGCCAACCAAGATGGCTTTAACTATTTTAAGTCTGGTTTTGCCTTGTTGCTAAAAATCAAGACTGACATCCATGAAAACAAACAGTTACTGGATGAGATTTCTAGTCGGAGACTCTTGATCTTCCATACAAGAGATGCACAGTGTGGCTAAAGGTCTGGCTTTTAATCGACGTAAATCGATCGAATCGCCACAACTTTCGCATTCGCCGTATTTGTTCACGGAAAATTTTGAAAGAGCTTTATCGATTAAAACCAGAGAAAGTCGGTCACGTTCGTGCAGCTGAATACTTAAATTGGATTCTAATTCTTGAGCTACTGCATCGGCCTCATCAGGTGATTTAGATAATGATGATTGCTGATTTTTAAACTCGAAATTTTTATTTAAAATTTCGCTTTTCTGCTGCAGTAGTGAGTGTTTGATCGCCTCAAGTTCAGCTTGTGTGCTGATTTGGGTTTCGGTGTTCTTCATCTAAATTCCCCTCGATAAGTTGGCCGAAATGTGAAGGGATAATTAACTTTGTACCTGATCAAGTCATCAAAAATAGTTTGTTTGTGTGATGAATCATCACTC
>JAYTPC010000022.1:0-1254 GCA_043747425.1 Bdellovibrionales bacterium
AAAATTCCAATTTTCATACTGATCCTTTACAAGCGCTCTTGAATTGAATTTGCGTCAGATTCGACTTCTTTTGATTTCATAATTTTTTCAGCAATAAAGCCTAAAAATTCTTTCATGTTTTTTCCAGTCACGGCTGACACCGTAAAAACATCCACATTAAATTTCTTTTTAAACTGAATCTTTAACTTTTCAGCCTGGTCTGTGCCTAGCAGATCTATTTTATTTAGAACCACAATTTGTTCGCGGGATGAAAGCGGGAAAAATTCGTCTTTGTCTTTATTCAAATCGTCATACATTTTAAGTTCGTAGTTGATATCTTCAAAATCAACCATTGGATCACGACCGCTCATGCCGGACACGTCAACGATGTGGATGAATAAACTAGTACGTTCAATGTGTTTTAAAAACTGAATACCTAAACCAACACCTTGATGAGCCCCTTTAATCAGACCTGGAATATCAGCCAAAACGAAGTTGCTGTATTCGCCAACTTTTACAACGCCTAGCTGTGGCGTCAAAGTTGTAAACGGATAATTTGCGATCTTAGGTCTAGCCGCGGAGACTCTGGAAATAAAAGTCGATTTTCCAGCGTTCGGAAATCCGATGATGCCAACGTCGGCGATCAATTTTAGCTCTAATGTTATTTCTAACGATTCGCCATCTTCACCAGGCTGAGCATGTTCTGGCGCCTGGTTAATACTATTCTTAAAAAAAGTATTCCCTTTGCCGCCGCGCCCACCGCGCAAAACTGTGATTTGCTGATTTTTATTTAAGTCGTACATCACTTCGCCAGTTTCACTGCGAATGATAGTTCCTTCAGGAACGATGATAACTAAATCATTGCCTTGAGATCCAAAACAGTTGTCACGGGATCCTGCTTGACCATTTTCGGCAGCATATTTTTTATGTGATTTAATATCGACTAAAGAATTTATGTGACGAGAGGTCTTAAAAATAAGATCGCCGCCCTTACCACCATCGCCGCCATCGGGTCCACCGCGAGGTGTTCCAGATTCTCGGCGAAAGCTGACACTGCCAGGGCCACCGCGGCCAGATGAGATTTTTATTTTAACTTCGTCGACGAATTTCATAGTTTTCTACTTTGGCTACTTTATTGATGACTAATGGTCATTCCTCAAAACAAAAGGAGCCTTAAGGCTCCTTTTAAAAGAAACAACAATTTGATATTGTCTTTCTATTACGCTGTTTTTGGGTAAACGCTAACTTTAAATTTTTCTTTCGAAAATCTTTCAA
>JAYTPC010000023.1:0-7329 GCA_043747425.1 Bdellovibrionales bacterium
CATCAACAATAAACCACTTGCGGTCGGCTTCTTCAGTTTTAGCATTCCAAGTCTTCATAATTACTCCGAAAATAGATGAATGAGTGTTTTAAAGTTCGCGGCACCTATTGTCAAGGTCCTGAGGATAGTAAACTTTCAATAAGTAAAGACCTTGTGGTTCAACGGCAGGTCCTGCGAATTTTCGGTCCTTAAGTTGGATAATTCTCTTCATATCATCAGGCCTCATGCTGTTTTGCTCTAAAAAAAGCTGAGTTCCTACGATATTTCGAACCATTTGTTTCAAAAAACCTGAACCTGTGACAGTAAATTCAGCAATATTTGTTTTTTTCCATCTCCAAGAAGCCTGAAATATTTCCCTATCGGTGGATTTGACCTCAGTTCCGATCGACTGAAAACTTTTAAAGTCTTGAAATCCCAATAAAAATTTCGCGCTTTCGTTCAAATGATCTAAATCAATTGGCCTTCGCACCCAGCCCATATACCGATTCAATATTGGACTTGGTCGCTGCGCATTAAGAATTAGGTATTTATAGGTTTTTTTATAAGCAGAAATTGTCGAATGAAACTGTTCCGGCGCAACCCAAGCTTTTTTGACCACAATAGAATTAGGCAAAAACCGACGAAGGGCCCAGCACAAGTCCCAGTCTTTGCGTCTGGTAAGATCGCTTGAGGTGTCAAAATGACAAACTTGGTTTAAGGCATGAACCCCGGCATCGGTTCTGCCAGAGGCAAACAAAGTAATTTTGTGACCAAATATTTTTCCTAAAGCAACTTCCAAAGTGCCGGAAATACTGGGACGTTTTTCGTGATTTTGTTTCTGCCAGCCGCAATAACCAGTTCCGTCGTAAGCTACAGTAAATTTAATTCGTGTCATTTAATGTAACCTTAGAAATCAAATGAAATTCCGCCATTCACATAACGATTTTGAAATGTGAATGCGTCTGTATCAACCTCGGTAATTCGGTATTCTATTGAAAACCACAGATTCCCAATGCCGTATTCAGAATTTAAATCAAAAGCGTCTTCTGCATTTAATTTAGAAAGATTTATCAGTGCCCCGCCAGCAGCGTAAAAGCCCAGCCCACCTGTAAAATTGGGAGTCGATTTATCTTCCCGCTTTTCTGCCAGTCCGACATAAGTGCCTCCACCAGCAACATAAGGAGCAATCCATGGCTGTGGGGTCATTTGCAATCGGTAAACCGCTCCAAAATTAAGTGGCACCGTTAAAAACGAATACTTTTCTTCAGCGACCGGGTTTACTCCGCCCTGACTTATTTTCAAACGTCCCTGACCATCCGCATACATAATGCCAACACCAAACTGCAAACCCAGCATGGCTTTATCCACCCATGGGAACCATTCATAATCATAAGAAATAATTAACTTGGAAGCATTCTCATAGAAATCTTCAAAGAAAAGAGTGTTTTCTCCGGTCACATTTCCTGCGGCATCTGTCGACTGAATGACAATCGAAATCTCTGGTTGAGATGCCTGCCCTAGGCGTATATGACTAGATTCATTTTTCAAATCGTGTTCCAAATTATAAATGTAGCTGCCGTCTTTGTTGATGCGCTTTAGACCTTCTTTTGCCCCTGGATGCTGAATCGTAAAAGTTTTTGTTTCAACTTCTGCTTTTAACTGAACACCAAGAAGCAGAACAAAAATCACTAGATATTTTTTTTGTCGAAACAAGAATTTTGACATTTGGCTGAGCAAAATAATTAAAACCAGCAAAGATAAAACAGAAACCAGAAGTCCAAACTGCAAAGCAATTTTTGCAAAAAATAAAACAGGCGACAGCACCATCCTGGTCAGCGATTTTAAAAATTCGCTGGATGAAATAAAATCTGCGATTGGTGGACTCAACTGATAATACAAATTCACGAAAGCTTTTCCAAAAGAATTAGTCAGCAAAAATTCATTTCTAAAATTTCTGAACGCTTGCACTTCCGGAGCCATGTCTGAACCAAATGCAGCGGTTGATATGAAACAACTTTTATCATCTAAAACGCCAACCACTTCGGATGGTGTTCCGCAGGTTTTGGTGTCGTCGTTAGCCGTTGTAAAATAATAAATATTTTGTGCTTTATTCATGTTACCCATGATCAAACAATAGCGTTCGTAGTTCACAAAGCTGCCTGAAAGCGACGAGTCCGCTATGTTAAACTGAGTGTCATACAGTTTGATGATCGGTTGGTTGGAGTTATTGGCGACTTGCGACGAGGAAGCTGCGGCACCTTGCAAGCTGAAAAAAACCAAACCCTGCCATGCAGGAGCATTCTCATCGTTCGTTGGTGAAGTGTTGGTTCCTGAAATTAAAAAATCAGCGACAAATAACTTTTCATCGCCTGGCTTAACTATAAAACCACAAGCCCCTTTTTTACCGTTGCAGTCCACAGAGCTGTAAGCTTGATTGCTAAGCGAGACAACCGTCTCATTTATGTACTGATATTTAATCGGAGCCCTGACTTTTTCGCCTTCATCCAGGACTCCGCTGTTGTTCAGATCACTGCCGACGGTCAAACCACGCTCTTCGAAATTTTTGATATCTGCCAGCGGCGACGGATCGCAACTTGCATCGAAGTTAGCATCAGCATCACACAATGCACCCCACGTAGTTGTTATACTGCCGGATGTGCCAGAAAATATTCCTGAATTTAGATCTCGGGTTCCCGTGCCATCTTCCGTGCGCAAAACGACAGTCGCATTAACTAAAGGTGTGCTTGAAGTAAATGATACCGAAATAATAAGATCCGGATGAATACTTTTTAAATTGCACGCCTGCACCGGTATCGCTGCGTTGACACAACTGTTGCATGTTGAGGTTGGCGTGGTTGCTGCACAAGTACCCGTCTTTCCACCATAGACAGTTGGTGGAGCTGTTCCAGAAATTGGATCAGAAAAACTGACACCAGTAATTTGGGTGATTGTAAATGTAGCCAAGGCATTTTGCGCTGAAAAGAAAAGTACAATCAAAATGAAACTAAAGTAAATTTTCACTCTTAAATTGCAACATGGCTGAAAGGCACTGTCTAGAATTTACTTATGAAAAAAGACGTTCAGCGATTTGTAAGCCGTTTAAAGCAGCGCCTTTTTTTAAATTATCTGACACAACCCACATCAACCAACGTTTTTTGTTGTGTTTATCTTGGTGAATACGGCCAACAAAAACGGGCTCTTCTCCAGAAACTTCCAGCGGGGTCGGGTAATCATCATCAACCAAAGCAATGCCTTCAAAGTTTCCTAGGGCATTGGTAAATTCAGCTTTGCTGATTTCTTTTTTCAATGTGACCCATACCGCCTCGGAGTGCGCGTTTAAAGCGGGTATACGAACTGTAAAGGCTGAAATATTTAAATTAGGCAGACTTAAAATCTTTGCACTTTCGTTCATGATTTTTGTTTCTTCCGTGCAAAAACCATCCTCATCAAAACTTCCAATTTGTGGAATACAATTGAACAAAATTTGTTTTGGAAACGCTTTGAAAGAATGATCCATTTGCTGAAAATTTTTCGTCTGATCAATCAATTCATCATAACCAGGAAGACCTGCGCCGCTGACAGCTTGGTAAGTCGATACGGTGACTTCATCAATACCAAATTCATCCGACAATGGTTTCAGCGGTACCACTAGCTGAATTGTCGAACAATTGGGATTAGCAATGATTTGCGGTTTTGAATTTTCATTGATTAAGTTGCCGTTTACTTCTGGAACTAAAAGCAAAATTTCAGGATTCATGCGAAAAGCATTTGAATTATCGATTGCAAATGCTCCCGATTTCACCGCCTGCGGGGCCCACTGTTTTGAAATATCGTCGCCAGAACTAAAAAAAACCATATCTAGCCCATCGAAGCAATTTTCTTTTAGAATTTGAATGGTCCAAGATTTACCGGCAACTTCTAGCTTTTGACCTGCAGAATTGCTGCTGGCGAAAGGTCGAAATTCACTGATTGGTAATGCATACTCTTCCAAAATATTAATAAATGTTTCGCCGACAACTCCAGTGGCACCGACCAGACCAACTTTTAAAGATTTTTTCCACGGTTTCATGATTTAGTCCTCGGTCTCTTCGATGAGGTCTGTTTCTTCTGATTCTGCAGGAGCGTAAACACTAGGTTTCAGTTCTTTTTGTTTTTTACCAAGACGTAAAACTCCAAAAATTGCACCTAATAATGCGTAAGATAAAAACAAAACAAACAGCATGACCTCTGGTCGTAATGCCACAACAAAAAGTAAAATGACTCCCATAATAAGATATTTAAATGGTAGTCGTTGTTTTAAATCCAAGTCTTTGAAAGAACGGTATCTAAAATTTGAAACCATCACGATACCCAAAAGCATCACCATAAAAAGTAAACCGCGCGATTGCCATTCAACGACTTCGTTCCAACCCATATCTTCAAAAGCTAAATACGCAGATGCTACAATTCCTGCCGCCATCGGTATTGGTAACCCTTGAAAATAATTTTTTTCAACGACACCTACTTGCACGTTGAATCGCGCAAGACGTAAAGCTCCACAAGCAGCAAACAGAAAACAAGCAAGCCAGCCCAAGCGACCGAATGGGCTTAGGGCCCACTGAAACATCAATAAAGACGGAGCCAAACCAAAACTGACTAAATCACACAGTGAATCGTATTCAGCACCGAACTTGCTGGTCGCATGAGTCAGCCGAGCTAACCGGCCATCCAGCAAATCAAAAATGGCAGCAACAACGACAGCTACCGCAGCAATTTTAAATTCGCCTTTGATGGAGTAAATGATCGAATAAAACCCGCAGAATAAATTAGCTGTGGTTACCAAATTTGGAAGTATATAAATATACATTCCCAATTTTTTTCCGCTTTTAGAGTAGCCTTCTAATTGATCGTTTGAATTTGTCATGCCGAGACATTAATTAAAATATGAGAAAAATCCAAAGAAATAAAATAATATTGTTAAACCAATACAGCTAAGTACCGGCATTGAAAAGTTATCGTCAATCTTTCCAACAGGTATAAGCTCTGCAAGAGCTCCAACAAGGCCACCCAGAAGACTTACGATAAAAATATGCTCGGGCACATGGTAGTAAGTCAGGTACAAGCCAGTCATGACCGCACATACGACAAAAGCTGCCATAAATCCTTGCACAGATTTGTGCCCGAAGATTTTATCTTTGCCATATTTTATGCCAATGTAGCTTGCTATTGGATCTGCAAATGCCAAGTACAGTAAGCTTAAGGCAACGACGCTAGAATTAAAAATCAATACGATCAGCAGAACTCCAGTTAACAAATATGTTGTCCCTGCTAGCCGATTAAGTTCGGTCGCCCGCATGATGGGTCTTAAAATTTTTGTAAGCTTGCTGTTCAAGTCAGGATTTTTTTGTCTCATAATATCT
This sequence comes from Bdellovibrionales bacterium, assembly GCA_043747425.1. Lineage (GTDB taxonomy): Bacteria > Bdellovibrionota > Bdellovibrionia > Bdellovibrionales > Bdellovibrionaceae > Pseudobdellovibrio. Next base: position 5,379 of record JAYTPC010000023.1, read on the forward strand.
GCAGGGATAAATAAAACCCACGCTAGTGCGATTAAAGCGACCGACAACCAGTAATAAGGAATTGTGACCCAACAAAAAAATATCAGAAAAACAGCCGTCACATGCCAAACTTTTCGTTCTACGTGGAGGTCAGATCTGTTTTTGAAGCCGCTTGGCGTTATGTTTCTTTCAGTCATCACAATGACGTGACCTTAAGTAATGACCCCATAGGTGTCTATTAATTTACTATGAAATTAATATGAATTATCGCTTCGAGTTAAGAGCCTGATAATATTTCAAGCGTTTGGACTATTTTTTGCCCATCTTTTAGGACTCCCTCGAGAAGTACTTTATTCATCCCTTTATTCAGCTGAATGAAATCGGTTTTGAATTTTTCGGATTCGATTTTGAAAATCTGCGCCTTAAAACCGTTGGTTTCATTTTTCACCCACAACTGATGTTTATCCTGCAAAGCTAAACAACTGGATATTTCTAACATCACAAGGTACTTCGCAGAGTTTAGTTTTAAATTTCCAGAATCACAAAAAATTTGAACTTTTAATTTGTCTTGGGATTTGTTTTTTAAATTGGACGTAACCTCGCCAAGAGTGGCATCAACAGTTGCTGGTGATCGTTCATTAAAAAGCTCATCTGGCGACGGCTTCTTCTTCGCTGATTCAGCTATAATTTCGTTAAGACTTTTTGTTTTAGCTACATTTTCTTCTTGGACCAAACTGAAAGCCGTCATTCCGGTCAGAAACAGAAAGAATAGGATCATGATTTTGTTTTGCAGCCAAAATAAGTTCACCCCTTAAGATCGGCAAATGAACACCAGATATGTAGGACCTATGGCGAACTTTTTTGAGACAAACCGGACTAAAGTTTGGCTATTTTTTATCAATACTGATTGCGAATTTTTTAACTCCAGCACCTTTGACGATATCAAGAACCGAAACGACGCGACCATGCGGGACATCTTTGTCGGCAGCGATAATAGCCTGAATCTCAGGATTTTTTTTCACTTCTTCTACCGCCATGCTTTGCACTTGAGTGTCATCAACGATCTGACCATCTAGATTGATTTTTCCATCAGCAGTTAAAGTAATATTTAATTTACTTGGAACCGTCGCTTCACCTGTTGCCGCTTTTGGTAAATTGATATTGATCGATGGCTTCATGATCATGGGCGCTGTTACCATGAAAATAATCAACACCACTAGGATCACATCGACCATAGGTACAATGTTGATTTCAGCTATGATGTCATCGCCGGAATCTGGTTTGAAAGCCATAACTAAAGGCCTTTCTTTTTCGCGTACGCCAAACCAAGTTCTTTCACGCTTTCTAAACTGCCCAGAACACCTTTAACTTTTCGAGTAAAATAATTATAGAAAATACCTGCGGGAATTGCCACAAATAGACCTGCTGCCGTAGCAACCAAGGCTACAGAAATTCCTGCCATAACAGTTTGTTGACCCGCATCTGTTGCCTGAGCCAAATCATTAAAGGCTTTCATGATTCCAAGTACAGTTCCAAGCAAACCAATGAAAGGAGCATTCGAAGCAATAGTTGCTAATACCGCCAAGTACTTTTCTAAGTCAGGTTTTTCAATTAAAATAAATGTGTTGAAAACTTCTTCGAAACCTTTTAATCCAGTCTCTTTTAAATGTTTCATAGACTGACCCGCCGCACGTCCTTCTATGCATGTGGGATCTTTTGCCAAATCTTCAAAATCTTGCAAAGAGTTTGTCTGCAAAGCTAATTTTATTCTTAAACGCGTGCGCAAACTTTCTTCAGAAACTTTTTTAAGCGTCATGAATCTTTCAAAAATCATTCCGACAGAGACAACACTCATGATAATAAGAACGATCAGAACAACTTGGTCAGCATAATGAGCAATGGCAAAAATCTTTTCGGCAAACATGGTAAGCTCCTCTTTACTTTAAGCGCGGTTTCTTTCAGTATGGATTCT
>JAYTPC010000024.1:0-8982 GCA_043747425.1 Bdellovibrionales bacterium
ACCAATTAAAGCCACTGAGTATCCTTGTGGAACTTTAATAGGTACGCGTAAGTTACAAGATTTGCGGTCAATACGACGACCTGTTGTGTTTCCAGCTTCTGCAGCAAACTGATCAAATAGAACTGACATTGTTTTTCCATCTTCAGTAATTGAAACTGATGCTGATCCTGCCGGACATCCATTACCACCATAAGAAGGTTGACCAAGCTTGATCTGTGCTTCTGCTGACAATGCTAAAACCAATGTTGCTAGCGTTACTAAAGACTTCATTTAAATCCCCCTGGATTAGTTGTTTTGTTTTTCTTTGTGACCCAAAAAGTCACTCACGCAGAATTAACAAAGCAAAGGGGCTGCCAAGTTATTGGAGACAAAAAGATACTGTTGCTCTGATTTATGGTTAATTACTCAGCAGAAATAATTTTTTACAGTCGCTACGATCTGAATCAGGCTGACACCACCTCTGACATTTTTTGTAACCAACCTCGAAAAATAAGAACACCTCATCTTTGCACGATCAAGCTGGTTGGCAAAATCTATGAAACATATTTTCTCGCTTGGCATAGTTTGCAATAGTTTAGTGATTGATAACCAGGAGACTGAAATGAAATCATTATTTGTAATGGCAAGTTTAACTATCGCGGCAACTGTACTACAGGCTGGTGAAATGAAACCTGTCAGCGAAGCCACTGCAAGTGGCAAAATAAATCAGTTCTTAAAAACCTATGAGGCGAAACTTGCTATAACTTAACTGCACTAGGAAAAAGAAAAATTGACTACAATTATTCTGCTACGTGACCAAAGAAACGGATTTGCTATCTTACTGCCAAGTCATGTACAGCCCACTTTGCCCGAACCATGTTTCGTACTTAAATTTACCCATTTCTTTAAAAAATAAAATAATGTGCGAAGAGTACAAAAAACATCCGGGATCTTATACGGAAATGATTTTTTGTGAACGCAGTGGCAATTTCGATGAATAATTTTAACGACATAAAAAGTTACCCCCGACCAGAAAGTAAACAGCCATCTGTTCTTAAAACCTTTACGCTCGTTCTGATTGGATTTTTGAAAGGCAATGCTTTTTGCAACGCTAAATTTGAATTTTAAAATAAAAAAGGAAGTTACAGGAGAAAAAATGAAAAAACTTTCAAAAATGAATATTGGTATCATTGCCGCTGTCACCTGCCTAAGTGTTCAAGCTTTTTCTGAAAAGCTTCGAATGAGCACAAGCTTAAAATCTGTTGATCAAATCATTCGCCAAGATAGTGTGGACGAGACGGCCTCGCTGACGAATGTTTTTGAAAGTGCTCTTCAAAAAAATTTGGCTTATGCTTTAAATGACCGTGAATATCAAAAAGTTTTAACCCGAATTGAGCAAGCTAAGTCCAGCCAACGCCCACAAGTGTCAGCTTATGCAGGCGTTGGGTATGAAAACTCATTTGGTCAGTATTCAAACGGAAATGTAAATGGCAGTGTTGGTTTAGAAGCATCGATGGTTTTGTACAGTAAAGAATTAAATTTAAACGTGAATCTAGCTGAATTAGATGTGCAAATGGCTGAACGTCAGTTGGCACTGGCACAGCAAGAACTCATGGTTCTTGTAGCACAAGCCTATTTAGATCTTATTTTGAAAGACGATTTTGTTAAATTAACTTCAGAAAAAGTAGATACTTTAAATCAATTGGCTGATTACACAAAAAGCCGAGTGGAACAAGGTCGCTTAACGAAAGATCAGCTTTCTTATGTCGTTGCAGATCAGAAACGTGCTGAACTTCGTTTGGCAGAAGCAAAGCAGCAGCGCGAGTATGCACTTTTGAAATTTCAAAACGAATTTGGTATCAGCTTTAAAACGAATTTGTCAGCTAGAAATGCTTTGATTCCTAGAATTGATAATCAGCCTACCGCTGTCTGGTTAAATGAAGCTGAAAAAAATTCGCTCAAAGTACAGATTCAGAAAGCAGCTTTAGAAATCGCTGATAAAGATGTCATGAAGGCAAGGGCGCTATCAGGCCCCGTTGTCACTTTAGAAGCTGGAGTTTCGAAAAGCCGTACTTCTAATAATGACGGCTTTCAGGATCGCTTTAGTTCAGGAAGTTATGTTGGAGTATTTGTGAATGTGCCGCTGTATGACGGTGGTCTAAGAAAAGCATCCCAGCAAGAGTCTTACTTAAGAAAAGACATGGCCCAACTTGAAAAAGAAAGCACACGACGACAGGCTCGGTTTGACGCCGAATCTGCAATCAATGATTATTCAATAGCCGTCAGCGGAATTAAAAGCCAACGAGAAATCATTTCATTGACGGAAGATGTTGTGCGTTCGACAAAGGCTGCATTTGAAACCGGTAATACAGATTTCACCCAGTTACTGATTGAAACAGCGAAGTTGTATGATTCTAAATATGAATTGGCGCAAATAAATGTGAAAGCCCTGAATAGCTTCATCAATCTGAAATTTTCTGCCGGAAGCCTGCAAATAAAAGATTTAAATGAAATCAGCCAGTCGCTTGCAAGAAAAAGTAAAAAATAGATTTAACTGATTTTTAAGAATGTTTGATTTGCTAAAGTATCAATAATTGTTTTTGCTGCATAAGCAAAACTGTTCGGCGACGCATTTTCTACTAAGAATATGTTTTCTTTCCGAAATCCTTCAGCCAATAGATTTCGTTCTGAATTTTTACTCGCGACAAAATGCCACTTTGTCAGATGATTTATGACCCACTGATTAATTTCTTTTTGCCGCGCAACCGGCAATCCAGCCTCGATGTGGACCACTTCAATACCTGACCTAAAAGCGGCCATAACAGCCTTGGTGGCAATTCTTGTTTGACCATGTACTACCAAAAAACTTATTTCATTTTTGTTGATTGTAGCTCGAAGTTTTTTCCCACCTGTAAAACAAGTGTAAACTGGCAACATTCTTTTTTTAGCTTCCAAAATTAATGGAGCTAATTTGATACGTTCCCGTTTCGTGCTAAAAACAAATAACATACTCGGAGTTACCATAAAAATGGATGAATTCAATAAACAAGCCAAATTCATCTTTGTTGAAAATAAAAAAAAGACCTCATCATGAGGTCTTTTTTTTAACCGTATTGCTACGGCTTGAACTTAATTTCTAAAAACGCTAGTTAATTACTGGCACCAAGGAGCTTGTGGCATGATTTGACAAATGATTTGGCACATAGCCGCGTCACCCAATGGACACTCGCCTGGAGCTCCACCACCCGGAGGTTGACCTGGGCTAGAAGCAACTGCTCCAACATTAAAATCTAAAGATGTCGCTGAGTTTCCGGCAGCATCGATCGCTTTAATTGTTACAGTGCCTTTTGTTAAACCAGTTACTAAACCTTGTTCAGAAACTGTAGCTACTGCTGGATTAGAAGATTCAAACTTTACAGCACCAGAAGCATTTTTCAAAGCCACTTGTTGTGTGGCTTGCTCAGCAATCGTTGCTGCAGCTGGAACCATCCATACTTTTTTAGCTAACAATGTATCGACAGCTGCAAAAGCATCTACGCGGCAGTTACAAGCAGTTTCAATTTCAACTTTAGCGCCTGTAGATTGCAGTAAAGAACGAATCTCAGCACCCGTTAATGTTGGATCTTGCGCTCGTAAGAAAGCCACAAGGCCGGCTACTAACGGAGTCGCCATCGAAGTGCCAGAAAGGTTCGAATATTTATTTCCTGGCAATGTTGACATGATGGCTTCACCCGGAGCCGATAAAGAAACTTTACCTTTTCCGTAATTTGACCACTGAGGTTTAGCATCTGCAGAGTTCGAAGCAGCAACAGTCATCATGTTAGCTGTTCCAGAATTCGCAGGGTAAACTTCTGTAGTATCATTATTTTTACCATCATTAGCCGCTGCCGTTACGAAAATTATTCCAGCTTGTTCAGCACGCTCGATCGCTTCGATCAATGGTTTTGCAGTTGCTCTTGGAACACTTGCGCCCCATGAAGCAGAGATAACAGAAACTTTTTTCTCAATCGCGTAATCAATAGCTTTGATCGCGTTATTTAAATCTCCAGAACCGTCAGCACCCAAGAAACGAAGAGGCATAATAGAGACTTCAGGACTCATACCAGAAGTTCCACCCTCAACAACACCAGTAGAACCAACGATACCGGCACAATGTGTTCCGTGACCTGGGTTTTGCTGAGATGTTAAATCCATCGGATCTGAATCGTTATCGCGAAAGTCATAACCCGCCACCATGTTTGCAGCTAAGCTTTGATGAGTGTAGTCAACGCCCGTATCAATAACCGCAAGTAAAACTTTTTTGCTTCCTTTATTTCCAGCGCGTGTCCACGCTTGTTGCGCGTTTACTTTCGTTAAAGCGTATTGCTCTTTTAAGCCCGCTGTATCCACTGGCGCTGAGTACGCATGAATTTTAAAATTCGGAACAACGTATTCAACATTCTTATCAGAGATTAGCGCAGCTAATGTTTTAGCTTCGTTTGCTTTTTCGATAGCCACAGTCACGAAACGACCCGGGCGGTGAATGTCTTTCATCTGCAAACCGAAAGTAGCTGTTTGCATTGCAGCGATCTGATTAAGTGATGCCGTGTTTTTATACTTTACTAAGTATTGTTTCTGAGATGCATTTGCTGAAACTGCCACGAATGCTAGCGATATCAACAAACCTAGTGCGGTTCTTTTCATAAGTTTTCCTCCGTGAAAAACTGTTTGGTGCTTTTTGCTAGTTCCATAATGGAACTTTTAACTTAGAAAAATCCTAACCTGATTAAATAATGAATAAAAACAAAATAATTTATTTTACGCGCACGGACTTGGGTTGAGTAGCGACCTTTTTAGACAAATCCTTATGACACTATGCCGTTTCTTAATGTTCTCATCTTATCAATTGTTGAAGGCCTGACTGAATTTTTACCGATATCTTCGACTGGTCATCTTATTTTAACGTCAGCATTTTTAAAAATTGAACCCACAGAATATCTTAAAGCTTTTGAAATTATTATTCAGTTCGGTGCAATCTTAGCAGTTGTCGTTCTTTATAAAGATAGACTGAAATGGAATTTTGAATATTACAAAAAAGTTTTTATCGCTTTCTTACCTGCTGCTGCGATCGGTTTTATTTTAAAAGATCATTTGTCTGAACTACTTGGAAGTACAGTTGTTGTTGCTTGGGCCCTGATCGTTGGTGGAATTATATTACTTTTTGTGGATACTCTCTTCAAAAACAACCTTAGCCAAGAACTAACAGCAAAAAAAGCTTGGGCCGTCGGATTTTTGCAATGCTTAGCACTGATACCCGGAGTTTCTAGGTCTGCAGCAACGATTATTGGATCACAAATTGCCGGTTTGACCCGCGCCAAAGCAGCAGAATTCTCTTTTATATTAGCTATTCCCACTCTATCGGCGGCAACTTTTTATAAACTTTGGAAAATTCGTGCTATTTTAGATAGTTCGCAGATTTTTGACCTCGCCTTGGGGGTTCTGCTCTCGTTTATCTTTGCACTTTTAGCAATTCGGTTTTTCATCAACATACTGAATAGATATGGTTTAAAGTATTTTGGGGTTTACCGAATTATTTTGGGCGTTGCGGTTTTGTTCATTCACTGGAAGGGTTAATTCATGCAAGAGCTTTTAGAAAACGTGACTTTTTTGATTCCAAATTGGAAATGGATCGCCTTGGGTTGTTCATTAACTGGCCTTTATTTTTTACAACTAAGTCTTAAATGGATTTTGAATAAAGTGAAATTTAACCCAACCTACAGCAAAGAAAAAACGTTTCTGCAATTTTTTCTGAGATTAGAAATAGAAAAAAGCATTAGCTGGATTTTGACCTTGCTGCTGGCTTGTGTGGTCGTCGAGACTTTAGAGCTTACTTTGAACTTTGAAAAATATTTGATTTTGTTTTTTAAAGTCGTATTGGCATTTTACTTAATTCGGATTTGTTACCTGGCTGCAGAAGCCTTCGGCGAACTGCTGCATCAATGGGGAAAAGATGCGAAAACGGTCATTGACGACCAACTGGCTTATTTCGCTAGCCGCGCGATAAAAGTATTTGTAGTGATCATCGGCTGTTTGATCGCGCTTCAAAACTTTGGCGTTAATGTCACAGCTCTTCTTGCAGGCCTTGGTATAGGTGGTATCGCGCTTGCATTTGCTGCACAAGACACCGTTGCTAACGTCTTTGGTACAATCACCATATTATTAGATAGCCCGTTCAAAATAGGTGATCGTATTAAAATTGCTGACACCGAAGGCTTCATAGAAGAACTTGGTTTTCGTTCGACGCGTATTCGCACGATGTATAATTCGTTAATCATCATACCAAATCAAATCGTTGCGAAAGAAAAGATAGATAACTTAACGAATAGAAATGGTTGGATTCGCTTTCGTCATGTTATTGGTTTAACTTACGCTGCGGCACCCGAGCACATACAACAGTTTTGCGAAACTTTGAAAAGCACGTTGATGCAAGACCCTAAGGTTGAACGTGAACGCATTTCTATTTCTTTTAACGGTTTCGGAGAATCTAGTTTAAATATTGCAGTCAATTTTCATTTTCACATCGAAGATTCTGAAGATGATACCGTGACTGCGCAAAAATATTTGCATCTAATACACCAACTAACGAATCACATGAAGCTAGAATTTGCTTTTCCAACCCGGACTTTGATTATGCAAAAAAATGAGCTTACACTTAGCTGAAAGATATCTACAGCGAAGCAAGCCAGCTTTGATAAACCAAATACTGAGGATCGGTGTCTTCTGATACAATTTGCACGCGTTTTTTTTCTTTTTGATCTTCTACCAAAGAGCACATCAATTGCACTCCGCCCGTTGGAATTAATAAGGCAACAATGAAATACCCAGCGATCCAGTCAGGCAATGTATCTTTAAATTGAATTCCGCCTTCGGAAAGGTTCACAGTAACCATATCAATCGACTTCGTGGTCGAATTCACCGTGCAAGAGATTGCCAGATCATGGCGCTTGTGCAGCCGTGGCAATTGCTTACGGGGTCTAACCACAAAGTATTCTGTGTCTGTTTCCCCAGCCATTGTTTTTTCTGTTTGATGAAGTGCTGGATAATTTTCTGAAGAATTTTTTTTTGCATTGAAAAACTGAGGATGCTCTATCTGACTTAAAGAAGTCCACACTGTAGAGTGTGCCAGACACACTTTACTCAGTCTAATTTCGTTGGCTGACATGACCTGAACCAACAGCTGAACATCGCTGACACCTAAGTCATAAAGAGTCCAGCCTTTTAGCGCATTATGCATGCCCCACTTTTCTAGAAGCACGATTTTTCCATAAAACCTTCGGGAACCACTTTCCCTTTCACAACAGCTGACCAAGAACCACCTTTGTCGACGACGACAATACGTCCGCCCTTTTTCACTTTGAATAAGCTTTTAGATGAAGCTGTTGGTTTTTCTTTGATCAGACAATCTTTTGTAATTAACACTTGTTTTCCGGCTGATGAAGAAGATGCTGCAGCTTGCGGGCTTTGGTTTCGTGGTGTGGTATCTCGCTTTATCCCAGCCGTTTCTGCTCGGATCTTTTCAGATTCCAACTTAATTTTCTCTGTTTCTTGCTCGGCACGAGATGTTTCCATTTTAATTTTTGCTTCTTCAGTTGCTGCCTTAATTTTGTCTGTTGATCCGGTAAGCTGCTCGCGCTCTTGTCTCAAACGATCACCATCAGACTTGAGGCGTGTTGAATCCGCTTCATATTTCTTCAGTTCGGCTTCGGCAAATGCTTGTGCCCTTTTCAACTGAAGCACTTCCATATTTAGCTGAGCTGTTTCTTTTTGAAACTGCACACGTGTTTTTTCGTACTCAGACCGTGATTTGGTAACTTGGTCACGTAATTTTTCTTCGTCTTTTTTCATCGATGACACTTTTTTTTGCTCATCAGAAAGCGTGGATTTCAACTGTTTACTTTGATCAATAACTTTTTGATTTTCTTCGGCTATTTTTGCGGTTGCTTTTTCTGTCATTTCAGCCTGAGCTTTAAACTTTGCAATTTCTGCATCAGTCCGTTTTATTTCGGCTTCGGCACGCATTTTTTCTTGATTCATTTTAGCTTCAGCGACTTTAGCTTCGGCGATTGCTTTTTGTGTCTGCGCTTGTGTTTTAGTTAAATTCAACTGCGCTTGCTTTTGCATACTTTGTGCGTCTTGCATTTCTTTTTGATATCTAGCTACGTCACTTGCCGCTTTTTCAGCTGCGCGCTCTGCCTCTTTAGCTTGCGCAGACAATTCTCCTGCATTTCTTTCAGCGACTTTCTTTTTTTCTAATAACTCATCACGAGTAGCTTGATTTTTTTGTACTTTTTCCTTATTTGCTTTTGTTTTTGCTTCAAAGTCCGCTGCTGCTTTTTCAGCTTGGCGTTGACTTTTCTCGGCTTCAGCAATTTCTAATTTCGCTTGTGCAATTTCTTTTTCTGCTTGAGCCATATCTTTTTTAGCACTTTCTTCTGCAAGCTTGGCCCGTTCAGTGGCTTTTCTTGCTTCACTTTTTGCTTGTTCGCGGCGCTTACGATCCTCTTCGGCACGCTTTTTAGAATCTGTGGCTTCGGCACGTGCTGCTTCAGAATCTGCAATGGCTTCTTCAGCTTCGATTTGCTCATTTTCAACGTCTGCAGCAAACACAGAAGCTCCTGAAAAATAACCCAAAAAAATAAAAACCATGATTAAACTTCTAAGCAAACCTGTGCGCATAGATATCTCCTGTAAGTGGCTAGTTTAGTACGGTAATGAGAATAAGAGAACGACGAGTGAACAGCTACTGGACTTTTGTCTACTTCAGCACAGTAACCGGTTGTGTACCGCGTATTGAGCCTAAAAAACGGGGACCACCCCATCTGCACAGCCACAAATGTCACTGACTTGGTTTTTGACACTTCAGATCTGCTATATCGCATTTAAACTTGGCGAAGACTTTGCTTTAGTAAATGGTACCCCCCATGGCGGCTAGGGACTCTCCCCCCATACCTGGCCGTCTTTTTT
>JAYTPC010000025.1:0-20472 GCA_043747425.1 Bdellovibrionales bacterium
GACTGTCTATTTCATAATTCTTTAAACTTTTACCACATGAGTTTCTTTGATAAATTTGCCGACTATTTTTCTAATGACATAGCTATCGACCTTGGTACTGCGAACACGCTTGTGTACGTTAAAGGCCGGGGAATTATTTTGGATGAACCTTCTGTGGTCGCTGTTCAAAAAAATTACCGTGGAATGCAAAACCGAGTTTTAGCAGTTGGTAAAGAAGCAAAAGAAATGTTGGGACGAACACCTGGAAGTATCGTTGCCATTCGTCCAATCAAAGATGGAGTTATCGCTGATTTCGAAGTGACATCGTCAATGCTCAAGTATTTTATTACAAAAGCTATGGGCGAGAAAAAAGCCCTGGTAAGACCACGAATAATAATTTGTGTACCTTATGGAATTACCCAAGTTGAAAAACGTGCGGTCAAAGAAGCTGCTCAATCTGCAGGTGCACGCGAAGTTCACTTGATCGAAGAGCCAATGGCTGCAGCTATTGGAGCTGGACTGCCAATTACTGAGCCCTCTGGAAATATGGTTGTTGATATGGGTGGTGGTACGACTGGCGTTGCCGTCATTTCACTGGGCGGAATTGTCTATTGCAAATCAATAAAAGTAGCTGGCGATAAATTTGATGAAGCGATTGTTAACTATGTACGCCGGCAATTTAATTTATTGATCGGCGAAAGAACTGCAGAATCTATTAAATTAAAAATTGGAAATGCTTATCCTTTTGATGTAGAGCGCACGATGGAAGTAAAAGGTCGAGATCTTGTTGCGGGAGCTCCGAAGACAATCGAAATCACCAGCACTCAGATTAATGATGCCTTAATGGATCCACTTTCAGAGGTTGTTGATGCCGTCCGGACTGCGCTTGAGAAAACTCCACCAGAATTGGCATCTGATATCGTCGACAACGGTATCGTGCTGACTGGCGGCGGAGCTTTATTAGCGAATCTAGATGTTTTGCTGCGTGAAAGAACCGGTTTACCAGTCTCTATTGCTGAAGACCCTTTGACTTGTGTCGTTATGGGTTCCGGTAAAGTTTTAGACCAGCTGGATCTTCTCAGCCAGCTAACAATTGATTAGAATAAAATAATGACCCAGATAATAGACCAGCGACTTTGGATAGCAGTCCATTTGCTGTATCCAAATTCCTCGCAAGCGCTTGATATTTATTACACCATTTTGGGAACTGCAAATCAGAAAAATAATGAAAATTATTCGAAGACTATTTTTTTAAAATTAGAAAATTTTTTTGGTAAAAATTCAGCTGTGCGATCAGGTCAGCCTTTTCGTGTCTTTGAAAATTACAGATTAGACACCTGGAAAATTCTTTACCAAAAATCATCTAAACAGCATTTGTTAATAATAATCGGACTGCTGGTATTTAAGTTTAATATACAAGAGCTGTCGACAATACTTAAATTGACCGAGCAAAAAGCTCGATTTTTTGTGAACCAGGTTTTTAAAAAAATATCGGATTCTAAGCAACAAAATTTAACAGAAGAGAATGCATTTAAATTTAAAAAGATAGACGACAAAAATGTATCTTATTTTTTTATGACAGAAAATTTAGTTGGATATTGCCTAGATATCTTGTCGCCCAAAGATAAAAGCATCGTAAAAATGGGTCTAGCGATATATCCAGAACTTAATTTATTAAAGCAGAAGTATCTTGAAACTGTCGAAGAATTTCAACAGCTTTCGAATTTGAAATTAGAGTCAGCTGAGAACACTTTGGTGGAGCCTGTAGAAAAAAATCATCAAACGAGTGCTGGACCGAAAGTGAAATTCCAAAAAAGTTTAATAGTTGCATCAACTGTTTGCGTTCTTTTTATCTCGCTCATGGTGATTCGCCCTTTCTCATTTAAGAACTTCCCCATTCAGCTTGGGAATAAATCTGTAAAAATGCTAGAGATCAAAGGGCAAGATTTCCGCGATGAAAATACGGTCGAATTAGATGGTAGCAGTCCTGTAAACCTCAGCGAAATGCCAGTCAGTAACGCCACGAAACCAGTAAATGGAGTGAAGCCTCAAATCAACAAAATGGGACAATCTGAAAAGAAAGTTGCTTTAGCTTTAAACAAGCCAGAAATCCCGTCCGACACAAAAGATGTACCGCCGTCAAAACAAGGTGGTCTATTCCGAGCAAGTATTCAGGTCTCAGATATTGATACACTGTCAGCTCGGATTACTGAAAAGCTGGTTGCGCTGGGAAGCACAAAGGCCGGCGAAGTTGAACTGGGTTGGAAAAAATCTCCGAACGTTCTTTACTATCATTTAGTCTTACCGACCGAAAACGTAGATCAAGCAAAAGATTTCTTGAACAAATTTGGGCGTCTTAATATTCAGTTTGAAAACCACCCTCGTTTGATGCCCGTTGGATTTAAGCGAATGATCTTAGAGGTCAAAGAAGGTGAGTGAGCCCAGAATAAAAATCAAAAATTTCAGATCTCTTCGTTCGATCTTGGTCGTTTGGTTTTTTATTTTTTCGATTATCCCGTTAGCTTTTGTCGCTTGGTACTCGCTTCTTAAATTTGAAAAAGCGATCAATAACGAACTGGCACAAAGACTCAGTGGAAACGGCCGAGAAATAGAAGTTATGATCGCGGACTTTTACGGTCAGTTTTTACAGAGCAAAGATCTTTACATAAAAAGTCCACATTTGATCTATAACCTGTCTGTTTCAGACACAGTTGCAATCAAAGAAATGTCTTTAGATTGGATTGAAAAAGACATTGCTACATCACTTTCATTTTATGATCGGGATGGCCGGCTTTTGTCCTCTGTTTTTAGAGATAGCAATAACTCCGTTAGGTCGTTTACGCAGATCGGTAAGATTCTACTTAATGAAAAATATTTGAATCATTTAAAAGAAAAACCGAATCTTGGCCTTGCTGACTTTCCGGATGATAATAAGGTGTCTCTGATCTTATTTTCTAAAGTGGTTTCGAATTCAGGGAAAATCGTCGGCTACGTGGAACAGTCTTTGGATTTAAAAGAAGCATTTTTAAACAAAGTTAAGAACAGATTAAAGCTAGAGGCCTTCTTAGTCCGAGAGTCTGGCCAGATTGTGTCATCGACCCAAAAAGAATTCAGAACAATTTCAAAAGATTATATCGCATCCATCTTAAAAAATGCAGATTCAGAAAATTTCTTCGAAGTCAGCACAGCGGCTCAGCCTTTTGGCTTCATTCTTTATCCGATTCATTGGGACAAATCTCATTTCTACATTGCGCTTGGAACGACAAAAAAAGAAGCCAAATCCGTTCTTAAAAATGTCAACATCGCATTTCTTTCTGTCATCTCGCTTGTTATTTTGTTTTTAATTGTAACAATTTTATTTAGTGCAGACTGGTTACTGAAACCAATATACGAACTTATTGTAGGTCTACGTTCGTTTGAAAAAACAGATAGCTTAGTGCAGCTGCCGGTAAAAAATAATACAGAGGTTGGTCATCTAACAATAGCATTTAACGAGATGAGCCTTAAAATATTTCAAACGCGAAGTGATCTTAAAAAGAAACTGAAGGAATTGGAAGCATCAAATAGCGAGCTAAAAGAAGCGCAAACGAAACTGGTTCATTCAGCAAAAATGACAAGCTTAGGCCAGTTGGTGGCGGGTGTTGCACACGAACTTAATAATCCGATTGGATTTATTTTTAGTAACACCACTTATTTAAAAGAGTACACACAAAAACTTTTTCACATCATTGATGAGATGGAAAAACATCCGGAAAATTTGGCATCCATCAAAGAAAAAGCAGATTATGATTTTATCAAGACAGATTTGCCGCGCTTAATTAAATCATGCCAAGAAGGTGCTCAAAGAACGAAGGATATCGTATTGGGTTTAAGAAATTTTTCTCGATTAGAAGAAGCCCAGCTGAAAGAAATCGATTTGCGAGAATCTTTAGATACAACTTTAGAGCTGCTTCAAGGCGAAATAAAAAACAGAATACAGATCAACAAGCAATATGAACCTGTGCCAAGAATTCTTTGTTATGCCTCGCAAATTAACCAAGTGCTTATGAATATACTTTCTAATGCCGTTCAAGCAATCAACGGCACCGGTCAAATTTGGATTTCGATATTACCTATACGAGCATCCAACGACAAAGCCGGCCGCGTGCAAATTTCAATTCAGGATAGCGGTGCGGGAATGGCTTCGGATGTGCTTGAAAAAATATTTGAACCTTTTTTCACAACCAAGGGTGTTGGCCAAGGCACAGGTCTTGGGCTTAGCATCTCTTATGGTATTATCCAAAATCATGGCGGAGAAATTCAGGTGCGTTCACAAAATGGAATAGGTACTGAATTTACAGTCATAATTCCAGTGCATCCCATTAAAAAGTAGAAATTTTTTTGACTAAATGTCCAAAATCCCAAAATGAAACAGTTTTCTAGATTGAAAAACGCAAACTTCAGATCAGAACTTAAAGAAACTTGCCGATAACTTATCTGAGTGAAAAATTTAAATCGGTACTTAAATTATCTGATTTTAGCCTTGGTTTCAGTTTACGCTGTCATTTATTTTAGTGCAGCAAAGGTGCGATCAACAGCTGTCCCGAAACCAGCTGAAATCACGGACATAGACCAAGTCGTTAATAAGTTTCTGAAGCAAACATCAGAACAAACGCGAAAAGATGAAATGGCATTTAGGTTAGCACTTGAGAAACAACTTAAAATGCCATTGAATATAAAAAAAGAAACGCGAGAAAAAAAACCAGATGATAGTGTGGAAAATCAGCAAAATTTAAGCGAAGATGTAGCTAGTATAACGCCGTCAGAAGTCATTCAAACCGGAATTTATCGAAGAGAAATTGAAAAACAACAAGAAGAATTAGATAAAAAAGAGTATGCAAGACAGTTTGTCGAAAACGCGCGGAAAAGCGGTTTTCATTTGGTTCTTTCAGAAGACAACAAAGTAATAAGCGTAACCCCCATTCGAAAACCCAGCCAAACAGATGAGTCGTCCGATTTATTTCCAGCGGATTGAGTTGTTTTCTCGCAGACTGAAGTAGTTTTCATTAGTAAAAATAATATGATCTGTCATAGGAATTTCCACTAGCAAAGATAATCTATATAGCTTTCGAGTTAACTTTAAGTCTTCATCTGAAGGTATAACGTTTAAACTTGGATGATTATGGGCAATTATGAATGTGAAAGCATTTGCCTTCAGACACTCTCTGAATAAATCACGGGGATGGACCGGACAGTAGTTTAACGTGCCCTTTGTAAGTAAAATTAGACCGGTCAGTGATAAATTGGGATTTAACGTCATAAGCCAGAACTCTTCAGCTTCCGGATTAAATTTGGTTTTTAGAATATCAAATGCGGAAACGCTGTTGTGTATATGTGACATCTCCTGCACCTCAGCAATCTTGCTGCTAGTCCAAATCATTGTTTAGAGTACTAAAAGGCCAGTTGCCGGCACAAATATCGAACTTCGTTCTTGCTTGAAACAAGTCATTTAGCTGCTAAGATAGTTTAATAAATTTAAGGAGATCCTATGAAGAGTGTAATATTAATAGCAATGATTTCTGCTTTACTAAGTTTGACCGCATGTGGTCCGTCGGCGTTCGTTAAAGGCCAATATGATGACGTAAATAAAGAAAACTTATTGAATGATCAATGGTCCGAAACAGACATGCAGATCATAGTAAAATCGATGGTTGAATCATTGGTACAGCATCCCGCAATTTCAAATGCCAAGAAATTACCTATCGTGATCGTTACGAACCTGCAAAATAAAACTCCAGAGCATATCGATACTCAAAGTATTATGGATATGGTCCGTGTTGAATTAACAAATTCTGGGAAGGTTGCTTTTATTGACAAAGAGGCCCGCGGTGATATTTCTGATGAATATGATTATCAAAACAATGGATCTGTTTCTGCAGAAACAAAAAAGACTCCTGGCGGTCAAATCGGAGCTGACTTCATTATCAACGGCCGATTAGATGCTATCGTTCAAGAAGTCGGAAAAGATAAATCTGTGTTTTACAAATTAACACTCAATTTGACTAATTTAAAGACCAGCTTGATTACATGGACTAATCACAAACAGATTCGAAAAACATTCAAGAAAAAATCCATTGGTTTATAGCTCTGTTTTATGATTTTTGTTTATCTTTCCATATTCATTTTCTTCTCTGGTTGTGCCACTTATCAAAATAAGGTTGCCCCAGCTCGTGATCTTCTTGCAAGTCAACAGTGCGATCCTGCGCTTAAGATATTGGAAGAGTTCACTCTAAAGCCCGACGGTGATCAGTTGATTCATCTTCTGGATTACGCTGCGGCTTTGCAGGTTTGCGGAGACTATAAAAAAAGTAATCAGCTTTTTTTGAGAGCCGAAAAGTTAGCCGACGAAATAGATTACGTATCTGTTAGTCGTGTTGCAGGTGCCACGTTGCTAAATGAAGAAATGGTTCAATATAAAGGTGATACATTCGAAAAACTTTTCATCAATGTTTCGTTAGCTCTTAACTTTATGCAACTAGGTCAGTTTGATAGTGCTTTGGTAGAGGTACGCAAAATTAATCAGAAATTTTTGAAATACAAAGCAGATGATAAAAAGGAATTCGAGCTAAGTTCTTTTGCGAAATATTTATCTGCGCTAATTTGGGAAGCAGATCGAAAATACGATGACGCTTGTATTGACTACCGAGAAGCATTTTTTCTAGATACGGCTTACCGAAAAGTAGGCGTTGATATGTTGCGTGGGTGCTGGAAAGCCAACCGACAAGATGAATTTAGAAACTTAGTGGCTAAAATGAACGCCACGAACGAAGAAATTAGGTCGGCTAAGGACTTCGAAAAGACAGAGTTGATATTGGTTTTTCTACAGGGCTGGGGACCTCGAAAACAGCCGCGGGCTGATGCTCCTTCTTTTCCACAGCTTGTCGGTGTAAACAGCAATACACATTTTCTTAAAGCTGAAGTAATGGGTCCAAAGGACAAAGTTTTAGAGACTTTTCAAAGCGAGCCCGTTTACAGCATTGAGAAAGCAGCGATCGCCGCACTGAATGCCGATTACAACTCATTGGTTGCCCGAAGAGTTGGCTCTCGTGTTGCGAAAGAAGTTGTCGCAGCGCAGATCCGACAGCAGGATAAAGCGCTTGGACAACTTGCCTGGCTGGTTATGGTCGCCTCGGAACGCGCTGATTTACGTCAGTGGTCCATATACCCAAAAAGTGTTCATACAGTGCGAATTCCGTTAAAACCTGGCCAGCATAAAATTCGTTTAACCGGGTTAAATATTTATCTGAATGATTCCGAAGGATTGTCTGAAATTAATGTGAACATTCGTGCTGGCGAAAAGAAGTTTGAATTGATTCGAAGCCTCAAGTAAAAGTTGAAATTGATTAAATCGGGCAAAAAAAAGCCAATATTGCTATTGGCTTTTTTTAAAAACAAACTGTTGATTTACTTTACTGATTAAAGTTTTGGTTGTTGTTCGGAAGTGGCAAATTTGGAGTTTCGTCTTCTTGATTTGCTCCTGGCAAAACTGTTGCTTTGTCAGCCACTGCTTTAGAAGTTGAATCGGTATTCAAACGAGCAGCTGAAGCCACTCGATTTTCCAAATTCTGTTTCAAATCATCCGTAGAAACACGGTCAATGTTCACGTTTACTGCGGCTTGCTTCGTCATGTAATCAATTGGGAATGCGCCAAGCTTAGCTAGGTAGCTAGAAATGCTTCCGTTCGCGTTCTGTATGATTTCACGTAAAGTAAAAAGCGGAGCATACTGAGAGGCTTTTTTCTCTGATTCAAAAATGATCTGGGTCAACGTTGCAGCAGTGATATCGTTTTTTGACTTATTGTCGATAACCATAACTTCTTCGTTTGAGCGAATCATCTTGGCGATGTCATCCAAAGTTACATAACAACTTTGTTGAGTGTCATAAAGTTTACGATTCTGGTAGCGCTTGATAATTTTCACTTTAGCGCTGGGCTTAATGCTTAAACTATCCATTTGATTCATCACAATGGCCTCCATGTAACTGGCTTATTTTCTTCTGGTTTTAGCTTAAAACTGAAGCTTTTCGCCCTGTTTATTCTTGCGCAAAGTAGCTCTGCCGCCACCCCTTGTCAAGTAAGTCGACACTACTTGAATAAATACAGGTTAACCCAATTAGACATATGACAGCTTTGAAGCAGAAAACTACAATCTCGACCATAAAAGTTTCAAAAAAAGTTATCAATTTCAATATCTTATGGATGACATAATTTATATTAATTTTACCTGTTACTTTCGAAATAAAAGTCCAGATTTACCAAAATTGTTAAAATTTTGTCCAAAATGGACTCGAGTCAAACGGTCGAAACAACCGATGAGATCCCATATGGGAGTGCAAATGACGACTCAACCTCAACTTGTTCTAACTATTTTGCTTTTTGCACTTTTCGGGTGCGCAAGCACCGAATCTAGATTTTTTGATTCGGCAATGAATGACCGAAATCGCGCGCCCGCTTCTTTGCAACTACCGACGAGCTACGACCAGGCAATTCCTGTTATTGATTCGTTGAATAATCAAGCTGAAGCAGATTTTCTGTTTTTGCGAGCTGATATTGAATCCTTACAGGGCAACTCGGTTGAATCCATAGAAAATTTAAAATCGGCTTTGGTTTACGATCCACAAAGTGCAACTTTGATGCAACGTTTGTCTATAGAATATTTTCGCAGAAGCCAAGTCAGAGATTCGCTGTATTGGGCCGAAAGAGCTAAGGTAGTTTCTGCCGACAGACGTGATTTGAATATGCTGCTAGGGGGACTTTATAGTTCCACAAAAAATTATGACAAAGCTGTTTCCGTTTACGAGGGAATATTAAAACAAAATCCAGAAGATTACGAAGTCATGCTCTATTTGGGTGCAATATTTTCTGAGCAAAAAAACTATAAAAAAGCAGCTTTACAGTTTCAGAAAGTTGCTGGCGAAAAAGAATCAACATCGCGCCATTTAGCCCATTACTACTTAGCCCGAATATACATCGAGCAAAACGAGAAACTAAATGCAAAAAAAGCTCAGCTTGAACTTAGAAAAAGCATTCAGCTGCGGCCTGAATTTTTTGAGGCTATTAGTTTGTTAGCTCAGCTTATTCAAAAAGAAAGCGGTGCTGCTGCTTCGAACAACTTTTATATTACCCACCAAGCTAAACATGGCCCACAAGCAAAGCTTGCTGAAATTTTGTCACAGTATTACATTGAAAAAAGTCAGTACGATAAAGCTTACGAGCAGTTAGAAATTCTGGATTCACAATCAGAAGACCAAGTGCAAATTAAACTAAAAATGGCACTGATACTGATAGATAAGAAAATGTATGATTTAGCGATCGAGAAGCTAGATGATATATTAAAAATCGCACCTGAATCTGATAAAGTTCGCTTTTATCTGTCTGCAGTTTTTGAAGAAAAAAAACAATTTCAACAAGCTTTCGACCAGTACATGTTGATCAGCAAAAGCAGTTCATATTTCGAAGAATCCAGAGTTCATGCAGCCTATCTGTCAAAAATTTTAGGCGATTCCAATCGAGGTCAAAAAGTTTTATCTGAAGTCGAAAAAATAACCAACGTACAAACTTATTTTTTGATGGCTCAGTTCCACGAAGATAAAAGTGAAATCGAAAAAGCTATTCAAGTCGCAAAAAAAGCTCAGACTGCATTTCCGAAAAATGCACAGGCCCATTTTTATGAAGGAACGTTGTTAGATAAATTAAATAAAAAACGGGAAATGCTTTCCAGTATGGAACTAGCACTCGCGTTGGATCCGAACAACACTCAGACAATGAATTACATCGCCTTTTCTTTGGCCGAACTGAACGAGGATTTAGAGAAAGCTGAGAAGTTGGCGCGCTCTGCTGTGCAAAACGATAAAGATGACGGTTTTGTATTAGACACTTTGGGATGGATTTTATTTAAACGAGGTGATTATAAAGAGGCCATTAGAATTCTTGAAAAAGCGCATGAAATTCAGCCTGGGGTTGGAATTATTGCAGAACACTTAGGGGACGCGTACATCAAGCTGAAAAAGCTGGATAAGGCTCGGGTTTTGTTACTGAAAGCAAACGAGCTGGAAAGCGATCAATCGCGCAAGCGCGACATTCAGACAAAACTAACAGTTTTGGAAGACGATCTTAAAATCCGGACGCGAAAACCAGCTTCAGTCGATGGCGATTTAAAAACAAATGAGTCGCCATAATTGCAAATACTATTTTCCAGTCCGCTTTAAAAAGTGGAGTCAGTGTAAATAAAAAGAGCAAACCACTGTATCTGAAAAAATCGATTTTTCTTTCTTTCGCTAAAGTCCATGCCTGTTGAAATGAATTCAGCACCTGATAATTTGTAGCTGAAGCAACTTCAAAAGTAAAAACATAAGAAATCGTTGCAATCAAACTCAGGCAAAAATTCAAGCTTGTGGCCATCATCAAAAAAGGCCAGTTTTGTTCAGATGCATAAATGAATAAAAAAGAATGTGTGCTTCCCCAAAAAATCAAGAACGGAACAGTTAGCAGAAAAAGTTTCAAAGCCCACAGCTGCGAACTTTTACTTAATAAATTAATTTTAGATAACGTGTTTATTTGCAGCCAGAGACCGAAAGCCAGTAATGAGCCTCCAGCAAGATCTGCAGCCATCAGTGTTGCTGAAGCAAATACAAATAAAATAAGATGTCTTAATTTCATAGTTGCCTTTTAAGTGTATCATATCTTTAATCTAGGGTCAGTGACAATAAAAGATCTACTTCTTAGTCTTGCGGTGTTGGTTTCTGTGGGTTGTGGTTCAACCACGAAAATTACTGATTTCAAAACAAAGCCTTTCGTTCTTGAAACCAAAGTTCAGATTAAAGACCTTCGAAAAGATGAAAGCCAAAATGCAAAAATAGAAATTATGCTTTTAACGGACCAGGCTATTCGCATGGAAGTCACCGCTTTGTTTGGCTATCCGATCGCATCGATTCTAATGACTCCCGAAAAAATACAGTTTGCTTTGCATACTTCTAAAAAATATATCACGGGACCTTTTTCTCAGCGAACGCTTTACCCCGTTTTTAAACAAAATATAAACCCTAGAATTTTGTGGAATGCAGTTCACAATCGTAGCCCAGCTTCCGCAGAACTAAAATGCACGAATAATGAAAGTGGTAAACCCACTTTATGCTTGGGGAGTGATGGCGTGCAAGTGACATGGATTTACGAAACTGTGCAAAAGCGCAGAATTCAGATCAAGAGTCAGAACTTCGAGATGATCTGGGTATTTAAAGACCAAAGCATGATGCCAGAGCCTCAAAACGAGACTTTTGTATTGATTAAACCCGACGACTACCAACTAATTCAGATTAATTAGTTTCTAGTCGCTAACCTATTTGTGTCGGTTTATAATCATATCTAACTAAGATCCACCTGATTCTCAACTTGAAGGCTTCAAGTAGAAGGAGTCTCGATGTCGTCACCGATTAATCTAAAAAATATTGTTGAAAAATGGCAAAGCAACAGTCCGGCTGTTGCTAGTCATTGGACAGGTTCATTCCAAGAATACTTAGATTTGGTGAAAACAAATCCAAAGTTATCTAGAAACGCTTACCAGCGCCTATTTGATATGATTGTAGAAGCTGGAACTGAAGAGTACATCGATTTTAAAAAACAAATCATTCGTTACAAATTTTTTGACGACACAGAAACCGGTGGAAAAGATGCCGTTTTCGGACTTGATGTTCAGTTGATGAAATTGGTGAATGTCTTAAAAGCCGCAGCTCTGGGTTACGGCACAGAAAAAAGAGTGATACTTTTGCATGGCCCAGTGGGTTCTGCCAAATCAACCATCTGCCGTCGACTGAAAAAAGGCTTAGAGGCTTACTCGCGAACAGACTCTGGCGCTTTGTTTACGTTTGAATGGATTGACGAAAACGGAAAAGGCAATTTGTTGGGTAAAGACGTTAAAGTTTTTCCGTCACCGATGAATGAAGAGCCATTGCTTCTTATTCCAGAAGAAATGCGCCCTCAAATTTGTGAAGAGATCAATAGATCTCAAGATGGCGACTTTCGCGTAAAGATTGTTGGCGATCTATGTCCGCCATCACGATTTATTTTTAAGGGTTTAATGGAGCGATACAACGGTGATTTAATGAAAGTATTAAGTCATGTGCGAGTTAAAAGATTATTTATTTCAGAAGCAGACCGCGTAGGCATTGGAACTTTTCAGCCGAAAGATGAAAAGAATCAGGATTCAACAGAGCTTACGGGTGATATCAATTATCGAAAAATTGCCGAGTACGGATCAGATTCAGATCCACGCGCTTTTAACTTTGATGGAGAATTCAATGTCGCCAACAGAGGGATGATCGAGTTCGTTGAAGTTTTAAAATTAGATGTGGCTTTTTTATACGATTTATTAGGGGCTTCTCAAGAGCACCGTGTGAAACCGAAAAAGTTTGCGCAGACGCACATCGATGAGGTCATCATCGGTCACACCAACGAACCTGAATATAGAAAACTGCAAGACAACGAATTCATGGAAGCATTACGAGACCGTACTGTAAAAATAGATATTCCGTATATCACTCGGTTAAAGGAAGAAATCAATATTTACAAAAAAGATTTTAATTCACAGCGATTGCGCGGAATTTCAATAGCGCCACACACCATTGAAGTGGCTGCAATGTGGGCCATTTTAACTCGGTTAGAAAAACCGAAAAAAGCCAATTTAACTCGTTTGCAAAAACTAAAACTGTATAACGGTAAAACCCTGGCAAATTTCACAGAGGATAATGTCAAAGAACTTCGTAAAGAAACAACTCGTGAAGGCCTGGACGGAATTTCGCCACGATATATTCAAGACAAGCTTTCTAATGCTTTAGTTATGGCTCAGCAGATGAATAAAGGTTCAGTGAACCCTTTCATGGTGATGAATGAATTAGAAAGCGGATTAAAACATCATTCCCTAATTTCCAACGAAGAATTAAAACAAGAATACAAAGAACTGTTAAGTGTTGTTAAGCAAGAATACGAAGAAATAATAAAATCTGAAGTTCAACGGGCAATCAGTGCTGACGAAGGTGCACTACAAAGACTGTGTGGAAATTACATTGATAATGTCAAAGCGTACACTCAAAAAGAAAAAGTTCGCAACTTGTACACAGGTTACGACGAAGAGCCCGACGAGCGTCTTATGCGAGCAATCGAAGAGAAAATAGAAATTCCAGAATCTCGGAAAGAAGATTTTCGACGTGAAGTCATGAACTATATCGGCGCACTAGCAATAGATGGCAAAAAATTTAATTACAAAATGAACGAGCGCTTGCACAAAGCCCTTGAACTGAAGCTTTTCGAAGATCAAAAAGACAGTATTAAGCTGACCTCGTTAGTTAGCTCTGTAGCTGATAAAGACACGCAAGAAAAAATTGATATCGTGAAATCAAGGCTTATAAAGGATTTTGGCTACGACGAGATTTCAGCGACGGATGTTTTACATTATGTAGCTAGCATTTTTGCTAGAGGCGATGTGAAAAACAAATAATGTCTATACGCGAAGATCAAAGCCGTTTCAAAACAATCATCAAAGGAAAAGTCCGAGAAGACTTCAAAAGATATGTCACAAACGGCGAATTGATCGGACGGCGTGAAGGCGAATTTATTAAAATTCCGATGCCAAAAATTGATATTCCGACATTTCGCTACGGTGCTAAACAAAATGAACAGGGCGTTGGACAGGGTGATGGGGAGCCTGGCGACGGTCCTGGTCAGCCTGGTCAAGGTTCTGGTAAAGCCGGAGAAAGTCCTGGCGAACACATGCTAGAAGTTGAAATTTCTATGGAAGAACTTGCAGAGATACTTGGCGATAAACTTCAGTTACCAAATATTCAGCCCAAAGGTTCAAAGAATTTAATGGCAGAAAAAAATAAATACTCTGGTATTGCGCCAGTTGGTGCCGAGGGTTTAAGAAAATTTAAACAGACTTATAAAAAAGCATTAACTCGTTATATTTCGTCTGGAACCTACACTCCAGACGATCCAGTCATCATTCCAATCCGCCGAGACTACCAATATAGATCAGTAAAAAAAACACAAACACCGCACACCAAAGCCGTTGTCATTTATATGATGGATGTTTCGGGTTCGATGGGTGAAGAACAAAAAGAAATAGTTCGGTTAGAATCTTTTTGGATAAATACTTGGCTAAAAAAGCATTACAAGGGACTTGAGACCCGTTTCATTATTCATGATGCCGCTGCCAAAGAGGTCGACGAAGACACTTTTTTCAAAACCAGCGAATCAGGTGGTACACTGATCAGCTCAGCGTACAAATTGTGTCAGCAGATCATTCAACAGGATTATCCATTCAGTGAATGGAATGTCTATCCATTTCATTTTAGCGATGGTGACAACTGGAGCGGTGAAGACACACGAATTTGTGTGAATTTATTGAAAGAATTTTTCCTTCCGAATGTAAATGTATTTTCATACGGTCAAGTAGAAAGTAAATATGGCAGTGGTCAGTTTTTAAAAGATTTGCAAAAGGAATTTCCAGCCGACGAGCGTGTCACATTAAGTCAGATTGAAAATCGAGATAAAATTTTAGATTCGATAAAAGAATTTTTGGGTAAAGGAAAATAGCCAGTGGCAAATTTAACTTTGGAATTAGAATCTGAGCGCAAAAAAATCTGTCAAATTGCCAAGAATTGTAATTTAGATTTTTTTGATACTGTTTTCGAATTGATTAATTACGATCAGATCAGTCAGATTGCAGCTTTCGGTGGTTTTCCAGTCAGATATCCACATTGGAAGTTTGGTATGGAGTACGAACATCTTTCAAAATCCTACGAGTACGGTTTGTCAAAAATTTATGAAATGGTCATCAACACAGACCCTTGTTATGCCTACTTGATGGAAGGCAATTCCATGATGGACCAGAAGTTGGTCATGTCTCACGTTTACGGTCACTGTGATTTTTTCAAAAATAACATCTGGTTTTCAAAAACCAATCGTAAAATGATGGATCAAATGGCTAACCATGCTACACGGATCAGAAATTATATAGATCGTCACGGTTACGAAACTGTCGAAAGATTTATTGACTCGTGTTTAAGTTTAGAAAATTTGATCGACCGACATAGCATTATCAATGGTCCACCACGCTTTCAAGAGCAAAAACCGCAGCAAATTCAAGAGCAGTATCTTTTTAAGGTGAACAAAAGTTACATGAAGGATTACATCAATCCGCCAGCGTACATCGAACAAGAAAAGAAAAAACAAATCGAGAAAATGCAGAACAGCACGCATTTTCCAACGGAACCGGTTCGAGATATCCTTTCTTTCTTGATTCATTACGCTCCACTGGAAGACTGGCAGCAGGACATTTTGGGAATCGTTCGTGATGAATCTTATTATTTTGCACCCCAAGGAATGACTAAAACATTAAATGAGGGTTGGGCATCCTATTGGCATTCGCATATGATGACTCGTCATATTTTAAATGACTCAGAAATTATTGATTTTGCAGATCATCACTCCGGAACTACTTTCATGCAAGTCGGTGGCTATAATCCTTATAAAGTCGGTATCGAACTATTTCGTGATATTGAAGACCGTTGGAATAAAGGACGGTTTGGTCGTGAATGGGATGACTGTGATGATACGCGTGAAAGAAATAACTGGAATAAGAAGACGGGTTCTGGTCGTGACAAGATATTTGAAATTCGAAAAATATATAATGATGTCAATTTCATCGACGAGTTCTTAACAGAAGATTTTTGCGTGCGACATAAAATGTTTGTTTACAAACTGAATAAACAAACAAATCGTTTCGAAGTAGACACCAAAGATTTTAAGGCCATCAAATCTCAACTTTTATTTCAACTAGCGAATTTTGGTCAGCCAATTATAAAAATTGAGAATGCGAATTTTGAAAACCGAGGCGAGTTGCTGATTCGCCATTCTCACGAAGGTCTGGACCTTCAGCCCAATTACATGGATGCGACGATGAAAAATCTTTTTTCTTTGTGGAAACGTCCAGTAAATATGTTAACAGCAATGGATAACGAGCCGCAGCTTTTCAGATTTGATGGAAATGACTATACCAAACATAATCTTCAGAACGAACCAAACACCCCATAATCTTTGGTAAGTGTTCAAGAAAGGAATGCGGGTGTCTAATTCTTCAAGTAACTCTAAGGACCGTGTTCTGGTTTACTCAACGGATCCGAAGGATCAGGCTATTATTTCAGGTCAGGCAGCTAAAGATAAGGCAGCGCTGCAAAGCCGAGTGCTCATTGACACAAAAAAATTTACGGTTGTTTTTCGACTTGAAAAGAATGGTCGAGGCGGAAAAACAGTCACAATTTTGGATCAGCTTCCCAATCACGAAACCTTTGTCAAAGAGCTGACTAAAGAGTTAAAAATTAAATGTGGTGTTGGGGGCTCGTACAAGGTCGAATCTGGCGTTGCGGTCATTGAAATTCAGGGCGACAAGAGAGATGCTATCAAGAAGATTTTGGATCTAAAACAAATTAAGTACAAAGGAATGTAGAATGCAGAAAATCGCCATTATCGATGACTTTGAAGAAAGCTGCCAGTTGATGACCGAGATTCTAAGCCCGTATTTCGAATGCCGCTACATTTGTCAGGCTGAAAAAGCTTTGGATTTCGTTAAAACTTACAGCCCCGATTTAATCTTAATGGATTTTAAAATGCCTTACGTAACTGGTGTTGAATTATGTAAAATCATCAAGGATTTTCCGGATACAAAAAACACTCCAATTATTTTTGTCTCGGGAGCAGTCACATCCGATGAGCGTATCGAAACTTTAGAATCTGGTGGCGATGATTTTTTGGCAAAACCGTTTCATCCTAAAGAATTGCTTTTGCGAGTTCGTAAAAGGTTGGGTGATTACAGCAAAGAGCAGACTGCTGATTTGACTGCAGCTAATTTGAAAATGAATTTGCATTCACGCCAAGTTTACGTCGAAGACCGTGAGGTCACGTTGACGCCGAAGCAATTTGAAATTCTAAAATTGCTAATTGAGAACAAAAATAATTTGGTTTCTAGAAATCAGTTTATGACAGAAGTGTGGGGACATTTCGATGTCACACCAAGAAACGTGGATTCCCAAATAAATTATTTAAAGAAAAAACTAGAAGGTTTCGTTGGAGTTATTACTGCAGTGCCAAGTTTTGGATATCGATTAGATATTAAGTCTTAATTTTAGATCGTTTTTTTTTAAAGAATTTTTTTAGCATGTGACTGCATTCATCCGCATGAATTCCGGCATGAACATGAAAGTTATGATTTAGTCGTTTGTCGGTTGATAAATTCGTTAAACTTCCAAGTGCTCCGCCTTTGGGGTCAAAAGCTCCAAACACCACGCGCGATATGCGAGCCTGAACTAATGCTCCCGAACACATGAAGCAAGGTTCCAAGGTGACGTACAAGGTACAGCCGCTGAGTCTCCAGCTTTTTCTTTTTTTGCAGGCGCGGTGAAGTGCAACCAATTCAGCATGGCCAAGAACAGTATTGTTTTGTTCGCGTAAGTTAGTGGCAGTCGATAGAATTTTTCCCTTTTCGTCGACAATCAGCGCACCGATAGGCACTTCGCCGTTGATCTCGGCCTTTTCAGCAAGTGATATAGCTATCTTCATAAAGTCTAGATCTGATTGCTGCATACAGTCATTAGTGGGGCTAGTCGGTATTTTAGGGTGTTTTATAAATCGTCCTTTGCTATGTATGCTTAATTGATTTTCAATCTAAAGTCCACCTCGGAAGGCCGGTGATTATTGTGGCATTAGTTAAAGTTCGTGACGGAGAAAGTTTCGAAGGCGCATTTCGCAAATTTAAAAAATCGTGTGAAAAAGCTGGAATACTATCGGAAGTTAAAAAACGTGAGCATTTCGAAAAACCAAGCGTAGCTGGTAAAAAGAAATCGATCGCAGCGCGTAAGCGTGCAAATAAAAAAGTTCGTCGCAGTTGGGGAGAGTAATCTCTCCTTTTTTAGCGAGACACCGTTAAGGAATCTATTCATGGAAATTCGTGAAAAAATACTGGCCGACATCAAGTCGGCTATGGTGTCTAAAGACACTGTCAAATTAAACACACTTCGTTTTTTGAACTCAGCGATCAAAAATAAAGAAATCGATTCTAGGCCCACGCCGATAACTGCGGATGACATCATGCAAGTTATCAAAAAATTAGTGAAGCAAAGAAAAGAATCCATCGAGCAATTTTCTGCGGCAGGCCGCATGGATTTAGCAGATCAAGAATCTTCTGAATTAAAAATATTAGAAACTTACATGCCTTCACAGATGACCAAAGAACAAATTGAAAAACTTGTTGCCGAAGTTATCACCGCCACTGGCGCAAAAACGGTAAAAGACATGGGTACCGTTATGAAAGAATCTATGGCACGTTCGGCCGGAACTGCCGACGGTAAAATGTTAAGTGATGTCATAAAATCCAAGCTAGTTTAGCTTTTTAAAATAATTTTTTTTGCGGAGGCTTTTTTGCGTTATCCACCCGAGTTTGTTGATCGAGTGATGGAAAGCAATAATGTTGTCGACATTATTTCCCAGTACACTCAGTTAAAACAAAGTGGAAATGGCTACATGGGGCGCTGTCCGTTTCCAGATCACGCAGAAAAAACAGCCAGCTTTTCAGTCTCAGAATCGAAGCAGGTCTACCACTGTTTTGGGTGCAAAAAATCCGGCAATATTTTTGTATTTTTAAAAGATTACAACGGCATGAGTTTTCCAGAAGCCATCGAATTTTTAGCGAACCGCGCATCGATTCCGCTTCCTGAAATAGAAAAAGATCCGACGGATCAATACGCCGTTCAGCAAGATCGAAAAAAACAAATGCTGAAAGCCAATAAAATTGCTGCAGAATTTTATCAAGAGACACTGAAGCGCGCTTCCAGCACGCATGCTATTAAAACTTACATTCAAAAAAGAAAACTAAATGCAGAAACGATCACGGAATTTCAAATTGGATATGCACCTGCCGAATGGGATTCATTAACGCATCACTTAGATAAAAAAAATATTTCTGCAGGCCTTGCTGAAGACGCGAAATTAATAAAATCTAGAAAAGAGGGTAACGGATCCTTCGATCTATTTCGTGATCGCCTGATGTTCCCAATTTTATCTCCGTCTGGTGAAGTCTTGGCTTTTGGCGGGCGCATCCATGATCAAGGCGAACCCAAATATTTAAATTCTCCAGAGACATTGGTTTTCAATAAAGGAAAAGTTCTGTACGGATTGGCGCACACGGCTCGTTATATCAGAGCTGAAGACAACATCGTCATTGTCGAAGGCTATATGGATTTGGTTTCGTTGTTTCAAGCCGGCATCAAAAACGTGGCTGCCACGATGGGAACTGCATTAACCGCTGAGCATTCAAAATTGATCAAACGTATAACAACAAATGCCGTTGTGTTGTTTGATAGTGACGAGGCTGGTCAGCGTGCTGCAGAACGAAGTTTGCCATTGTTGTTGGCAGCTGGCCTTTACCCCCGGTGTTTAATTTTAACAGATGCCAAGGATCCTGACGAATACGTCGTGAAGTTTGGCCTAGAGGCTTTACAGAAAAAAATTCAAGCAGCGCCCGAGCTTTTCAATGTGGTTTTACAAATGTGGATGACCGATTACCGGGGTGAGGCCTCTCAGAAAGTCAAAATTGTGGATCTAGCCAGACCCATTTTCGATGTCATTCCTGACCCAAGATTGAAAAGTCTATATGCGCAAGAGATGTCTGGCCGAATGAATGTCGGTATGGATTGGCTACGAAGTGCCCTGACATCATCAGTAAATCGCCCGGCATTTCGCGAATCAAATACCGCGACCGCAGATTCAACGGTGCTAAAACCAGCGCCAGAAGTGCCTGTGAAGCCTGTATTTTCGATTACAGGTGCTCCGCACGCAGAAATTTTACTGTTGCAATTGGCGCTCAAGAGTCGTGCCAATTTCGATGTGGTCTTGAATCAGCAAATCTTAAGCCAAATCAATCATTTAGGTATCAAAACGATCTTAGAAAAAGCGGAGCTTGCATATAGACAAGACCCAAATAAATTTGATAAGTTACTCAGTCTGTTGATTGAAAACTTGGATAAACCAGAACTTTTATTTTCAAACTCGATGTCGTCATCCACTGAATTTGACGAAGAGAAAGAAAATAAAATGTTGCAAGATTGTTTCAAGCGCATTCAACAAACATTTTTGAAAGAGCAAGCGAAGAAACTGGGACTGGCATTGAAACAAAATGTAGATCCAGAAAAATTAAAAGAGATTGAAGGTTTGCAAAAGAACCGTTTGTCTCTGAACAAGAATGAAAAGTAGAAAATTGTTAGTTAAAGCTAAAGTTAAATATAAAATTTATTTAAAAAATTATATTAAAAATCAAATGCGGTGGGTGTATGGCTGGTAAAAATCTGAGTGCTAAAGAAGAAGCAAAAATGCTTGCGATTCCTGAACAAGAAATTTTAGCAAAAGAAGAACTT
>JAYTPC010000026.1:0-67559 GCA_043747425.1 Bdellovibrionales bacterium
GACGTCGGTTAAAAATCACGGCGAAATTTTTCTAGTAGAAATAACCAATCCGAAAAAAATTAGAAAACCTTTTTTAAAAGTTCAAAATCCCGAAGGCTTCATCCTAGTTCCCAGTAAAAAAACTTCGAATGGCAAACTATCAGCAAATTATGAATTTAAAATTCCTGAAGGAATAGCTAGTGCGGAAGTCATTTCTATTGCTGAAGTCGTATTTAATGGAAACAGTCAGATTCCACTTCCGCAGGTTTATAAATTAGATCGCGTTAAATCCACGACCAAAAGTGCAGAGCTAAGCTTAGAAAAGATTTTTGTTTTTGATGGCAGCGAATGGAAGCCGTACAACGGTGATTTGGTTCTAGAAGTCCCCGAAGGACCCGTGCGATTCCGTGCTACATTTAAAGGTGAAGCAGCTATCGCTCAGATACGAATCGCCTGGAACAAAGGATCATCGCTTTATTGGGACACACCTGACCAAGTTTTTGGAACCCATGCGGGAATAGATGAAGAAGTCATTCGAGATTTCAAAAAGATTGAAACGCAATCATCGGGTGACACGACTTATGAATTTATCAGTCACGAAGTAACTGATATCACACTTCCTGAAACAGCAAAACCGACTATTGGGGCCTTCGATAGTGGTCGACGTCTGCCAAAGCAAATTTCATTCACATCCAACGATCTAAGATCTGTCACGCGAAGGTTTAGCCCCTACATGAAAATTTTTAATCGAGAGTATTTAAAAATTCCAACTCGCGTGCTCGTGGGTTCTTGTAAGGGATTGTTTTAAACCAATGACTTCTTAGTCCTCAGTTTTTAAACGTTTTGAAGCTGATAAAAACAGCTCCGTATTCCAACCAGCAATCTCATTGGGATCCTTTATGAATGCGGTCACATCTGTGGCTGCACTTTCAAAATTGATAGAGCTAATTCTTGCTTCCAAAATTTTCATGAGATCGTCACGGGTCATTTTGTCGGGTTTTGTCCAAGCCTTGCCATCCCGCATTTTATTTTCTAGGTAATTTAAGTTCAAAGGAAATCCTTGTCCCAAGTACCAAAGCAGATCGTAGAAATCACGGCCCTTAATTCGTGTCTTCCATTTACGAAATAAGATAGCATGCATCTTTCCTGCAAATAAATAGGATGGTTTCAAAACTTTCACGGAAGCAGTGATTGGCGGTGTTAATACCTTAACCTCTGTTTCAAATCCTGTTGGTGGTGTGGTGTCTACTTCAAATTTTACGGTTATTCTTTTGTTATCTTGAATTTTATTAGCAAATTTTTTTCCAGCATCAATCTTTAAAAAATGAATTTTTGTATTGGCTTTTAAAAAAGTGGATTCGATGTCCGATTCCTTTTTACTAGCTTCTTCGATGGAAACGTCAAATCCAAAAGAGTTTAACGTTTCTTCGACAGATTTAAAGAAGGGCCTTAGCGCGAAACCAGGTTGATTTGATAATAAGGTAAAATCTAAATCTTCTGAAAAACGGGGTAAACCGTAAAAAATTCGCAAAGCTGTTCCGCCGTAGAAAGCGGCTTTATCAAAAAAATTTCCCCTGGCAAGTCCAGCTAATGTAATCTCTTGAATAACTTCCTTTAAAGCATTTTCAAAATCTTGAGGCGTCTTCGGATTGTACTTTGCAATAAGTGAATCAATTGGCGCACTCATCGTGAACCCTCCTTTCGATGAATGAGCCATTTTAAAATACGATGTTCTTTGGAGTTTCGGTGATAAAATGGCAAAAGCTCTGTCAGATCACTTAAATCTGTTATTTTAAGAAATTCTTTTAAATCTAAGCGCAAATCATTTTCCAAAAATTCTTCGATATCATCTGCGGTGTTTATTTTCAGATTTTTAGCTTTGATGTTAACGTAATCAACTAATGCTTTTTCTGGGTGCGCTATAAGAAAACTATCGCCTGCAGTATTTGTTTTTTTCACATACCCGATGGGGTAGCGATTTTTTGAAATATGCATGAATGAAAATGGTGCATATGGTGTTTTAAAATCTTTGGATCTTTTTAAAGTTGCCGAAGTTACAGTAGTCACTCGGTCCATTATCAATCCGTAATACTGAAGCGCCCACTCCATCGAAATGTATGATGGATAGTAAATTGAATTGGCGATGATTTCATAAGAAGTTGATTCTATTTGCTTCGATTTTAAATTGAAATACAGTCCTCGTTTAATTTGGTATAAATAGTTTTTTTTCCTTAAATCAAATATCTTTTTTTTAGTATTTTTAAAATTCGAAAAGTTGTCTTTAAGTAAAAGGTAGTCAACCTTTACGGGTAATTCAGCAAGAATGTCGATATCGGTCTTTTTGCTCTTTTTTTGCATAGTTAGTTACTTAAATAGTAATC
Source organism: Bdellovibrionales bacterium (assembly GCA_043747425.1). Taxonomy (GTDB): domain Bacteria; phylum Bdellovibrionota; class Bdellovibrionia; order Bdellovibrionales; family Bdellovibrionaceae; genus Pseudobdellovibrio. The sequence continues at coordinate 2,361 of JAYTPC010000026.1, forward strand.
TACGATACAAATAAAGTGCAATTATATTTTTTTAAATCGTATATTGCTTTTTAAATCTAATATGAACTATTTAGCTCCCACCAGAGCTGCTATAAGATTAAATTCTCATTTTGAATCACACCGAAAATTTTTCTTGCGACAGATACAAGCACGTTCCACAATTAAGTCATGGGACTCAATTCAAACAAAACTGCGTTGGGTATTTTCAAAAATGCAAAAGGTATATCCATTGTTGAAGTTCTCATCGCTTCAGGAATCATGGTCATCGTCATGGCTGGTTTTACATCCATGCTGATGAATCAGAACAAAGAAACCAAAGCACTGTCCGAGGTCCTAGCATCGCTGGATTTACAAAAAACTCTGGTTGGATCTTTAGCCGACGGTACAGTTTGTGGTTACGTGCTGAATAATCCAACGGCAATACCATTTGATTCCACCGCTTTGCCATACACAATAGTATTACCAGCCAGCAGACCGCTTTATGCCGGCGTCAGCGGTGGAGTCCCAACTGTGCCGATTGCACAAGTTAACGCGGCAGCATCTGCTTTCGCAAAATCTTTGGTTGTAAAAGAAATCAAACTTACAATCACTAGCGGCAGCGGAAACAAATTTTTTGGTCTGTGGCAAATTGATTTTGATCCAGCCATGTCCGTACGTCCGCATAAGCCTGCCATCATTGGCACTGTGCTGACCGCAAATATAACAACACCAGCAGCAGCAACTGTTTCTGGATGCATGGGTGATCTTACTGCCGGTGCAGCAGTAGCGCAGGCTTGTGCTGTGAATGAACTGATGCGCGGCTACGATAGTTCAGGAATTATAATCTGCGAACCCGTCGACGCTAAATTTTTAAAATTAGATGGTACTAATGCTATGACGGGCAATTTAAACATGAATAACAGAAATATCGTTGGCGGCGGAACTGTCGCTTTAGCGCAAGGCGAACTGACGACCACCGCGGTCATGGGAACTGCATGCACGTCAGCAAGTGGTACTTTTACCAAAACATCAACCGGTGGTTTAGTTTCTTGCCAAAGTGGTATTTGGAAAACGGCGCAAGCTGCGGTTGGAAAACAAATTGTCGCAAATACGATTGCCAGTTTTGGAAACTCTGCAACGGTAGGTGGCCAGTATACAATTAATGGTTCCGGTCTGATTACGCAATCCGGGTTTGGTGGAGGGCCTCGATGTACTTTATCAAATTCAACTGGCAAATGTACGGTGGGAACTTGCCCGAGTGGGATATACAGTTCTGGCACTTGCACTAACTTCATACCTACAGTGGACGGATTGGTAAGGGAAATAATAACAACGGGTGGCTGTAGTATGGCGGGTTGTGCGCGCAGCACCGATACTAATTTATTCGGTTGGACGAATTAATCGACGTCTTCTAATTAGAGCGGTTTATCTTGTTTTGTTGTCAATCACGTAATCAAGATTTTTCTTAACAATCGTTTTAAATGAAAAGCTATTTTGACTGTAAATCAAGCAATAAGGTATGGGTTAATTTTTCCACTGCGGGGGTAAATTTGACTTATGAAGATCTTCGTTTTCTGGATGGTAATTCTAGGCTTGCGAAAATGTTCCGCGCGAAAGATTGGTCAAAGCATTCCTTAGGATCTCCAGAATTGTGGGATCCGCAGCTTAAATCTATTATTTCTTTGATTTTAAATTCAAGCATGCCAATGTTTGTGACATGGGGCCCAGATAGATCTTTTTTGTACAATGATATCTATGCAAAGATAGCAGGTGAAAAATTTCAATCGGCACTTGGTCAAAAATTTGAAACGGTGTGGTCCGAAATTTGGGATCATTTATTGCCGCTTGTTCAAAAAGTTGAAAGTGGTGAATCCATTTATCTTGAAAACGTGAAGCTTTTATTTCGCCGAAGCTTAAATGAAAAAGAAGCAAAAGAGGAAGCGTATTTTACATTTTCTTATTCTCCGATTCGAAGCAGCTTGGGTACTATCGACGGACTTTTTTGTGCTGTCGTAGAAACAACGAATACAGTTCTTATTCAACGTGAACAATCCATCGAAAATGCAGATATTGATTTGGCGCGCAGAAAGCTTCAAGAAAGTGAAGAAAACTTAAAGCTTGCAATTCGTGGGGGTCGGCTTGGAACATGGTTGATCAATTTTGAAGAAGAAAGAATTACCTTTGATGAAAAAACGAAAGAGCTTCACGGTATTCTACACAATGATGACTTAAAAGATGTCTTTACACGCCGGGTTCATCCCGGTGACCGCTACAAAGTAAATGAAGCACTTTATTCAACGCTCAACAAGGGGACGATATTCGAAGTTGAGTATCGCGCTATGCATTCTTCTGGAAATTATCGATGGGTTTACGCACGCGGAGAGCCGAAGCTAAATAAAAAAGGCAAAGTAATTTCAACTTCAGGTGTGGTCTCTGACATCACAGAACGAAAAAATGCTGAGGCTGAGGCACTGTTTGAGCGGCAAAAACTTCAGACAATCTTTAATGAATCTCCTGCTCATTTGGCCTTGTGGCGTGGAGAAGATATGGTTTTTGAAATGGCGAATCCTACGTTTAGGTCGTTAGTAAATCATCGTGAAATTATTGGAAAACCTTTTCTTGAAGTTTTGCCTGAAATCATCAATCAACCATTTCCCGCTATCATTCGAGATGTTTTTGAATCCGGCAAATCGTTTTCAGGCACAGAGGCATTCGTTAAGATTGCTTCTGAATCTGTCGGTAAACTTCAGGACCATTATTTTGATTTTACTTATGTTCGAGTCAATGATCTTTCAGGAAATCCATATGGTGTTTACAATTATTCTGTAGATGTAACGGAAAGGGTGCTGGCAAGAAAAAAACTTGAAGAAAGCGAAGCGCGCTTTCGTGAGGCCCAGGAACGATTAGAATTTGCAGTCGAAAGTGCTAAAATGGGTGCATGGACTATCGAGTTTCCGAGTGAACGAACACTTTTATCAGAACAAGCTCGTCAAATATGCGGATTTGACAGCGATTATAAGTCATACACTGAGGCCATCGATAAATTCATACATCGTGATGATCGTGAAAAAGCCAAAGCAAATCTTGCAATGGCCTTAGCTAATAGAACTTCGTACCATGATAAATTAAGAATTATAAGACCCAACCGCGAAATGAGATGGATCGAAATTCGAGGCCACGCTAAATACAACCTAAAAGGAGAACCCATTTTGCTTTCTGGAATAGTGGTCGACATCACCGAACAAAATAATTCAGAATTAGCACTTCAAGTTGCAAAAAAAGAAGCCGAGCGTGCGAATGAATCAAAATCAGCTTTTCTTGCTAATATGAGCCATGAAATTCGCACACCGCTGGCAGCTATTTTGGGATTTAGCACTTTACTTAAGGATAAAAATTTGAAAGATGAAGAAGCGGATCAGTACATTGACACAATTGCTCGAAATAGCAATTCGCTGACGCGAATTATAGATGACATTTTAGATCTAGCAAAAGTGGAATCCGGCAGACTTGATATTGAAATGATTCCGTTTTCGATTGGAAAACTTGCAGCTGACGTGCTTGAGATTTTTAAGGATAAGGCGCGGGAAAAGAAAATTAATTTAGCTATTGATATGCATGAAAGTGTTCCACCTTTGATTTGCTCGGATCCGACACGACTGCGACAAATATTAGTGAATCTTGTTGGAAACGCAGTGAAATTTACAAGCACCGGTGGAGTTTATATACGACTGATGTCGGTACCGATGGATAATAATCAAATTAAAATTAGAATTGATGTGAAAGATACCGGTATAGGCATCACGGAGGATCAAAAAGTAAAACTTTTTCAGCCATTTACACAAGCTGATAATTCGATGACTCGAAAATTTGGTGGGTCGGGACTGGGGCTAGCACTTTCACAGCGACTTGCTCAGGCTTTATCTGGTGAAATTACAATTACAGAAAGCCTGTTGGGACGTGGCAGTACATTTAGTTTAACTTTTATTTCGAGCTTAGCTACTGGACACAGTCATGCCGTGCCCAAGGATGATTATTTAGAATCGATGAATACAATTTCATTGAAGGATTTAAAAATTCTGGTGGTGGATGATTCGCCAGATAATCAGTTTTTAGTAGCGCGCTTATTAATTAAAAACGGAGCCGTCGTACAAACTGCACTGGATGGTCAAGAAGGCTTTAAAAAAGCCTCAACTGATTCGTACGATATAATTCTTATGGATTTACAAATGCCCGTCATGGATGGTTATCAAGCAAAACATGCATTAGACAACTGGGGAATTCGAACTCCGGTAATTGCACTGACTGCACACGCGATGTCGGATGAAAGAAAAAAAACGCACGATGCTGGATTCGTTGGCCACCTGACAAAGCCAATCGATGCCGATGAACTGGTCCGGACTGTCTCTGAAGTTAGCAAAGCTAAAAAATAAGGTTTACGCGCACATTTATTTAGCTGCACTTATATTTCTTTTTGCTCCGCTAATTTTTTAATTCTTCTTCGATCAAGGCTTTCAGTGAATCATAAGAAAGTTGATCCAACATGCGACCGTTCACAAATAAAGTAGGGGTGCCGGTAACGCCAACGCCTGGGCCTTCTTTGAAATCATTTTCGATGTTGGCGATGACTTGCGGGTCGGTAATGTCTTTTTTAAATTTTTCGACATCCAGGCCGATGTCAGCAGCAAATTTGGCAAACATTTCGGTTTGTGGCGAACTTTGATGGGTCCACTCTTTAGCGCGGTAAAATAATTGACCCTGCATTTCCCAATATTTACCTTGTTTCCCTGCGGCTTCGTTGGCTTGAGCTGCTAGTTTTGAATTTCCATGAAATAGCATGTAGCGAACGACAAACTGAACTTGTGTTTTGTAGTCATCAACAACACCTTTCACTTTTGGGTAAAATGCAGCACAAGATTCGCATTCTGGATCAAGAAATTCGACAACAGTGACTTTGGCAATTTCTGGACCCAGTTTTGGACTGTAATCTTTAACCAGTTTTTCTTTTGCAATTCTGGTAAAAGTATCTTTTTTATTAGTATCAACAAAGGACGCTACTAAAAAAAACAGACCAATAATAGCAGCGACTGAAAGAATAAGATAACTAGCGCGTTTCATGAAATTTTCCTTTTAAAAAGTGTAAGTACATCAGAATAAATAAAACAGTAAATGAAATAAGCGACATCAGCGGTATTGATAAAAATCCAAACAAATCCAATTGGCGTTCGGTGCAAGAAATTCCGCCTGTGCACGGTATCAACTCAGCCGCGATCACTTTATAATACAAAAGGTTATGATAGGCCGCGATCAACCAACCACATAAGATAATCGGAAAGCTGTAGAGGTGAATATTTTTATCTTTTAATAAGTACCCTACGCCCAATACGAGAACCAATGGAAACATAAATAGACGTTGATACCAACACAGATCACAGGGTGGAAGTTTCATGTAATTTGAAAAGAAAAAGCTTCCGGCCGTTGAAGTAAAAGCAGTTAGCCAACTTAAATAAAGGTAAATATCTTTGTTCATAGAACTTTTGTAGTATCCTTTTACAGCGTCCTTTTAACTGATTGAAAGCCTTAGGTAATTAAGCTTTAATTAAATTTATTAAAATGTCACGCACTGATGTCACAGAAGGCTATAACGGTTCGTATTATTATTTAAGGAGTTGCATGCCTTTAAGCCAAAAATCAGATGAACAGCTGATGATTTTATACCAAAACGGAACCGAAGCTGCATTTAAAATGCTGTACGAGCGTCATTCATCAAAGATTTTTGGATTTATTAAAAATCGGCTAAAAACATCTGAACACTGTCAGGATGTATTTCAGGAAGTTTTTATGAAAATTCATAAATCAAAGCATCTTTACAACAAAAGTCATCCTGTGCTTCCGTGGCTTTTTACGATTACTAAAAATGCAGTCGTTGATCATGCTAGGAAAGCAAAAAAGACTTTCGGTCAAATTCAGATTGATGAATTAGAAATTGCAGCACCGGTATTGGATGCAGGATTTAGTTTAAGTGATGTGTCGTCTTATTTGGCTGAAATTCCTGCTGGGCAAAAAGCTGTTATTGAAATGCGATATGCAGATGAAAAGACTTTTGCTGATATTGCTAAAGTTCTAGAAACTTCGGATGTGAATGTGCGCAAGCTTCTCAGTCGGGGAGTGTTAAGATTAAAACAGCTGATCAAGGAAAGCGAGAAATCATGACTTCAAAAAAAGACTTTCAGCAAAACAAAGAATGGCTTAAGGATTATGAAGAATTTATTAGCCTAGATTCAAGCGCAGTGCCTGCTGAAGTAACAAAAAATCTTTTTTCTAAAATAAACAGTTTATTAAATCCCAGAGCGTGGATGATTTTTACGAAGATCTTTGGAATTCATATCGTTATTGGGACTTTATCTTTAGCTGTTTGTCATCAGTTTGGTTTGGATCCATTTCACACAAAGTATTCTTTGGCTGACTGGTTTATGCAAGTTGGTGGTCATGGGTTTTGTATGGTCGCGTGCGGAATTTTATTTTTAGGTTCAAGCCTAATGACAGCCGGATATTTTTTATCGATCGAGGAAGTCCGTGTTTTAAGATCAACAAAGCTATTGCAAATTAGCGCTTTAAGTATATTTTCATTAGGACTACTAGCAGCTGTTGGTGCACAGTTGGCTTTAACCATTGTTGGTTTGTGGCTCATTGGCACTTTTACCGCAGGCTTTGTTGTGACTGAAGCGGTTTGGCAATTAAGACAAAATCATTAATTTTTTTAAACAAAAAACCTTCTTGGCGCAGATTCTAGGTGTGATTTGTGCAGCCTTTTAAAGTTAGCTATAGGCTTACGGAGGTTCCATCATGCCATCACAAAAAAAACAAAAAGAACAAAAAAGCACCACGCCAGATATAAATTTTAAGATAGATTTAGACCCATCCCACGAAAAAGGTCATAAGAAAATGAATTTAAAATCTGAATTCAGCAAGACCACTGCAAATAAAACAAGATCAAAAAAATTATCCGAACTTGAATCGGTAACACGCGCCGAAAGTATCCGGCGTAAAGAAAGACCGCAGCGCCGATTAATTAATCCGGCTGACTAAATTTGTGAAAATAAAATATCGCCGCAGATATAGCCAATAACAACCCTGTGATTACATAAACAATAAATTGAAACTGCGTGATAAATATCAAGCAGAAAATAATAGCCATAACAGCCGGCACTGGAATTTGACCAATATTCAGTGGCACTCGAAAAGATCTAGCTAACGACGACTGGGTAAATCTTAAATAGATCAAAGCCACATTAACCGCAATGAATGCTATCAGCGTGGCCAATGCTGATATGCTTGCAACAATTTCAATTTTAGTAAGTTGAAGCAGTGCTAAAGCAAAAAATAGAATAATCAAAGCTGCTACCCAAGGCGTTTTTCGTTTTTTATGAACTTTTGCAAATGCTGTCGGTAGTACTTTTGTTTTTGCCATTCCAAAAAGAATTCGACTAGCGCCCATCATGGAAATCAACGCTGTATTGGCGGTTGAAAATAAAGCCACAATGCCAAGAATGTTTCCGAAACTACCAGATATAGATTGTGCGACAAGCATTAACGGCGCAGAGCTATCAGCAAGTTGCTTCGAATTAACTAATGATAACACTGCAAAACCGACCAAAATATACAAAGTAGAAGAAACTAAAACACTGATGACAATCGCACGAGGAATATCTTTTTTTGGATTTTTCGCTTCTTCAGATAAATTAACAACGTTTTCAAAACCAAAAAAAGCAAATACGATCAATGCAGCTGCGGACAAAGTTCCTAAATGGGGCTTTGCTGAAAGGGCGTCACCAAAAGTTTTACTTTGAAAACCCAGATAAGTGATAAGGCCTAAACCTGCAATCTCGATCAACGTGAAAATAACATTGGCCCAGGCTGAAAGATGTGTTCCTAAAATAGCAATGATTGTAAAAAAAATAAGTAAAGCTGCTGATACAACAAATGGATCAAAATCAAAAAACTGTTTTAAATAACCTGAAAAGGCGATAGCAACGGTTGCGGCAGTGGCAGCGCCGGATAAAGCAACAGCAACGCCAATCGTAGATCCAATCCAGCTTTTTTGGTGAAATGCTTTGGTCAAAAAAACATACTCTGCTCCGGCGTTAGGATACAAAGCAGACAGTTCTGCATAGCTTATTGCAGTCAGTAGGGTAGAGACCGCGGCCAACAAAAAACTAATCCACAAAGTGTCGTTTGCGGCGCCTGCTGCTTTTCCAATGACCGAATAAATGCCAGCACCCAGAATCATTCCAGTTCCGTAAAAAGTGAGCATTGTTAAACCAAGGGTGCGTTTTAATTCAGGCATAGCGGCCATCATACACAGAAATAATCAGATCCGACCTATCACTTTGGTTAAATTATCTAGACATAGTTTGTTTTGCAGACAAAGAGTTTTACAACCGCGATAAATCTTAAAAATTTCCAGGTTGGTTTTCATTTTCCATTTCTATATTAGGTGGAAAATCACCTTCTTTTTCTCCGGCTTCAAATTCTTTACCGGGATCTTTATCAGGATATTGGCTAGGATATTTTTCATGATTTTTTTCTGTTTCTGGTTCATGTATGTGGACTTGGTCAGAAAAGTGTGGATTATAAAAATTTTGCATTTGTGATTCTTTCTTTTTTATTCCGGAAGTGTTGTAGCTGCCTTCTGCAAACTCTTCGATCATTTTCTTATTAAAAGCAGGAATATCGTCGGGCTTACGGCTTGTGATCAGACCCCGATCAGTGACAACAGCTTCGTCTACCCAAAAAGCGCCGGCATTTAATAAGTCAGTTTTTAATGATGGCCATGAAGTCATTTTTTTCCCGCGCACCATTTCTGTTTCTATAAGAATTTGCGGGCCGTGACAGATCGCTGCAATAGGTTTTCCCGTATCACTAAAAGATTTAACAAATTTAACGGCAGCCGCATCCATTCGAAGTTTGTCTGGGTTAATGACGCCACCTGGTAGAATTAATGCATCAAAATCTGTTGCAGCTGCTTCGGACAGCGACATATCGACCGGGACCGAGCCTGACCAGTTGGTTTTTGTCCAGCCTTTGATGGTGCCTTTTTCAGGAGAAACAACAACGACGTGAGCGCCGGCTTCTTCTAAGGCCAGTTTCGGTTTCGTTAGCTCATCGTATTCAAAGCCATTTGTAGAAAGTAGAGCGACCTTGATTCCATCTAGTTTATTTTCAAACATATAAGACTTCCTTCACTGATCGGGTGTAGATCAGCACACGATTTATAGAAGCATCGGTTGTGCCAAGTCGGGGTGGTTTGTGTAAACACAAATTATTTAAAGCGGTTGCTTCCTTCGTTTTCCCGCGGCTTTAGTCTTGGTTTGTTAAGCAGTACTTAATAATTTCTTAAAACAAGCCGTTAACTAGATATAACGGGGAGTATACATCTATGTCGTTTCAGTACAAAAAAAGTGGCGACGGCTCTCAGGGCGAGAGCTTCTGGACATCTAATTCTGATTTATTTCTGGGATTGTCTTCCATTTTTTTACTTTTATATGTTGTTGCAAGTCTTCGCTCCGGAGCAGACGGGGTCAATAATGCTAATGAAAATCAAAAATTAAAAGTTAAAGTTCAAGATTTAGAAAATCAGTTGAAAACTTACGAATCTGTTAAAGAGCAATACATTCAAAATCAAGCCAGTAAAAGCGAAACCGATGAATACAACGAGCTTATGGATAAATTAACGCTTTTGCAGCAAGAAGCAAAAGGCGAAAAGGATGAGTTAAGAAAACAAGCCAGTGATAACGAACAAAAAGAGCAAGCTTTAAATAAATATCAGAAGTTAGTTCGTAATATGATTAACGCAAACAGTTTTGCTAAAACAAAAATTGTGAATCGAAATGAAGTGATCGTCGAAAAAGAACAAGTCATCGACGAGAAAAATGAAACAATAAATGTTCAGACTTCAAAAATTGTTAATTTAAATGATGATATTACAAAAAAAGAATCATTATTAAAATCAAAAGATCAGCAAATTGGTCAAATCAACGATAGCCTTGCTTTAAAGATGAAAGAGCTTAAATCCACCTTTAAGCGTGCGAAGTTAACCCAAAAAGCTTATCAACAGCGCATGAGACAATTACAAGCAGATGCGGATCAAAAAGTTTCAGCTATCGAAACGCAAAAAAGAATGACTCTAGCTGAATTGCAACAAGCAAAGTCAACATTAGGTTCAACACAAGCACAACTAAACCAAACTCAGAATCAGCTAAGTTCAACGCGTGGTCAGTTGGATGAAACAAAAGGTCAGTTAAGCAATGTCAAAGGTCAGTTGGGTAATGCGGCTGCAGAAGCGCAAGCAAAAATTAATGGATTAAAGCAACAGTTTGAAAGTGAACGCGGTGCAGACCGTGCAGCTTTTGAAGGGGCTTTGAAGAACCAAAAAAATCTTTCGCAAGCTGAAATCGGCCGCCGTGAACAAGAATTTAAAGCAGCCTCAGATTTAAAAGAAAGAAAATTAGCAGGCCAGTTAGCAGGCCTTGCGAATCAATTAAAATCCACTGAAGGCCAGTTGAATGAAGTTAAAGCAGAGCTTGCTGCCAGAAAAGGAATCGCTGGCGAAATTAAAAAAGGTTTTGATAAATTAGGAATCAAAGCCGACATCAATTTAGATACAGGGGACGTATTACTTGATTTCGGTCAAGCTTACTTTGACAACGACTCTTCGACCTTAAAAGAAGACATGCGAAATGTTTTACGAAAAGCGATGCCTGTTTATTCGAAGTCTTTATTTGGTAACCCCACGGTTTCAAGCCAAATATCTTCTGTGGAAGTCATCGGCTTTGCATCACCCACTTACCGCGGTAAACTGGTGAACCCAAATTCCACCAAGCCAGAAGATAGAGAAGCACTTAAGTACAACATGGATCTAAGTTATAAACGTGCGAAATCTATTTTTAATTATATTTTAGATGAAAAAGAAATGAATTTCAATCACCGAGAAACATTGGTTCCAAATCTAAAAGTATCTGGACGAAGCTTTTTGGATTTGATGAAGATGGACCGCAATATTGCCTCAGTCGATGAGTATTGTAAAATAAACGATTGTAAAAAAACACAAAGAGTTATTATTCGCTTTAGCATGGACAGAAAAAAATAAGGAGTTTGTATGAACGATCTACTGGTGCAAAATATGATAAAACATTTTATCAACTATTTACCCTACGTTATGGGTGGTATTTTTGCGGGTGCGGTTTTCTTAAGATGGGTTATTTACTACACTGTTCGACGGCACGAATGGTTTGCGCGTCAATTTGAATCTCGAGTTTTAAAATTTATGGATTCAGATGCGAACAAAAACTTAAAAAATGCATCTTTTTATCATTTAACGAAAAAAATGCTGGAAAAATCGTATTACGAAGCTTTTGCAATTCGTGATCGTAAAAGCCAAGACAGCATGGATCACGTGATGTCTATGAATGACCGGATATTTCTAGTAAAGCAGGGTTCTGCATGGATGATCAAAGACATTTTAAAACAACTTCGCTATTTAAAATGGTCTAAAGAAACTCCAAAATTACAGCAGATCACGCGCGCGACACTTCATCACAACCCATGCTTTAATAAAGTTTTCGGTGTTTTTCCAATGAGTGGTTTGAATGATCTTATCAGTATTTTGCCTGGCCTTTTTGTCGTGGCAGGTATTTTAGGAACTTTCTTAGGTATTAAAGGTGGACTGGTTCAGCTTGGTGGTATGGATTTAAACGATGCCGAAGGCACAAAAACAATCATGGACGCGTTTCTACATGAAATTAGTTTTGCCATGGCTTCATCGATCGTGGGCATCGGCTTTTCATTAACTTTGCATATTTTTAATGTGATTTTATCACCTGAGCGTGTGTTTGTTTCCTTGGTCGACCGCTTTGAAAGCACGATGGATTTATTATGGTACCGATCGGACAATAACGAAATTCTTACAGATAGCGAACAATTCAATGAAAATCGTGACCCTGTAGAAGCCCTTGCTGAAGAGGCTTTAAATCTTGAAATCGTCAAAGCGACCAAGGCCATGGGTGGAAACGCAGCGTAAATGAAATGAATAAAAAACAGGTTATCTTTTTACAGATCATTAGACCCAGCGGCACTCAGAATTATGATATTCATAAATCTGAGTTTTTGCTTGGTCGAGGTGAAACATCTGAAGTACCAATTAAAGATACCGGTATATCGCGGGAACATGTTTTTATCAGACTTGATGAGAACCTAATTCAAATAAAAGATCTTAATTCTTCGAACGGCACATTTGTCAATGCAACCCAATTAAAACCAATGGATTTACACCCGATATTTCCGAACGATCTAATTAGCTTTGGAAATTCACAGTTGCAAATAAAACTTAAAATAGTCGAAGTCAGCGTCGACATCGACGAAGAAGTCGAATTAGCAATCAAAAAAAATGAACCCGAAAAAGTAAATGTGGATCTATCTGTTTTTCCAAAAACAGAAGATGATTTCGGAATGAATTTCAAAAATATCGGCTTACAACCGCCAAAAAATGAAACTGCTGGTGATAAAGCAAAAGAGATCATCAAACAAGCCGAATACATCAAGCATTCCATAATCAAAAGTGCAGAAGTGTTTAAAGCTAAAACGATCAATGAAGCTAATTTATTAATTAAGAAAGCTAAGGACGAAGCTTATCAAGAATACCAGAAACTGGTCGACCAGCTTTTAGGGGAAACCAGAAACCAGCTTGCAGAAATGAAAACTGAAACTGAAATCATGCTGGATGATAAAAGATTGCATGCTGCTGAAGAAATTCAAAACTTATGGAAAGAACATAACCAAGTTATTGCCTTAGACAAAAAAACACAACTAGAGATCATCGAAAAAGAAAATTCAATTACTTTAGATTTAGCAAGTGAAAAACTAAAAGCGCAGATGTTTGCGGAACGCAATAAGCTGATTACAGATGCTGAGAATGAAATATTACAGCAAAAACGACTGCAACAGATCAAGTATGAAAATGAAAATGCAGAGCATCTTTCAAGATTAAAAATATACACAGACGAACTGAAAAAAGTGCAGTCTTTGATTGCTGAAAATAATCAAGCCGTGACTATATTAGTTTCTAAAAAAGATGACGCTGAAGTTGCGCTGAGTAAAATTACCAGTCAGCTGAAACAAGAGAATGAAAATTTAGAATTCGTGACTACCAATTTAAATTTAAAAACAGAAACGCACAAAAAAGTTGAAAGTGAACTGTTGCATCACAAAGAGGTCCGTAATAACTGGCAAATTGAAAAAACCAAGACCGAAAAGGAACTTAAAGATTTAAACCATGCCTTTTCGTTATTATCAGAAAAAAAGCAGAATATTGAAGAAGAGATCAAGAATCTGAACAAGCGTTTTGAAGATTCTAATAAACAGGCTAAAGAAAAAGTAGATACGGAATATCGTCTTCTTCGAGAAGCTGAAGCTAAAAAATTTGCTGATTACAAAGCCAATGAATTAAAAGAGCTGCAAAGCATTCGTGATTCACACGCCAATGCAATTAAAAAGTTCAGTGTCGATTTATCATTAGAGATCGCTACAAAAATAGAAATGCTAGCGAAAAAATCGGGCAGTACTAATTTCGAATTTGATAAAAACTTTGAACTTATAAATTCAGTCATTCAAATCAAAAGTGCTGTGACGACAGGATCTGAATCTGCTCATTCTGAACAGATCGATAGTTGGAAAAAGCGTAACAGCAAAGAAATATTTTATCGCACCAGCCTTGGTTTCGTAGCTGGTTTATTTGCTGTGTTTATGATGAACGTAGTCTATAAGAAAATTAACACAGATCCTGTGCAGAAAGAATTAGCGCGTTTAAACTTAGAGCGTAAGCAGCGCGAAATTGAAAACCAATTTGTACCTGAAAAAGTAAATAAGTATTTTGATAGCTATGTCGATACGACATTGTACACTGAGAATTTTCCAGAAACCTATCTAGACGATGCAACTCAGCAAGAATGGGTAAAATTTGCAAGCCAACATTTTTTAAGACAATGGAAAGTGGATGAAGAAAAAGTAATCCAGGTGGTCGCAAATTCAAGAGCCTTCGTTCAAAATGTCGAAGAAATAAAACCCACTTTGAAGAAAAACCGCATAGCAGCTGATATTGCAAAATTGAAAGCACAAGAAAATGAAAACTCGTCCAATCAAGGTAAAATTCTGGGTACAAACGTGAAGTATGAAGCTTTTAAAAAGTTAGAAAAAGACTTCTTTTTGAAGAAAATGCAGCAACGACTTCCAGCGCAGCAGAAATAGTTTAAAGAAAAACTAAAGTCGTTGTGACACGGTTATTTTCAACTTCACTTAGTGAACTGGAATTTGCTTCACTTTTGCTGTTGCTGTCTTTGGAATGGAAACGGTAAGCACTCCATTTTCAAATTTTGCACTTACATTTTTTTCATCTACTGGACCTGGTAAAGTAAAACTGCGAGTGTAAGATCCGTAAGAAACTTCAGAAAGATGTTTCTTTTTTGTGTCTGACTTTTTTTCTTCAAGACGTTCTGCGCGCACGCTTAACTGATCATTATTGACTTCAACATGGACTTGTTCTTTGTTAACGCCGGGCATGTCAAAATTAAAAATATAATTTATGTTGTCTTCGCAAATATCGCAATTGGGATAAAAATTAAGTGCATCGGCAGAACTGCTTCGTTTTTTGGAATTGGTTATTTCATTAAAGAGACGATCAAAAGTGTCTTCAATCTGTGAGGATTCCCGAAATGGACTTTGTCGTTTCACATCAAGCCATCTTTCTAGTGCATTGGACATATCTTCCTCCGTCTGTGAGATTTGTTTTGCTGTTTTCATTATTGCAATCGAGATGCCATAATCTTTTTAATTTCAACGGCTTTAATTTGAATTGCAGTCCTATCTGCCAAGATCTAGATTTTATTAGCGACATTTTGACTCGTGAATAAAGCCTTTAGACTGGGTCCAGTCTCTAAGACGCTTTACATCAAAATTTCAGTCACAGATAATGAGATCATGCGGGAGAACATGCTTCAATGTCTGCTAAAATAACAAAAAGTGAAGACCTTTCTGAATTATCAGACGAAGAAATTTTAAAGCTACGTTTCAAAAATATTTCTTTTTCTATTTCCGGGTCTGGCGTCGAAGATTCTATCCAGCAATTGCATTCCGAACTTGAGGCAAAGAATTTAACGTTTAGGCCACAAATTTTTTTAGGTGATGAATGGTTTAGTCCAGAAGGCATGAATGCCATATCAATTCCTTTTTACTTATCAAATTCACGTCTAAAAAATCTAGAAAAGTCGATGATGCTTGAAGTTGAAGGTGGCGACCCTCAGCATTTTATGAAATTACTTCGTCACGAAGCCGGACATTGTTTTGATCATTGTTATAAATTTTCGAAAAGAAAAAAGTGGAGTGCTGTTTTTGGTTCACCAAATATTGAGTATCAGCCTGAAAGATATCGGCCGCAGCCTTACAGCAAAAGTTATGTGAAGTATTTAGATCGTTGGTATGCTCAGGCTCATCCAGATGAGGATTTTGCAGAGACCTTCGCGGTCTGGTTGGATCCCAACATCAACTGGCGCAAAGAGTATCAGGCATGGCCGCTGGCACTAGCAAAACTTCAATATGTTGAAAGTCTTGCTTTAGAAAGTGTTAAACTTAAAAATTCATCCGAAAAAGGTCGCTATCCAAGTGCTGTTGCAAAATTAACTTCCACCTTAGAAAAGTATTACCAAAAAAGAAAAAGAGAAAACGCAGACGAATACCCCGATTTTTATGACAGTGATTTAAAAAAGATATTTAATGGAGAAGCTAGTAAGTCAAAACGAGAATTTTCTGCAGAACTTTTCTTGAATCGTCATCGAAAACAAATTGTCGCAACTGTTGCCTGGGCAACAAGTGAGCGGAAATACACAATCGATTCCTTAGTGAAGCGACTGGCCGTGCGCAGTGGTGAATTGGGTCTGAGAGTTGGTGAATCCAAAACAAAAACCACCATGGAAGTTGCAAGTTTTCTAACTAGTCTTGTGAAGAATTACTTATTCACTGGCAAATTCAAACGGGAGGCTTAAATTTGAAATCCTTAAAGATACTGCTTTTATTTGATTTGTCTTTAAAGCTGATACCAGAAGAATATGCGGATCACTGGAACACTGTCGATTGGAAGGCTGAAAAAGATGTTCGAAATACACTGACCAGATTGGGCCACAAAGTAATTCCATTTGGTATTTACGACGACATTGAGCCATTCTTAAGAATTGTGCGTGATCAAAAACCAGATTTGGTTTTTAACATGAGCGAAGCCTTCAGCGGCAAAAGGGACTTTGAACCTAATTTGACAGCACTAATGCAATTGATGGGTGTGCCATTCACGGGCGCTGGTCCCATGAGTTTACAGCTTTGTAAAGACAAAGGCTTAACTAAAATTATTTTAGGTTATCATCAAATTTTTACGCCCAAGTTTTTGGTTGTTAAAAAATCAAAACCTGTTGGATCACTTAAAAAATTTCAGTTTCCACTATTTATTAAACCGCTGCAGCTTGAATCTTCAGAAGGTATTTCACAAGTGTCTTACGTCGAAAACGAAAAAGAAGCCTTGGCCAGGGTTAAATTCATTCACGAACGCTTAGGTGTGGATGCCATCATTGAAGAATACATCGATGGACGGGAAGTCTACGTCAGCATTCTTGGGAATGACAAACTAAGTGTGTTTCCACCACGCGAATTATTTTTTAAACAAGTACCAGAAGACGAGCCAAAATTTGCTACGTTTCGTAGTAAATGGGATCAAGATTACCGAAAAAAATGGGGCATCGATTCCGACTGGATCGCAGACATGCCAGAGGCCACACAGAAAAAAATAAACGAAGTTTGTAAAAAAATATATCGCCTGCTGCATATTCAAGGATTTGGTCGTATTGATCTGCGCATCAAAGATGATAAAATATATTTTATCGAAGCCAATCCAAATCCATCCATCGCCAAAAAAGAAGATTACGCACTTTCTGCAAACAAAGCCGGAGTTGATTACGACGAACTGATTGCCAGAATCGTCGCATTGTCATTAAGCGCTTAACTTACATCTTCACGCAGTCCACAAAGTACTTGCGAACGCCGTTCACAGTTTCTGATACCAATCCATGCACGTCGGTTTCAAAACCCGGAAACTTCTCGTTAAAATCGCGCGCGTATTTTAAATAGTTCACGATGGTTTTATTAAAACGTTCTCCAGGAACCAGTAACGGAATCCCTGGTGGATACGGCGTCAGTAAAACGGCCGTAACTTTACCCTCTAAAGAATCAATCTCAATGCGCTCGATTTGTTCATGCGCCATTTTTGCAAAAGCGTCTGATGGCTTCATCGCAGGTAATATTTCGGTTAAATACATATCCGTCGTCATGCGTGCCACGTCATGTGCTTTGTAGGAATTATGAATTTGCTGACACAAATCTTTTAGTCCAATGCGCTCATAGCGCGGGTTAGCCGCAACAAATTGCGGAAGGATTTTCCACAATGGCTGATTGCGGTCATAGTCGTCTTTAAATTGTTGCAGGCCAGTTAATAATGTATTCCAGCGACCTTTGGTAATACCGATCGTGAACATAATAAAAAATGAATACAGACCACATTTTTCAACGATGACTCCGTGTTCAACCAAATATTTCGTCACCATACTGGCAGGAATTCCAGTTTCAGCAAATGCACCATCGACACCCAGTCCTGGCGTAATGATGGTCGCCTTGATTGGATCCAGCATATTAAAGCCTGGGCTTAAATTACCAAACCCGTGCCACTCTTCATTGGGTTTCAGAACCCAGTTTTCTCGTGAACCAACTCCGTCATCGACCAAATCATCGGGGCCCCAAACTTGAAACCACCAGTTGTCGCCCCATTCGGCATCGACTTTTCGCATGGCTCTGCGAAAATCCATGGCTTCCATGATGCTTTCTTCAACCAAAGCTGTTCCACCTGGTTCTTCCATCATGGCAGCAGCCACATCGCAAGACGCAATGATCGAATACTGCGGACTGGTTGAGGTGTGCATCAGATAGGCCTCATTGAAAACATGCAAATTTAATTTCTTACTTTCAGATTCGGCGACAAGTATCTGAGATGCTTGGCTTAATCCAGCAAGCATCTTGTGCGTCGATTGTGTTGAGAAAATCAACGAATGTTTCGTTCTTGGACGGTCTTTTCCGATCGCGTGCATGTCTTTATAAAAATCATGAAAAGCTGCGTGTGGAATCCAAGCTTCATCAAAGTGCAACGTATCGATGCGTCCGTCCAATTTGTTTTTAATTGTTTCCACATTATAGATGATTCCGTCGTAGGTGCTTTGAGTGATTGTTAGAATTCTTGGTTTTTTGATTTTATCTTTAATAAAAGGATTGTTGTTTATTTTCTTCTGGATGCTTTCCATTGAAAATTCATGCTCGGGGATTGGGCCAATGATACCGTAATGATTTCGGGTCGGAGTTAAAAAAATCGGCACAGCGCCCGTCATCATGATCGCATGCAGATTGGATTTATGGCAGTTTCTATCAACCACAACGATGTCATCAGGGCCAACAGTCGAATGCCAAACGATTTTGTTCGATGTCGATGTCCCATTTGTCACAAAAAATAAATGATCTGCATAAAAAATACGAGCTGCATTTCTTTCTGAAGCAGCTACTGGGCCTGTATGATCCAGCAGCTGACCAAGTTCATCAACAGCGTTGCAAACATCGGCGCGAAGCATGTTTTCGCCAAAAAACTGGTGAAACATTTGGCCAACGGGTGATTTTAAAAAAGCCACTCCGCCTGAATGCCCCGGGCAGTGCCAAGAGTAAGACCCATTTTGCGCGTAATTCAACAGCGCTTTAAAAAAAGGTGGAGCAATTGAATCTAAGTAAGCCTTGGTTTCTCTGATAATATGACGGGCCACAAATTCTGGAGTGTCTTCGTGCATGTGAATAAATCCGTGCAGTTCTCTGAGGATATCATTCGGGATGTGTCTTGAGGTGCGGGTTTCGCCGTAAAGATAAATTGGGATTTCCGAGTTTTTAAAGCGAATTTCTTCGATGAAGCGTCTTAGGACTTTCAGCGCGCTTTCGGTTTCTTCCGGTGACCCGGTTCCAAATTCTTCGTCATCAATCGACAACAAAAATGCGCTTGCATGGCTTTGGTGCTGAGCAAACGCCGTTAGGTCACCGTAACTTGTAGCTGCTAAAAATTCGACACCTTCTTTTTCAAAAGCCGCTGCCAGAGCGCGAATGCCAGTGCCGCTGGCGTTTTCTGTGCGAAAATCTTCATCGATAATGACAATCGGAAATCTAAATTTCATACGGAAAAACTCCTGGTTTTTTAGCAAATGTTGGAGAGATTATTTATGCAGGAATCATTATTTAAAAGCAATTAAAACGTTGACGGATGCATAAAAGTGCCTAAATATGCATGCGTACTGAATAATTATGTAGTATCCAAGCAGCTTTTAATAGATGCTATTGATAGAAGTAAGTTTGACTGGGTGTTTGTAAGTAATGATGAACCAAACCGGAGGGCCGAAAATGAAAACAACTAAAGAACAAAAAAAATTGTCTTGTTCTGTTGTTGGCGCTCGAGGTTACACAGGCTTAGAAACAGTTCGTCTTTTGTTAACTCATCCTCAAGCAAACTTAACTCATTGTTTTGCAACTTCAGAATTTAAACTTACAGATTACTTAAGCAGTGCGAAAGCTTCGGCGGTAACGTGTTTACCTGATACAGAAATTTTTAATCATTTAACTGACGTTGTTTTTTTAGCGACGCCTGCAGAAGTTTCTTTGAAGCTGGCACCAAAAATAATTGCTGCTGGAAAAAAAGTAATTGATCTGAGCGGCGCATTTCGTTTGAAAAAGAATGACTACACCAAGTGGTACGGTTTTTCTCACGCCGAAAAAGCTAGTCTTGAAAATGCCGTCTACGGTTTAAGCCCGTGGTCAGGTCCTGCAAAGACAACAGATACACTAATTGCAAACCCGGGCTGTTTTGCAACAGCTGTTAGTATGGCATTAATTCCTGTTTTGAAAAACCAGTTGGTATTTACTGAGTCCATCGTGATTGATGCAAAATCTGGTTCTACGGGTGCGGGAAAAAAAGCGACTGAGAATTTATTATTTACAGAAGTTGATGGCGAATGCCTTCCTTACAAAGTTGGCCGACATCAACACCATCCAGAAATAAACGAGACACTCGAATTATTTGCCGGTCAGAAAATCGATGCGCACTTCGTAACTTCATTGTTGCCAGTTCGTCGCGGAATAATTGCGGGTCTTTATTGTCAGCTGCAACCAAATAAAACGATCAAAGATGTTGAAGCCGCTTTCGCAAAAGCTTATGCCGATTATCCGCTTGTTAGTTTTGGTTCCGTGAAAGAATCATCGCAGTTGGTATCACTTAAAAAAGTTGTGGGCACTGCACGCACTCATATTAGCTTTGAGGTGGTCGGATCAAAGCTTTATTTATTTTCTTGTATTGATAATTTATTAAAAGGTGCTGCTAGTCAGGCTATTGAAAATTTTAACCGTATTTCAGATCTATCAGTAACAACAGGAATAGATCATTTGGAGGTCATGATATGACACCAGGGCCAGGCGTTCGTCGTACACCACTGCCAAAAGGATTTTTAGCAAGCGGAGTCAACTGCGGAGTTCGCAGATACCGCCCAGATATGGGTTTACTTATATCAGACAGACCAGCTGTTGTTGCTGGTGTGTTTACATTGAATGAATGTAAAGCAGCGCCCATTTTATACACGCAGGCTTTACTTCCTGCCGATAACATTCGTGCAATTTTAACAAATAGTGGTCAAGCGAACGCTGCAACAGGTACTGAGGGTATAGAAAAAAACATGATGATGGTTTCTGCCGCTGCAAAAAGTTTGCAGTGTGATGTGAACCAAGTCTTAGTAGCAAGCACTGGTAAAATCGGCGAGCAATTAGACACAGAAAAAATTCTTCCGTGCATGCCAGACCTTGTGTCTCGTGCGAACGATGCTGCAGAAAGTTTTGCAACAGCGATTTTAACAACGGATTTAGTTCCGAAAACAGTCACTGCCAGCGTGACTTTATCGACGGGCACCATTCGTATTACTGGAATCGGTAAAGGATCAGGAATGATCCATCCAAACATGGCAACCATGCTTGGGTACATACTGACAGACGCTGTAGTTACTAAAGCTCATGCTGCTGAAGTTATTAAAAAAACCGCAGATGTTAGCTTCAACATGATCAGTGTTGACGGGGACACATCAACGAATGACTGTTGTTTTTTGATGGCTAACGGTGCTAGTGGCGTTTCATTAGAAACAGAAAAAGACATTCAAAAATTTGAAGCGGTTGTTGAAGACATCGCGATATTTTTAGCAAAATCAATCGCTGCTGACGGTGAAGGCGCTTCTAAATTAATTGAAGTTCAGATTAAGGGTGCAGCTGATTTAGCGTTAGCAAAACGCGCAGCTCGCGGAGTGACATTATCGCCGTTAATTAAAACAGCGATTCACGGTGAAGACCCTAATTGGGGTCGTATTTTAGCACGCCTAGGCGCTGAGCAAGTACCCGCGGAGCAACTGGGCCGCATGACTTTGAAATTACAAGGTATTCTGATTTTTGAAAAAGGTCAGCCGACAGCGATTGTAAAAGATGAAGTGAAAGCTTTATTGAAGCAGGCTTTAGTAAAAATTGAAGTGAATTTAAATTCTGGAAAATTTGCAGCCACTGCTTGGGGCTGTGATTTGTCTAGAAAATACATCGACATTAATACGGAGTATTCATGATGAAACCAAAAATCGTCATTAAACTTGGCGGGTCGGCTTTACAAAATCCAGACACCTTGATGCAGTTAGCTGCTTTGGTTAAGGGTTATCAAAAAAGACGCTACAACGTGGTATTGGTTCACGGTGGCGGACCTGCGATCAATGAAGAATTAATTCGTCGGAATATTAAATGGCAATTCATCGATGGCCAACGTCAAACCACACCAGAAATGATGGGCGCCATCGAGCAAGTCTTAGCAGGCAATATCAATTCGCTTTTAGTAAATCACTTAAAGGAAAATAAAATCTCAGCGGTTGGCCTTTCGGGTGCTGCAGATAAAATTTTATTTTGTTCTCAGGCTAGCCTTGAATTACAGCAAGTCGGAAAAATTGAATTCGTCGATACAACGGCGATTGATGCGTGCCTTTCTAAATTTGGCTCTTATGTTCCTGTGATCGCACCGATTGGTTTAGATAACACCGCCACCAAATACAATATCAACGCCGACTGGGCAGCAACGCAAATTGCGATCGCAATCCAAGCAAAAAAATTAGTTTTTCTAACCGATCAAAACGGAATTTTAGACGAACAAAAACAATTGGTGCCAAAAGTCAGCAGTGATTGGATCAATCAGCGCATCGAAGACGGAATCATTCACGGCGGCATGAGCACAAAAGTAAAAGCCATGATGATGGCGGTGCAATCAGGAATTAAATACGTTCGTGTGATGCATGCTAGCAGCGCCAGTCGTTTACTTTTAGATGTGAAAATCGGAACTTTATTAACTGCAGTTCGTGCAAAAGTTGCTTGTGAAAGCGAGGCCATGCATGGAAAAGCTTGTTAAATCTAAAAACGAAACGCAAGAACGTCTCACGATGCTGCGCCAGTTGATTCGTACAGAATCAGCCAGCACGCAAGACGATCTTTGCGAAGGTCTGAAAGAAAAAAAGTTTGATGTTACACAAAGCACAGTGTCCCGAGATTTACGTCGTATCGGTGCGATCAAGACAACAAACACAGACGGTGAAATTATTTACCGACTGCCAGAAGATCACCGAGCACTTACCACGCGGGTGACTCATGATTTAAGTGGTCTTGTCACAGACATTCAAGCGAACGAAAGCATGATCGTCCTTCACACGACACCAGGATCAGCCAGTTTAGTGGCTGCACACTTAGATAATTTGAAAAAAACTTTAGGTATATTGGGAACTATTTCTGGTGATGATGCTATTTTCATAGCGCCGTCGTCCGTGAAAAAAATTGAAACTGTCATTAAAAAAATTAAAGAGGAGTATTTATGAGTGCGAAACATAATAATTCAACAACTGAAATTGGCGTGAACTACGGCGAAATTACGGGTCCTATCGTGATGATTGGTTTTGGTTCGATCGGGCGCGGCTGTTTACCGCTATTAGAAAGACATTTTAAATTCGACAAAAGCCGACTTGTTGTCATCGACCCAAGCGACCGTGATCGTAAATTATTAGACGACCGTGGAATTAAATTTATGCACACCGGTTTAACGGCTGCAAACTATGAACAGATTTTAACTCCGTTATTGAAAACTGAATCTGGCGTTGGTTTTTGCGTGAACTTGTCGGTAGATGTCAGTTCACTTGCTGTGATGAAATTGTGTCGTGATATCGGTGCGTTCTACATCGATACCGTTGTTGAACCTTGGGCTGGTTTTTATTTCGATGACACCATGAAAGCCTCTGCAAGGTCGAATTATGCTCTTCGTGAAACCATCTTAGAAGAAAAAATAAAAAGTCCTACCGGCATCACAGCTGTTTCTTGCTGCGGAGCAAATCCCGGAATGGTTTCTTGGTTTGTTAAAAAAGCCTTATTAAATTTAGCGAATGATTTAAAAATTTCTTACACACTACCTAAGTCAAAAGAAGACTGGGCAAAGTTGATGCAAAAGACGGGTGTGAAGGGTATTCACATTGCTGAGCGTGATACCCAGCACCGCGTGAACGCAAAGCCAAAAGATTCTTTTGTGAACACGTGGTCAGTCGAAGGTTTTGTCAGTGAAGGAATGCAGCCAGCAGAATTAGGTTGGGGCACGTTCGAGAAATGGCTTCCTGCAAACGCAAACCGCCATGAATCAGGTTGCCAAGCTGCTATTTATTTACAACAACCAGGTGCAAACACCCGCGTTCGTAGCTGGTGTCCAACAGTCGGCGCGCAGTACAGCCGCTTAGTCACACACAATGAATCTATATCGATCGCTGATTATTTCACAGTCGGTAACGGAACAAATCCTGAATACCGTCCAACATGTCACTATGCGTACCATCCAAGTGACGATGCTGTTTTATCTTTAGAAGAAATGTTTGGCCGTGCTGGCGTTCGTCAGTCACAGCAACATATTATGGATGAAAATGAAATCGTTGATGGTCACGATGAACTTGGCGTTTTACTTTATGGTCATGCAAAAAATGCATACTGGTACGGATCTCAATTAACCATCGAAGAAACAAGAAAGCTTGCGCCTTATCAAAACGCAACGGGCTTACAAGTGACTTCAGCAGTTATTGCCGGCATGGCTTGGATTTTAGAAAATCCGCAAGCGGGTATTGTTGAAGCTGACGAAATGGATTTCGATCGTTGTTTACAGTTTCAAATTCCTTACCTGGGTCCGGTAAATGGTTTCTACACAGACTGGAATCCGTTAACAGATCGCCCTGGCTTTTTCCCGGAAGATATTGACCGTGAAGATCCATGGCAGTTTAGAAATGTTTTGGTAAGATAAATTTTTTTCTTCAGTGGATCACCGTTGAATGTCCGGTGATCCAAGGTAGACTTTGACACCTTTTGGAAGCTTGAGTTCAATACGCCCTGAATTCAACCCAGTCCCAGATAGCATATATATAATTTTTTTCTAATTTTATGCTACTTACATTTTGATAATCCCAAAATCTAACTCGCTAATTTAAAAGTAACACGCCCACCAGCGGCGGCGATAACTTTTAAAAATAGATCACTAGAGATCCCAGCAAGCGCGCCATTCTTGATGGCTGAAACTTTTGATCTAGCAACAGAAGATCGCTTTACGATTTCAGTTACAGTTAGGCCGGAATTTTCAATTACTTTCGCTGCTAATGTCGAAAGTGAAGCTTTGTATTCCATTAAAGCGATATCAGTCTCTGAATCAATACCAAGAGCAGCGGCGATTTCTTTAGAATTTTTTGCACCTACAGGTCGTTTTCTGCTTTTAGTCGTCTTCATTTTCAAACTCCTTTAAATAAGCGTTTAGCCTTAATCTGGCAGTATCAATTTCATGCTGCGGTGTTTTCTGTGATTTCTTCTTAAATGAATGAAATACCAATATGCCAATTTCAGTTTTAATTAAATAAAATGCGCGATAAATTCCACTAGCATCTTTTACGCGAATTTCAAAAACACCAGTGGCAACGGTTTTTATAGGTTCAGTATCGGGGTAGCTGCATGTCCCATTAAAGGGACATTTGCAAGCTAAATTTAAAACCAGCAAGCCAGAGCTAATATAACCGCTTTGAGACTTGAAATCTACTCAGATTTTTTACAGTTGCCAGATGCCTGGCATCTTAAAATGTCGTCTCTTAACTGCATCAATTCACGTAAGGTATACGGTAATTCGTAATCAAATCCCGCGCTGACAGTTCCGCTTTGTGCAACCGAGTAGAAATGCAAAACTTTATTGAACTGAGTTTTCGCTAATTTCAGTTTTGGATCATCTAGCCATTTAAATTTTAATGCCTTGCTGGATTTCACGTTCGTTAGAAAACGCTTTCGTTGCTCTATAGCTTTTTTTAATCCGCCTTTTGCACTTTTCCAACATTTTACTTCGGCCACCACATCCACGTTTTGGGTGGTATTATTAAACACAATAATATCAAGTTCACCCAGAGTGCGTTCTTCATCACTGTATTCAATTCCTGTGACGACTTTGTAACTAGGTTCAGGGTATTTTTCGGCGAACATCAACTGTGCAACTTCTTCGCAAATAGCGCCAACGGGTTCAAGATCGCGGCCTTTGTTTTTTAGTCTATCGAAGTCTTCGCTAAGACCAGCAAATGCTGTTGATGAAAATAAAACGAGCAAAGAAAAAATCAATTTCATAAATAACCCCTCTGTTAAAGATGGGTTATTTCAAACGGTAATTGTTGGCAACTAGAATTTGTTAAATCGTATGACTACTTGTTAGGCAGGTGCATTGTTCTGATTTTTGAATTGGAAGATAAAAGTACATTTGGACTGTCGCTTTCGTCGTGAATGTCGCCTACGACTTCTTCGACGATATCTTCGATCGTGGCTATTCCTAGAACTTCACCTTTTTTTCTGATGATAGCCATATGGCTTTTTTTGGCTTGAAGTATTTTTAGTGCGCTAAGAATAGGATCTTCTGAACCCAGGAATATAATCGGCCTGATCAACTGGTTCCAACTGATTTTTGAAATTTCTACTTCAGAAATAAATTCTTTGGCATGTAAAACTCCGACTGGAATGCCATCTTCAACAACTGGTATACGCGTGTGCATTGCAGACCTGATTAGATCCATGACTTCTGTAAAATGGGCTGATTTTTCTATTTTTGTTACTTCTTCCCAAGGGACGACGATTTCTTTTAGTTTTCTTTTTTCAACGGCGATTAAATTAATAACATATTGTTTATGAGTTTCTGAAAGCCCGTCGATATCAATCGATGAAGATTCTGTAACGACGGATTCAGAACCTAACAGTTTGATGACGGGTGTGATGATAAGCCTGGTTGAAATTTCTAACAAAAATACGACTGGCGAGAAAAACTTGTCCATTCCACTTAGAAAAAATGTGCCTAGTTTTGCAAATTTCATTGGAAATCGTAACGCTAGCGTTTTTGGAACAAGTTCGCCGATCACCACAGAGAAGTACGTTAGCGGAATAACGATCGTTACAATAGCTAAAGATTCAGCCAGTTGTTCTGAAATGTTAAAATAACGTTGATAAATTGGACTTAAACTTTCTTCAGCCCCCGCACCACCAACGGCTGCAGAAATGGCACCAACCAGCGTTATACCGATCTGTAAAACCGAAAGAATGCGTTCGGGATTAGATCTTAGGTTCAAAACTTTTAGTGCTAATTTGTCGCCGTTATTAACCAGTTTTCGAAGGTGCGGTTTTGAGACCGTAACAAAGGCCATTTCCACGCAGGATAAAATTGCGTTCAATAGTAAACAAATAAAAATGACGGTCAGCGGAAACATCAAGCTTTGATCCCTTGGTTTTGTTCAGCGTAGAAAGTTTCTTTACCGCTGTCATTGGATAACTTTTTGTTTGCCTTTTCGGGTCGCAATTTTCAACTTGTCACAATTCTATTTTTGCTTCGTAATAGTCTGTATGAATTCAAAACTGCTTGTTCTTTTGGCCTTATTTATATCTCAACCGATTCTAGCAGAAAATCTCAGTTTGAATCAGTTTCTTCACCAAGTAAAACAGCAAAATCTAGATCTTAAAATCGAAGCTGTGAAAGTCGAAGCTTCGGATGCCAGATCGGCCAGTTTAGGACTTCCACCCCCGATGTTAGGATTAATTAAGATGACGGAAGTGGATGGCAGTTCTTCCTCTGGCTTTGAAGTCAGTCAAATGATCCCGTTTCCAACCAAGTTGTTTGCCAACCGTTCGGCGCGAAAATATGAATTTCAGGCACAAAAACAATTAAATTTTTTTTCTCAAAGGCAAATTTTACTAAATGCTAAAGTTTCGTATTTGGAGCATTGGCAAAACCAACAGAAACTAGCTTTACTGCAAGAAAAAAAATCACTTTTGCAAAATCATCTAAAGTTAGCAAGATCTCAAGCACGGTCTGACAGCTTTGCAACGATTCATTTGTTAAAGACCGAATCTGATTTGGATTTGTTGGATGCAGAAATCG
Organism: Bdellovibrionales bacterium; assembly: GCA_043747425.1. Taxonomy (GTDB): domain Bacteria; phylum Bdellovibrionota; class Bdellovibrionia; order Bdellovibrionales; family Bdellovibrionaceae; genus Pseudobdellovibrio. The sequence goes on from JAYTPC010000026.1 coordinate 30,031, forward strand.
AATTTACGAAGCAGTCGATTTTTGAAAGTCAGTTAAAGCTTGCTTCATTAATTAATGCAGATACTACTTTTAAAATAACAGCTACAGAGCCTGAAGTTTCAAAAGTCCCAACTTTGATGGATTTAAAAGAAAGTCATTTTTTTAAAGCAAAAGAACTTAATCTGGAAAGTTTAAAAGCAAAAAAGTCAGAAGCTAATTCATCTTGGCTTCCGGATTTTAGCATAAAGTACAAACAAATAGACAAGACGCTGATGAATTCACCATATAACGAAGTGATGGTCGGAGTGACTTTACCGTTTTTATTTTTTTGGGAACCCTACAGCGTATCAAAGCAAGCTGGTCAAGAATTGTTAAGGGGTGAATATGAATTATCAAAAGAAAAACGCAGCCGTGACGCGGAAAGATCCGCTTTGGTAAGTCGAACAGAATCTTTGAAACGCCAGCTTGATATTCTGATTCAAAAATTAATTCCGCGTGCTGAAAAAAGAATGAAACTTGCGCATAATATCGTCCCCCGCGATTTAGAAACTTTGCAAGATCACCGCGAAACGATGGAAGTATTTCCAGAACTAAAACTAAAGGCCCTTGATCTGCGTTTAGAATTTGAAAAATCTGTGGCTGAATTAGAAAAATACATTTCGTTGAAGGAATCTGCAAATGAATAAAGTAAAATTAATAGTTGGGCTGTTTATTTTGATGGCTGTGGGTATTTGGGGAGTAAAATATTTTGCTGATAAAAATGTAGATGTGAAAACCGGCAACATGGAAAATGTTTCGGATAGTTCTTATTACACGTGTCCGATGCATCCGCAAATTCATCAAGACCATGCTGGAGAATGTCCGATCTGTCATATGAAATTAGTTCAGGTAAAAAAAACGAAAGACAAAATTGGTGCTGCAGCTGTGGGAACGCCGTCCACAGATAAAAGGTCCAGCGTCACGGCCACTGATGAGCAAATGCAACTGATTGGTATTCAAAAAACGACCGTTGAAGTGATGAATTTAAATGTGCGCCTTCCGATTTCAGGTCGCATACTTTCATCAACAACGGCTGTTTTTCAAATTTACGAAAAAGATCTTCGCCATATAAAACCAGGTTTTAAATTTATCGGTGAAAGTAGTAGTTTGGTCGATGAGAGTATTAACGGAGTTATAACTTCGATCGATTCTACAGTTGATCCAACCAGCAGAACCGTGCGAGTCGTAGGCAATATCCAAAAAGGTCCAAAAAACTTATTATCAGAAACTAGCTTCAGTGGTTTCGTTTTGATTGAACTGAAAGAAGGCCTGGCAATTCCTGAAAGTGCAGTCTTGCACACGGGTTCTGGCGATTTGGTTTATTTATTTGGTGCAGAAAATCGATTAACTGCAAAAACGGTCAAGCTTGGTTTAAAAACAGAAGGTTTTTATGAGATATTAAGTGGCCTAAAAAAAGGTGACATTATTAGCTCTGGTCCCAATTTTTTACTAGATTCTGAATCCAAAATTCGTGGTGCGAATGATTAAAAAAATAATTGAGTTTTCTGCGCACAATCGATTTTTAGTCATCATGCTGACGGCCGCGCTGTTGGTTATTGGTTTGGTCTCGATGAATAGAATTCCGCTGGATGCAATTCCTGATCTTTCAGACACGCAAGTGATCATTTATTCAAAGTGGGACAGATCGCCAGATATATTAGAAAATCAAGTCACTTATCCGTTAGTTTCTGCTATGTTGGGTGCGCCGAAAGTAAAATCTGTGCGTGGATTTTCAGATTATGGTTTTTCCTATGTGTATGTTATTTTTGAAGATGGCACAGATTTGTACTGGGCCAGGACCCGCGTTCTTGAAAGTTTGAACCGAATATCATCGCAAATTCCAAGCGAAGTAAAAACAGAAATTGGACCTGATGCCACCAGTGTGGGTTGGGTTTATCAATATGCGTTGGTCGATGAAACGGGAAAATTTAACTCTGCCGATTTAAGGTCCATGCAAGATTGGTTGATTAAATTTCAGTTACAGTCGGTTCAAGGTGTCGCTGAAGTTGCTGCCGTTGGTGGATTTGTAAAGCAATACCAAGTGAAAGTCGATCCAACAAAGCTTGCTCTGTTTCAAGTGACCATGGATCAAGTCATGATGGCCGTTAAAAATTCCAATCAAGAAAGCGGAGGCCGCACGATTGAATTTTCGGGTACCGAAGCCATGGTGCGAAGCCGTGGCCTTGTTGATAAAGTTGAAGATATAGAGAACGCCGTTGTGATGTATAACTCACGAAGCCAGGCTCCACTTTTAGTAAAGCAAGTAGCCACTGTTTCAGTAGGGCCTGAGATGCGGCGTGGAATCACAGATTTTAATGGCCTAGGTGATACCGTCGGTGGAATCATTGTTATGCGCCAAGGCGGTGATGCACCTGGCGTTATTTCATCAGTTAAAGAGAAATTAAAAGAAATTCAAAAGGCACTGCCTGACGGAATAAAAATAGTTCCAGTTTACGATAGATCTGATCTTATTGACCGTGCTATTTCAACGCTAAAAAGCACGTTGCTTGAAGAACTGATTATCGTAAGTCTTATTATTTTAATTTTTCTTTGGCATATTCCGTCGGCAATAGTTCCGATCGTAACGATTCCTATTTCGGTTATTTTAGCTTTTATTCCGCTTTATATTATCGGACAAAGTTCGAACATTATGTCTTTAGCTGGTATCGCTATTTCCATTGGAGTCCTCGTCGACGGAGCCATTGTCGAAGTTGAAAATGCGTACCGAAAAATTCAGCTTTGGGACGAAGGCGGACGTAAGGAAGATTTTTTTAAAGTGCGCCTTGAAGCTTTATTAGAAGTAGGACCATCGGTCTTTTTTTCTTTGCTACTTATTGCAGTTGCCTTCATTCCAATTTTCACCTTAGTGGATCAAGAAGGTCGCCTGTTTAGGCCCCTTGCAATTTCTAAAAATTTAACGATGGCGATTGCAGCCATTCTTGCGATAACTTTAGATCCGGCAATACGTATGTTGTTTGCGCGAAAAGATCTTTATAACTCAAAATACAAATGGTTAAATAAATTAGGTAACACTTTATTCGTTGGAACTTATTATTCAGAACACCGTCATCCCATCAGTAAACGTATTTTTAAAATTTACGAACCAGTTATACACTGGGTCCTAGAGCACAAACGAAAAACGTTGGCTTTTGCTGCTGTTGGAATGATTTCGGTTATTCCAGGATTTATGATCTTAGGGTCAGAATTTATGCCGACTTTGCACGAGGGAAGCCTTTTGTACATGCCAACAGCTATGCCAGGAATTTCTGTCGCAGAAGCGCAGCGCATTCTTACTCAGCAAGATCAAATATTAAAATCATTTCCTGAAGTTCAAACTGTTTTTGGAAAAGCAGGTCGGGCAGACACGTCGACCGACACCGCTCCGCTAAGTATGGTTGAAACCACAATTGTTTTAAAAGAAAAAAATTTATGGCGTAAGAATATGCGGTGGTATTCATCTATTCCAAACGTACTGAAAGCTCCATTTCAAATTGTTTGGCCCGAGACAATTTCAGAAGATCAGCTGATTGATGAAATGAATGAAAAGCTATCTTTTTTAGGAATGCCAAATATCTGGACGATGCCAATCAAAAATAGAATCGATATGCTGTCGACTGGAATTCGAAGTCCCATCGGTGTGAAAATTTTTGGCCCTGATTTAAAAACCATTCAAACTATCGGCGAAAATATCGAAAAAGAACTTAAAAATTTACCGGGGACTCGCACAGTCATCGCAGAAAGAATTGCAAGTGGTTATTTCTTAGACGTTGATTTTGACCGGGAGAAATTAAAATTTTATGGGCTCTCGCTAAAAGATGCGCAGGATCAAGCGATGGCTTCAGTAGGCGGCGAGAATGTTTCTCAGATTCTTGCCAGTCGCGAGCGTTATCCAATTCAAGTGCGTTTAGCTCCGGCATTTCGTCAAGATATAGAAAGTATTCGTCAGGTTTTAATCACCACATCGACCGGTGCGCAGATTCCGTTAAGTGCTTTAGCTAAAGTGCATTTCAAAGATGGTCCAAGTATGATCCGTGATGAAAACGCATCCTTGGTCGGTTACGTGTACGTCGATTTAGATACAACAAAAACGGATATCGGCTCGTTTGTTAAATCTGCAAAAGATTTAGTTTCAGAAAAAATTAAAATTCCAGAGGGTTATTTAATTTCGTGGAGTGGCCAGTTCGAAAATATGGAAAGGGTTAAGCAAAGATTAAAAGTGGTTATTCCACTCACTTTATTATTAATAATTTTCTTACTATTTTTTAACACAAAATCTTGGGTAAAAACGGGTATCGTTTTGTTGGCAGTGCCGTTTTCAATAATTGGAGCCGTTTGGTTATTGGTGTTTCTTGGTTACAATATGTCAATTGCGACTTGGGTCGGCATAATAGCGTTGCTAGGCCTAGATGCTGAAACTGGCGTCTTCATGTTGATGTATTTGGACATGTCTTTTGAAGACCGCTTAAAGCGTGGAAAAATGAATTCGCCCACAGACTTAAAGGAATCCATCATTGAAGGAGCCGTACACCGTGTGCGGCCCAAACTGATGACTGTTGCAGCTTTATTTATGGGATTAATTCCGATCATGTGGTCAGTCGGGGCAGGAAGTGATGTCATGAAAAGAATTGCTGCGCCAATGATAGGCGGGCTTTTGACTTCATTTTTATTAGAACTTATTATTTATCCAGTTATTTACTATATTTGGAAAGCGCATTCACATTTTAAAATAAATTGGAAGCAAGTTATTTAAATTTTTAACTAAAAGGAGTTTTTAATGAAAAAAATATTTATATCTGTTGTGGTTATTTTCAGTAGTTTATCAATTTATGCTGCAGAATCTAAAAAAGCTGAAACCGTGAAAACGGAAGTGTCAGTCACCGAAAATGGTTTTGAGCCAAGTACCATCACTGTGAAGCCGGGCTCAAATGTGATTTTAAATATCACTCGTAAAACAGATTCAACGTGTGCAACTCAGGTGCAAGTTCCTTCTAAAAAAATCAAAAAAGATTTGCCATTAAACAAAATGGTTTCAGTAGATATCGGGACTGTTAAAAATGGTGAAATTGCTTTTGGTTGCGGAATGAATATGATGGTCGGGGCGCGGATAATAGTAAATTAACCAAGCTGGTGGCGACCAGAGCTAAAACCCGCCATAGGTCTTGCGGACAGGTGTTTTTTCGTCAAATTTATTCACAGTTATTCAGTCATTTAATTTCTGCGATAAAAATACCGAAACCTACGTCATGAAGACATCAAAAAATAAATCTAAAAGTCTAATCATTTTTTTAATAGCGTCATCATCTTTTTACGGATGTGCCCCCAAGTCCGAAATCTTACCTGGTACTGAAAACTCTGAATTCGGAGATAACGTAAATCCACCAACCGAAACTCAGACTTTGCCAACAATCCCAAAACCAAGTTTGACGCTATATACAAACCAACTAAAAGATTTAGCAGCAAAATCTTCGTGTGCAAAAGTGAACTGGACAAGTCGAGGCAGATCGCCGGCAGGCTACACAAAAGGGATGGCGCTAAGTTACGCGCGCAGTGTCTGTCGATTGAAAGCGATCGGAGTACCAAAACCTGCTGCTGCAGTGGTGCTAGCAAGTGCAAATTCAAACGATGCGAAAAAAGATGTGTTAGCGCATTACCAAGATATACTTTCTCGGTTGGGATTTATCACGAACGATACAGGTGAAAACCCGTTGCATGCCACGTACACGATCGGTATGGGCCTTGGAATGAAAGAAAGTTCTGGCAAGTACTGCGAAGGCTGGGATGTAGCAGCCGGTTCGAACCGCACGTCATCAGAGGCCGAAGCTGGACTTTTTCAAGCCAGTTTCGATTCGATTAAAGCTTCTAACGAATTAACAAGACTTTATGACGAATATTTGAAAAATCCAAAACGATGCTTGTTAGAAGTTTTTAAAGAAGGTGCTAATTGCAAAGCACGCGGTGTTTTAGGGTCCGGAGAAGGGGCTAAATACCAAGAATTTAATTTAAAATGTCCAGCATTTGCGACTGAATACGCGATGACTTTGATCCGACTTCGCAGGTCACACTTTGGTCCAATCAACCGACGAACAGCTCAGGTTTCGCCGGCTTGTGAATCGATGCTGACTGAAGTGCAAAAAATAATAAATCTTAATCCAGAGGCTGCCTGCAAAGAATTATTTTAATTTCAACTAATGTTTTTTTGCCATTTGGCCACAGCTAGTTGCACACTTCCGGCAGATATCAGCGCAGGCCTGCATCATGGCATCATCTTTACTTATAGATTCGCAACTGTCCGCGCAGGCCATGCAAACTTCAGCACAGACTTCACAAACAGAACTATGAAATTCAGAGTGTCTGATCATCAGATCAGCCGACAAGTTGCAAACACGCGCACAGTCCAACAACAGTTTCACATGCGTGGAATCAGCGTGTTTTGCGCCTTTACTTAAACAGTGATCCACCAAGTGTGAACACATTTGGTAGCATTCAGTGCAATTTTGAATACAAATTTGCATGGCTGGTGGCAAGTTCAACCAGTTTTCTAAATTAGACTTCGTGTTTGTCATTTTTGTACTCGCGGATTGGCTCATATTTCCAGATTGTGTGTTATTTGGCATTTTTTAATCTCCTTGTTTTAAGTTTCAAAACAAGAAAGCTGCAAAGCCGTGACCAGAACTTTATTTTAAGATTTTTTATTAAGCGGCGCTAGAATCTGAATGTTCTGCGTCGTCTTGATCTAATGATTGTGAAACAGCAGCGTGATCCGAAGTCGTGCCAGAAGTAGCGCCAGAACCTTCAATGATTACTTTTAGTGTTTGTACCATTTCCTGCAGAACAACGGCTTGTATAGACATCTCTTCTGATGACTTTGCCGATTGGCTGGCAGAACTTGCATTGGTCTGTGTTGTTTCATCCAGCTGATTCATTGCTATACTAATCTGGCTAAGTCCGCTGGACTGATCAGCACTGGCTGAAGCAATTTCTTCATTCAAAGCAGCAACTTTTTTTACGGATTCAACAATTTCTTTAAGAATAATTCCGCTTTCGTTTGCAGCCTTCGCGTCTTTTTGAGTTTTTAAAACACTTTGCTTTATTAATTTTGTAATGTCATTGGCAGCTGTTGCACTTCTTTGTGCTAAACTTCGAACTGCATCAGCAACAACGGCAAAACCTGCTCCCATTTCACCAGCACGGGCCGCTTCGACTGCAGCATTTAGCGCGAGCAAGTTAGTTTGAAAAGCAATGTCATCGATGACGGATGTAATATCTTGAATTTCTAGAGAACTTTTTGAAAGTTCATTGATGGATATGATTAAACTTTTAATCTCGATTTCACCAGTTTCAGCAGATTTATAACTGCTTTGTGATAGAGCTGCAGCTTCTTTTGCATGTTCCGCATTCATTCTGACCATGCTAGCAACTTGTTCTAGTGCAGCAACGATCTCTTCGAAAGAATCAGCACCAACAGATACATTTGCAGACAGTTGTTGGCTGGACGAAAGCAGGCCATGACTGACAACTGCAGTTTTTGAACTGGCATCCGTTAAGTTAGTTGTAACTTCAAATAAAGAACTACTTAGCGAACGGACACCTTGCAGCAAAGCAAAAAGCAGAAGTGTAATTCCACCGATCAATGCGGATGTAACCATTAAAGCATTTCGTTTGAATATTTTTTCTTGGTATTCAAAATTTTTCGTGACCAAGGCATCTGCTTTTTCACGCTCGTTTTTAAGATCTAGACGCAATTTTTCGTAAATGAAAGCGTATTCTTGATTGTAGTATTCAAAAACAGCGTCACGATCGGTGTTGTTTAACATGACTAATATTTTTTCATCGATGGGCTGTAGGGTATCTTTTGAAATTTTCTGCAAGTTTGTTAGCATCTCTAGCGTTTCAGTGTCTGCGGTCAACATGACTAACTGAGCAGTTAATTCCTCTGAAGCTTTATTGGCATCTACTTTTTCATCCCATAAAGTTTGATTCGGATTAGCGATGTATTTAAGAACAGCACTAGCAGACTGTTCATATAAAAACGATAACGTTTGTGTTCCAACACTTAAATCAGCAGCTTTTTTAGCTTCAGTTTGGATTTTCAGTGACTGCTGCGTTGAAAATAAATAACCAGCAATTAAAATAAAGCCGCCCAAAACTAAAAAAGTTCCTAAAGCATAAATTTTTTTACGAATGGACCATCTTTTCATTGCATCTCCAGCACATTCTTTTATCGGACTTCTTCCAAAATTGCTGAACACAGAAGATAACAACTAGTCTTTAGGCTTAATCACTATCAGTTGTGCAACAGATTTAGTTCCTTTATTATTATGGTATTACTAAAACCAGGACCTGGAGAGAATTTATGACGTCAATTCCAAATTTTAAATTATGTTTAGCAGTTTTTATTGTTCTATTTTCTGTTTTTGGACACTCAGAACAAGGCGTTACTGAAAAAGTAATTACCATTGGCCAGTCCGCTGCTTTTTCGGGGCCTTCTGCTGCATTGGGTAACGCGATGAAAGCCGGAGCCATGTCTTATTTTAAAAAAATAAACGCGTCGGGTGGTATTAACGGTCGAACGATAAATTTCGTTTCGCGAGATGATATTTACGAACCTGAAAAATCGGTTGAAAATACTTTTAAGTTTATTGATGTTGATAAAGCTTTTTTTCTTTTTGGTTACGTAGGAACACCGACTGTGAAAGTGGCTGTCCCTTTAGTTGATAAAATTGATATTCCTTTGGTTGGTGTTTTAAGTGGTGCTGAAATCTTTCGTGATCCTGTAAATAAAAATGTTTTTAATATTAGAGCCAGCTACTATGATGAGACTGAAGCTTTGGTTACAAGTGTTGTGGATGAATTAAAATTAAAAAAAATTGGTGTTTTTCTTCAGGATGATTCTTTTGGTGCGGCGGTTGAAGATGGAATAAATATTGCGCTGAATAAGCGAAAATTAGCGGTCACCAGCCGGGGAGTTTATCAAAGAAACACAATCGCTGTTGAAGAATCAGTTAAAGCATTAAAAGAAGCTGCGCCAGAAGCCATCATCATGGCCGGTACTTACAAAGCCGTTGCAGCTTTTGTGAAACAAGCCAAATCTTCTGGATTGAAATCAAAATATTTCAATGTTTCATTTGTAGGAACATCAGCCTTAATTCGCGAACTGGGCGCAGATGGAGATGGAATTTATATCTCGCAAGTGACCCCATCGCCGTGGGATACAAGTGTGCCTGTCGTCAAAGACTATCAAGCTGATTTCGGAGCTAAAAATTATGATTACACCAGCCTTGAAGGTTATATTTCTGCGAAAGTGGCTGTCGAGGCGTTGAGGGCGGCGGGCCCTAAATTAACGCGTGATAGTTTTAGATCTGCACTGAACAGTTTGTCTATCGATCTAGGAGGTTTTGCCGTTTCCTTCAAAAACAATCATAGTGGCTCAAATAAAGTATGGATGTCGATAATCAAAGCTGGAAAAATCGAACCAGTAACGAAGATGTAAATATGAAATCCGTTAATACTTTAAAAAAAATCTGCGTTGGCATCTTCGCAATAAGTTGCTTTAGTTCATGTCAAAGCACCTCCGAAATAAAAACGAATAACACAGCTGCCAGCAACAAAGTTTTTGATCGTGCACAGCCACAAGAAATTGATTACCAATCCATCCAGCGTCTACTAAATCTTGATAGGGGAATTGCCCAACTTGGATATGGCGAACGTGTTTTTAATACGTGCAAAGTGGGATTTGGTTATTCGGCTACAGATAACTGTTCTAACAAATATTTTGTGGTCATTCATTTTAAGCTAATGTGTCGTAACTCAGAGGGAACAATTTCAAACCGGGTGCTGGAAGACGAACTCATTCCAGTCGCAAATCAAAATTTGCGCTGGATTATTAAAAATACAACTGGTGAGTTGAGAACAGATTCAGAAGGTTATGGTCAGGTTAATATGGTTGCATCACAATCGCAGCGAACCGAGCGGTTTCGAGTTTCTAGCTCAAATGATTTTTTATTGATGCGCGCCGGAGACATTCAGCGCTTGATTGTTCCAAGCAATTGGTGCGAATAAATTCTAAGTAGCTGCATCAGCTACTTAGAAATGCTCAGTAAGCGAATACTTTCATCAACCCAAGTTTTGAAATGGAGGGCGTTGGTGTAAATGCCGTAACCATCACAGGTGTCGCTACCACGGCTGGTGAGGCCAAAATAATAATAGATACCATTTTTCTCAACGAACGCAGGGCCGCCCGAATCTCCGACGCATGTGCCATGACCATGAGATTCATTCAAACGAACTTCACCTAAGCTTCGCGATTCAATCAAAGCCATTGTCATTTTCAAATCATCATCACCCAAGAACTCAATGCGGTAACAGCGTTTTTTTTCATTTTCAAACGTTTCATCACAGACGATCTCGCCGCTGGCTATTGCTTTTTCTAAATTGGGAAATTTCTTTTCGTTGATGTGGTGTATTTTCACTAGAGTGGCTCCAAAACCTGCTACAGTCACACTTGCTCCGGTGGTTAAAGCATTTTCATCACCAAGCCATGTTGCAGGCTTGTACCCTGCAGGTAGTTTACCAGTGAATCGTACCAGGGCTAAATCAGACCACTCCTCTGGCTTGTTATGATCAACTGTCCACAGCGGGTGAACTAGGACTGCGGTTACTGGTTTTATAAAAAGGCTGCGTGTTTCAACATCCTGACTTTCAATCAATGAAGATAATTCCAGACCGAACAGGACCTGAATGTGTTCTGGTTCTGATTCTATGCAGTGTGCAGCAGTTATAGCGACAGTATCTGTAATTAGCGTGGCAGTTGCAGGTAAAGTCATTTTTTTGATCATAGATACCGACCGTAGAGGCCGCTATGGCTGAGTTTTTAGGAATAAATTTGCCACCGATTATTTGAAACGCTGAATCTGTATTCGGGTGCAAATTCGAAGTCAGGTTAGCCTTAGGACTGCACGAGGTGAAACTTAATAACAACAGTAAATGCAGATTTTTCATCCGGTACAAACCCTTTCGAAAGGAAAGTACGGATCTAAATAGATTGCTACTGTTCAGGCAACAAAATTTACGGAAGTGGGTTATTTTTTCATGCGGTCAGGTTAAAATTATGTTAATGAAATCAGGCATGGAAAATAATGATGTTTTAAGAAGTATTCGCTACCTGCTAAATATCAATGATCAAAAAATTGTGCATATTGCTGAATTGGCCGATTTGAATATTCCCTTAAGCGAAGTTCAAGATTTTTTAAAAAAAGAGGATGAGCCCGGATTTCAGCCTTGTGATGACCAATTCATGTCCTATTTTTTAGATGGGTTAATTTATCTCAACCGAGGCCGTGATGAAAACCGCCCACAGCCTGCTTTGGAATTACCAGTCACGAACAACACAATACTGAAGAAATTACGCGTGGCATTTCAGCTAAAAGAGCAGGATATGCTGGAACTCATCGAAAAAGGTGGCTACCGCATCGGTCGCTCTGAATTAAGTGCATTTTTAAGAAAAAAAGACCATGCAAATTACCGAGATTGCGGCGACCAAGTTCTGCGGTATTTTTTAAAAGGTCTGACATTAAAATTCAGAGGTTAATACACTAAATCCTGTTGATGCCGGGCCCAATCTCCTTTACGCTAAACGCTGAAAGTTGAGGTATCTATGTCAGATCATTTAAAAGAAGAAATCGAACGCCTGAAAGCCGAGAATGAAGCCTTGAAAAGCAAAAAATCCGGCGGCACTTTGACAATGAAAGTTAGTGAAAAGGGTGCACTTTCCGTTTATGGAATGGGTCGATTTCCTGTCACCTTGTATAAAGAGCAATGGAATAAATTATTAAGTATTGCTGACGAGCTTAAATCCTTCATTAAAGAGCACGATTCCAAATTAAAAACCAAAGACTAATAACGAAAGAAAAGTTCAGTGTCTATTTCATATCCGTCAATTTTAAATGCTTTTTTTGACGGTGTTCTTGTCATGTCTGTTCAGGGTAAGATAGATTTTTTAAATACCCGATGTGTTCAAATCTGGAAAATTCCAGATGAAATCATGAGCTCTCATTCAAACGACCAAATATTAAATTTCATAGCTTCTAATTTTTGCGATCCAAAATATTTCATTAAATGTTTTTTACAACTCCAGCAGCATGAAGAAAACACTGATGAAGTCTTATTAACAGACGGTCGCATTTTCAAAAGTTACAGCGTGCCTATGACAGATGACAAGGGTCAATTCACCGGTCGAGTTTGGTTTTTTTCAGATATCACGCAGCAAAAAGAAGATCAAAAAACGATTCATCATCAACAGAACATTATTACTAGATCTGCTAGAATGTCTGCTCTTGGAGCAATGGCTGGTGGAATAGCGCATGAAATTAATAATCCTTTAAGTATTATTTTGGCTCATGCCGAAATGCTAGCGGATTCAGATAGTGAAAAAGTATCTTTAAATCTTGTGCAAAAAACAGCAGAAAAAATAAAAGACACAACGAAACGTATAGCACATATTATTAATGGACTTCGTATTTTTTCAAGAAATTCGGACAAAGATCCGCTAGTGCCTGTTGTTTTAGAAAACATTATTGAAGATACGATTGCCATCTGCATCGAAAAATTTAAATCCAATTCGATTAAAGTCATTTTTGAAAGTGCTGAAAAAAAACTGCTTGTCGAAGGCCGAGCCAGCCAGTTGATGCAAGTCTTTTTAAATTTATTGAACAACGCAGCTGATGCCGTGGATTCGACCGAAGATAAGTGGATAACTGTGACCTTGAAAAAGAATTTAGGCATGGTTGAAGTATCCATGGTTGATAGCGGAAAAGGTATTGACCATTTAATATTAGAAAAAATATTTCAACCTTTTTTCACGACGAAGCCACTCGGAAAAGGGACTGGTTTAGGACTTAGTATCTCAAAAGGAATTATTGAAGAGCACGGCGGTTTTTTAAATGTTGATTTGAAATCAATACATACATGTTTTATAATTCAATTACCTTTGCTACAACTGCAACCAGACACTCCGTCTAGAGAGCTAAGTAATGGACAACAAAAAGTATAAAATATTAATAGTTGATGATGAATCTGACTTACTTGAAATTCTAGCTACGCGACTAGATATGAGTGGTTACACAGTTTTGACTGCATCTGACGGGCAAAAGGCTTTAGACATTATTTTAAAAGAATCCATAGATTTGGTCATTACAGATGTCCAAATGCCACTGGTGACAGGTGTAGAACTGTTAGAAAGTATCCGCAGTCGTAATTGGATCCAACCCCCTGTTATTTTTATCACTGGTTACAGTGCGATTAGTGCAGAGCAAGCATTTGATAAGGGAGTTCAAGCCGTTTTTTACAAGCCATTTGACTTCAAAGATTTGCTAGCCTGTATCAAAAAGTTTTTAAGCTCTCAAAATGATCGCTTTTTGTCGCGTGAAGAGCGCCAATCGGTGTATGCAAAACTCAATTTTAGTTATTCTAGTTTGCAGGAAGCACAAGAAGCTCACGTGCTAAATATTGGTAAGGGCGGTTTTTTTATGAGCCTAGAGCCCGACAAATTACCCCCGATTGAAAGTAAGATTGATTTTTGCATTCAGTTTCAAGAAGGTGCTGCCGAAATCAAGGGAACCGGGCAAGTTAAATGGGTACGCAAAGATTTCGAAGGAGAAATGCCCCCTGGCTGCGGAGTTGAGTTCATCGAAATTGATGAAAAATCAAATCGTCATGTTCTGGATCTGATCGAATCAGTCAAAAGCGCCAAATTTATCCCGAGATTTTAGCTCATTTGGTTATGATTTTGAAATTTCTTTCTGATATGTCATCTGTTAAATGGACATTAAAATAAAGTCTGGAAATTTCAATTCCAGAACTCGTACGTGCCTCTATCTTCCAAGAACCCGCAGTGTAGTTGGATTTCGTCGCAAATCCACGAAACCCCAGCTCACGACCACCCCGAGTCTGTAATGGAATTTTATCCATCAGTTCCCAATCATTTTTTCTGTTTTTCTGATACCAGTGAATGACAACTTCATCAGAAATTCTTGCAGGAGAATAAATTTGTGCGAAATAATAGATTTTGTCCCCCGCTCGGGCATTGAAATCATCGTTTGCCTCAGACAAAAAATAGGGCCAACTTGGTTCAAAAGAAAGCAGGTAATCGTTATTCTTTTTTTCTACGAAATGATAAATTCCCTGAGATTTTACGCTCAAAGGTACTGGCGGGATCCACCCTAAAAAGTAGAAAACAAAAAATAACGACAAAACTGTGGCTGCTGGCGCCATAAGAACACGAATCAATAATCTTTGGTCTGGAATGGACAGTCGTAACCGTAAAAACTGAAAATAAAATAATAGAAAAGTGAAACTGAGCGAAAAAAGAAAAGGAACAAATCCAACAAATCCAAAAAGTATGGGGAACAGTATCGATAAGAACGAAAATAGACATATCGCATACAAGCCAACTTTAATACTAACGTTGGCTTTTTTAACAAATGGCAGCTCATTAGCAAATAGCAAACTGATCATAAATAGCAGAAAAACAATGCTACTAAAAACGCTAGCACTCTTGATGTAAAAAAGAGAATATACGCTTAACAGTGAACCTAAAAAGAAGTGCAGCACCAGCGTGCGATAAGGCCAAATTTTCAAAAGAAAGCTATGCGGCCTCCAGGTTTGCAAGCGATGTAAAAGTTCGAAATGAATCAAGCTTGCGATCACGAGCAAATAAAAAGCTTGTTGCAGAACCGAGAAAAGCTCATCGGGTGCTGCAAGCATCCAAATATCAAAGATAAAACCTCCGACGAAAAAAGCTATCTCAAGTCGAGTTTCATATTTCTGTAATATTTCTGATATTCGTTGTTTGATCATATGCTTCAATAGTGCTTGATATTTCTGTCTCATTGCAATAAAAAAGGACTATGGAATCACAACCTACTACCACTGGTGAATTCAAACTTCTAAAAGTCGTGTCGTTAAGTCCAGTTGGCGCTTTTTTGCAGTGGCAACCGGATAAAGATATTTTACTTCCTTTTTCAGAACAAACCGAAGAGCTTTTCCTTGGTGACCTTATTTTAGTTTTTACTTATTTAGATAAAAGTGAAAGGCCATGTGCTTCGATGCGCATCGAAAAGTTTTTAGATAAAACTCCGACTCACTTCAAAGAGCAACAAGAAGTCGATTTATGGATATACCGTAAGACAGATTTAGGTTTCAAAGCCATCGTCGATGGTCTTACCATGGGAATTCTGTACCAGAATGAAGTTTTTAAACCCTTAAGCTATGGTGAAAAACTAAAGGGATACATTGGAAAAATTCGTGCAGACGGAAAAATTGATCTTACTTTAGGTCGCTTCGGTCATCAGTCTGCAGAAGACATTGCCCCGGTTATATTGAAAATGTTGTCAGAGCAAAATGGCTTTTTAGCTCTGAATGAAAAAACCACACCAGAAACCATTTATAAACTTTTTGGCGTCAGTAAAAAAAAATATAAAATGGTTCTGGGCGCTTTGTACAAAAAAAACAAATCACAATTCATGATGACGGAATTCGTCTAGTCATAGGTTTCAACTAAAGGAATTGCGGCTATTTTTAATCTTCGTTTTGACTGTAAAGATGCAAGCTGTCGATGTCTTCTGCCTAAGACATCTTTTAAAGTTTGGCAGACATCTTCCACGCAGCTATAAAAGTGATCCCCCGAACGCTCAACGTGGATCAACGGTTTAGATCTAGTTAATTTCAATAAAACGCTGCATTTAAAATGTGGCTTTCGGTTGGCACTACGATGTCTATCTTGTTCGACTCTGACTTGTACTTCCGTTTTTGGAAATTGCTTCAAAAAGGGCTGGATAGAATCTTCTATTGTTGTTTGTAGATAGACTTGCAAATTTTCCCATGACTTAAAATCCCTGATCACAATTTTTGTCTGCATTTTCCCTCCAAATTAAAACAGATAAAATAGAAATGTTTTATCTGTTTTAATTATGGGGCTATTCTAATTTTTTGTTAAAAAAATTATGATTGTTCTGCAGACAAACAGAAATTAGCTTTGTCTTTTTTGCGGCCAGATGAATTCTAGTGGGTTGGTGTAGAGTTTTCTTAACACTGCTGTGTAAATCAATTTTCTTTTGGGAGCTTGTATGTGTCGCGCTTTGATCGCTAACAATAAGGCCAATGAAAAAGCGACCGTGACATTGATAATTCCCATAGAAACAATTCCAGCAACTGCAAGCCAAGTCTGCAAAGAACTGAAATTTTCCGCAGGCGATGAAAATAAAGCAGCTGTGAAAGCACCTGTTGATAAGGTAACGTGGCGAACCTCAAGATGCAGTCCAAGAAATTGTAAAATCACCGGAGCTAACCCAAGAAGAAAGCCCAAAGAAATGCTGGAAGCAATACCCAGAATATTTTTTTTAAGAAAAAGAGAAACAGTTTTTGCGCGACATTTTCCAAAAATAAAAATAAAGCGGCGGTGAGCCGCCAGTGCCGGAGAAATTTTATGGTATGTAAACCAGTTTTCAACCCAGCCGGAAATTAAGCTAGATAGCCAAAGTAAAACACCAGTGAATGCTGCAAATACCGGAGTCATGCTCAGAATTGAAAAACTGCTAATGATCTCAGAGGCCTCACTAGCCGTGAGTAAAGGACTTGATGCAGAAAATTGAAAAAACCAACAGACAAAAATTGTTCCTGGGATGACTCCGATAAGATTACCAAAAATAGCAGCAAACTGAGATCTTACAATATTTACAATTTCATCCGTCAAATTCATCAAAGCGACTGGGTCATCGACGGCCTCCATCCGTGCCGCTAAAGCGGGGGCCGTAGACGTTGGTTGCTTCGTGCCCAAAGTAAAGTGAGAAAAGTGAATAACTAAAAAGCTAGCTGAATAGTTCAGGCTTGTGATTAAGCCACCAAAAAAGTTTTCTAAATGCAAATGATGAATCAAAAATTTAAAAATAGTCGTGATAGATGTGACAAGCCCGCCGCCGATAGCACTTTTGATAGAGCGTAAGTACTCCGAGGGATCTCGGGTGATGTAGTGTTCTCCGGTCTCGGCATGGCGCTCGACAATTTTTCGAGATAACAATGCAAATATCTGATTGAAAAAACTGAACAAACTTTTTTTCTGGATCGTTTCAGAAATCAGTTTTTGAATAAACAGAGACAACATCGCCGAATTTAAAGGTTGTGATTGTAACAGGGCTAAAAGATCGATTATTCTTTTTAGTAAATGTTCTAACCTTTCGATTTTGTAAACAATTTGAATATTAACACCATTCAAATTTAAATCGTTTTGCACTTCAATCAGAGACAACTTGCAAATATCTAATTTCTTATAAATATCATGAGCTAAAAGTTGTTTTAGGTTATTATCGGACTCTGTGATTAATTTTTTAACTAATTCCGGAAGCTCATAAAAAGCAGATCTTTCAAAGTTAGAATCTGTGAATCGCTTTCTTAAATCTTCAGATAAGCCCAGACCTTGAACCTGCACGGAAAGCAACAGCAGGGCTTGCTCACAGTCTTTTTTTAAACTGTTCCAGTTCACTTCGTCAGACGCCTGATGCGGATCATAAAAGTGGAAAAGATCGATGATGCGCATAAATGTTGGTTCATCCAGCAATCGTATCCATTCGAAATCTTCTTGATCTTGAAAGTTTTGTTTAAAAATATATGCTAAATCGTCGTCATGCGGAACTTGTGGAAGCCATTTTTCATTAAGTCTATGAACGAATTCACCAAGAAAATGATCTTGGCTAAATAATCCAACTTCAATAAACAACTCAAGACCCCTGCAGTCTTGGATGATCGATCTAAGAACGATGGCCGTGTTTTTTTTCCACTCGACGTTTCGGTCGAGTACTTGTAATAAATAGCGAACTCTGGCTGCCTGCGGTGCACCGCTTGAGAAATCAAGATCATTCTTCAAAGATCCTTCGCGGCGAATCCAATCGATCAAATCAAATAGCCAATTTGTTCTCAGTTTAATTGGTGCTGTAGGCTCTGGCGATTGTGATAAGATAATATCAATGTCTTTTCGATGTCTTAAAGAATCAAAAAAGCGGTAACGAAGATTTGCGATTTTCTTAAACGGCATGAATTTAGTTTACACAAATAAAATACTTACTTCAAAGTGCTAAAGGGAAAGATAAACTAAAAACGAAGCTTTTTTCGGTTCCGTTGACGTTATCCAAAGCACCTGGTGCGAAAGAGCCTGCACTTTGAACATTTGTGCTCTTGTATCTGGCTTCTTGATATTCAAGATTAAGACTGATGATCGCAATATAAATACCGCCACCGATACGGTAGCCGTTAAATCCTTTGTATTCGACATCCACGAAGTTCAGTGTTTCGGGATTTAATGAACCCTCAAGAATAAAAGTGTTCCACACTCGAATTCCAAAAAATGGAGTCTGTAATCCCAGTGTTGCACCATAGTTTAAGGCTTGAGCCTTAGCAGTTCCGCCACCAAGTGCGCTGGATTCATAATCTGGCTGAGCATATCGAACATCGGCGGCAACAAATAAAATATCAGCAAAATGCCCACCAAGCCGTGCACCTAGTCCATATCCTTTTACATCTTCGTTTGAATCGGCAGACACAGGTGCAGGATATTTTAAATTTAAACTGCCGTTCTGATAAGTTAGGGCGGTCTCTAAAAAGAGTCCGCCTGCACGAATTTCAGCTTGCGCCGTAAAACAAAAAAAGAAAAATACTAAAAAAGATTTCATTTTTTCGCCCCCATTGGGTGTATTATTTTTTACGAGCCAGAAAAACACCGACTGCTAAACCAAGTCCCGCAGCTCCAAGCATGGCATAAGCAGGATTTTGCTTCACATAATCGGTTGCTACACTTGCATACTCTTTAACTTTTTGTTCGATCATCTCAGAACCCTTATCAAACTGTGCTGAAAAATCAGATGAGTTGAACGTATCAGATGCTGTTTGCTTCAGTTCTTTGTAAATCTGTGTATTGTCTGTTGGTGAATTCATAATTTCTCCTTGGTAAAAAATTTAGTTTGTATTTCGTCTTATTGGTTCCGAAAGGTATTTATCGTAAAGTCCCGAAAGTTTTTCTGTAATTTCACTTTTTTCTTGTCCATAGCGTTGCTGAATTAGTCCCGCTATGGCGCCCATGTCACCTTTAGTTTGCTCCCATTCATCTTCAGTGATTCGGCCCCAAGCAGACCTAAGATCACCCTTTATTTCTTTCCATTTTCCTTGTATCAAATCTTGATTCATTTAAATCTCCTTTAGCGCAAATATCTTACTTGCTATTCGTATTCAATAACAACGATCGCTTTTGAAACTTTAGAGCTCATCATGTCGGACAAATCGTCCGTTGGAGCAGCTCCTGCATTTTCAAAATTATCTTTGATTCGAAAATCTTCAGACTTTACAATTTCACCAAATGTTCCTGGCCGTTGCGCCATGTTGTGTTTATCAATGTCAGCATCGGTATTCAGGTCTTCTTTCAGATAACTTTTAATAGCGCTGGCTCTGTCGTCAGCTAAGTTAACTTCTCGTTTTTCTGCTTTCATTCCGTTTGCTGGATATTCACGATCAGCCCATGCAAGCACTTTAATTTCTTCAACTTCTTTGTTGTCAGAGTTAGCAAGTTTTGCAACCTTTTGTAAAGTGGCGCGACCATTTGGTGAAAGTTCATAACTGCCTTTTTCAAATTCAACCACGGCAAATTCTGACCCGCCCGACATGGTGGCTGCACGAGATGTTGCAGAATTCTGATAGGATACATCTGTTGCTTGCTTCCGTGTGCTAGAACAACTCCATAATACGGTCGACGAGATAACTATTGCTGAAAGAACCACTGAGTGCTTAAACATTTTTTCTCCTTTATTATTTATTTAAATTTCGTTTTCTACTTTTAATTTTCTTAACAAATGACTTAAATGCGCGGTGATTTCCCACGCACCATACTGATTACAAAACTGATGACTGCTAAAACTAGGAAAACAAACAAAAGTGTTCGACCAATTTCCATCGAGATTCCTGCAAAACCTGTTGCACCTAATAGGAATGCGACAAGTGCAATAACGAAAAAGGTGATCGCAGCATTTAACATAAAAAAACTCCTTGGTTGAGTTGAACAATAATTGAAGCTAATCAAATCAATTAGCTTTCCTAATTTTTCTTAAGCAATGTAAAGGCCTGTTGCCAAAACCCTAAGGTTCATATCAACTCGATTAAATTAGATCTGAAAAATAAACTGCACATGCTCAGGGAATATTTGTCTTTTGTGTAAAGATTATTGCCCCGAAAATTTATTTTTTAATGCATCTGTAAACGGCATGGTCAATTTTAAAAAAAGGGAGTTTTTATGATTCCAGATATTTTGTTGGTGGAAGATGACTTAGATCTGGCGGAATTAATCACCGCATTCTTTAAGCAGCGCGATATTAAAGTCCTTCATTATGATGATCCTTTGAAGGCGCTCAAAGATTTTAAGGCAAAAAAGTTAAATGTATCCGCCATCATATCAGACCTGAACTTACCAGAGATTTCAGGTCTTGAATTTATAAAAAAAATGCGTGAAGAGGGTTCTATAACGCCAGTCATTTTAATTACGGTATCGGATGACGTAGACATTGCCTGTGAAGCCATTCAGTGTGGCGCATACGATTTTGTTGTTAAGCCCCTGCACTTTCCGCAGCTGCTAATTTCTGTTCAAAGAGCTTTCAAACTAAATCAATTAAATGCCGATAACCATATTCTAAAAAAGGCAGTAGAACTTAATCGTGGGATTAATCCTGAAGGTATCATCGGCCACAGTGAAGCATTTAGAAAAGCGTTCGAGCTTGCCAAGCGAGTATCTCAAAGCAACTCGACCATTTTGATATCGGGTGAAAGTGGTTCAGGAAAAGAAGTTTTTGCAAAATCTATTCATTTCTGGAGTAGTCGCCGGGATAAACCTTTCATCGCCATCAATTGTTCAGCAATACCCGATAATCTACTTGAATCTGAGCTTTTCGGACATGCGAAAGGTGCATTCACAGGTGCCAACGATAAAAAGGTCGGCCTTTTTGAAGACGCAGAAGGGGGGACGCTTTTTTTGGATGAAGTTGGTGACTTGAATTTACCACTGCAAGCCAAGTTACTCCGAGTACTTCAAGATCGAAAAATTAAGCGAGTGGGAGAGAACCAGTACAGAAATATTGACGTTCGAATAATCACGGCCACTCATAAAGATCTTAAATTAGAGGTCCAAGAAAAAAGATTTCGAGATGATTTGTTTTTTAGATTAAACGTGATTCCGTTGAGGGTGCCTGCACTCCGTGAGCGTAAAGAAGATATTATGCCACTAGCACAGTATTTTTTAAGTAAGTTTAACGTTTTGAATGGCGCAAATATAAAAGGCTTTACGCCTGCAGCCAAAGAGTATTTATTAAAAAATAATTGGCGTGGTAACGTTCGAGAATTAGAAAATACGATCGAAAGGTCGGTCGTACTTTGCACTGCCTCAGAAATAGATGTGAGTTCATTACTGGCTTTTGACGACGACACCGTTATTCCGTGTGATGATGTCATCTCAGATTTAAAAAATTCATTTGTGTTTAATTATGGAGAAGTCTTTTCGCCTTTAGAGGATGTCGAAAAAAAATATATACAGCACGTTTTTTACAAGAATAATAAAGCTCGCGAGTTGACTGCGAAAATTCTTGGAATTGATCGTAAAACTTTATACCGCAAATTGCAGGAAATGCCAGACAGCATTTAAATTTCAATGGTCTTTTATTTGCACAATTTATTTTTAGCTGTGATGGGCTAATTTTAACAAAGGAGAATCTTATGAACACCGATACTATCAAAGGGAAGTGGCAACAGATCAAAGGCGATTTGAAAAAAACCTGGGGTAAAATAACGGATGATGAATGGGAAGAGACTAAAGGTGATGCTCAGTCTGTCAGTGGGTTGATTAGAAACAAGTATGGTCGTGCAAACGACGACAATGTTTCAGATCAGGTCTCTGAACTATTTGATAAACACACGAATGACAATTTTAATAGCTCAACTTCAAAAAAACGTCCACCTGAGTTATAATTTAATCCCTTTCGTCAAATAGGTAACCAACTCCATAAATGGAAACTATCTGAGATGCGGCTTTGGTCCCAGCCTTAGATAGTTTCTTTCTTAAATGAGCAATATGTGTATCCAGCCCTTTCTGCTCAATCGATAACCCATGATTTTTCCAAACATTTCGAATAAGTTCTTGCCGAGACAAAGTTATCCCCTTATTTTTATAAAGACTCATTAAGATCCGAAATTCTGTCGGAGTTAAAAGGCTGTCTTTCTGGTGCTCTTTACGCCCATCTTTTCTATTCAAGAAACATTTTTGCAAATTAGCATCTAATTCAAAATATTTACTTTTATAACTTGTATCGGTAATCAACATCTTTTGACGAAGATGGGCATTTATTCGCGCTTTCAGTTCAGGCATTGAAAACGGTTTTGTAACGTAATCACATGCACCGCAATTAAGGCCATAAACTTTATCTGCAAGTTCATCCTTTGAAGTCAGTAGTATCAAAGGGGTGGCTAAATGATTTGGATGTTTCGAAACTTCGTTACAAAAGATAAAACCGTTGCCGTCTGGAAGCATGATGTCAATCAAGACAAGATCAAAAACTTTGTCTTCTAAAATTTTTCGAGCTTCTGCTACTGATAGGGTTTGCGTGATTTCTAGTGGGTATAGGCACTGTTTTACAAGTATTCCTGTTTCCTTGCAGTCATCGACCAACAAAATTTGCATAATGACCTCCAAATTTCTAGTTTTACTATCGCACCCAGCATGAAAAAAGACACGAAAAGAAAAGTAGAGATTTCTCTACCAGTTTTCTTCCCAATCTTAAGAATTAAATTGTTACTCTTGTTTTGTGGGAAAAAGAATTAAAACACGGACAGTTTTAGTTCCGAGTGATTCAGTCAGTTTTGCAACACATAAATAGGGAGGTTTATATGTTATTTCTAGAAAAAGCATTCTTACCGTTATTCATCTTGTTAGCAGCAGTTTCAGGATTGGCCTTTGGTTCCATGATTCCTGTAATGTTTCTAGTTTTACCAGTAATGATTATGCCATTATTAGTTTATGGTTACACTCAGGTTTATCGGCAGAACTATAAGATGCTTGCTGATGATTCTACCTTAGATATAACTCCATTTTCTACAACAGCTATTGCTAGTATTGAAAACGATTGGCAGGCTAGTTCAGGGGACCAGGATTCTGTTATCATCGAATCAGATGCCTCTGAGACTGCGAAGGCTCAGATCAAAGATATCACTTCCAGACAGTTACAAGAACTGACGGATGCAATGCCGTCTAATGGTTCTGCGACACAGCACTTTACAGCATTTGGCGCAGACCACTGGATTTACCGCTTTCACTTCAAATCTGTCTGTGCGGAGTTTAATGCTGTCGGAATCGGAAGTCAGCCCATCGAAGCCTTCGCTGTCGCTAGACAGGTTTTAGAAAAGCAAATTCGCGAATGGCATGTTGCTCGAGAAAAGGATGAAGATTACGTTGGTGTGCCAAACACAGATATTTTGCAGAACCTACGAAAAAAACAAAATTCAAGAATCGCGCTGCAACCAAACTACAAACATATACCGACTGTTTTAATTGTTGAAGATGATATTGATGTGGCGAACGCTACAGAATCTGTTTTCAAACAGCTGGGATGTAAAACTATTCTATCGGATGGTCATGATGGTGCTTCTCATAAAATGAGCTTTCAAGATGTCGATTTTATTGTTCTGGATTGGATGTTAGGAAATGATTTATCAGCGGACGAACTTGTTAAAAAATCCACACGGATTATAAATGCATTTAAAGATTTAAGATCTAGGTTTCAACAGCAACATGCAAAAGTTATTACGTATTCAGCGTTAGATAAATCAAAAATTCATCTTCCTGATAGTGAGTACTTTGATCATCTAGATCATTGGAAGAAACCGGTGAACTATACGGAATTGACACGTAGAGCCTCTGATTTGTTGGTTGCAAATGGATACTGAAAAGAAAGGAATTATGAACACAAATACCGAATATAAAATTCCACCAGAGTTAGCAGATATAATTCCAGGATATCTGGAAAGACGTGAACTAGATATTCAGGCATTGAAAATATTTGCTTTGAATGATGATTTTACTTCAGTTGCAAAACTGGGCCACAAATTAAAGGGGAATGGATCTAGTTTCGGATTTGATCGCATTTCGGAGCTTGGTTCATTGCTGATGCGGTCTTGTGAAAACAAAAATATGCTGGAAATTAAAAAATTAATTACTGATTTTGAAAAGGAAGTACGGAATATAAAAAAATGTGTCTTTGTGTAAAACGTTATTTAATTTTTGGCAAGGCTGCAAAGGTTTTAAATGAGATTAAGTGCGTATTTAATTTTTTAAACAGTTACAAAATTTAATGGATTTAAAGTTGAAAGAAAGAAAAAGTTTGCATGAACACGTTAATAACTTTTGGGGGGAAAATGGATAATTACAATGTGGGGACATACACTTCACCGATAGAAGAGTATATGAAGTGGACAACGCCTTTTTGGAATAGCGCTTTTTTTGATGAAATAGATCTTTTTGAGGAACACAAAGACATACTCATCGTAGAAGACGACTCCGACACCATTAAGCTATTTAAAAAGATGCTGCGTACATCCGATGAGACTGTTCGAATAAAATCAATCACGACGGCCGAGGAGGCTAGCAAGTACCTTAAAGATTTGCATATGAAGAACGTTGAAGGCCCGGATGCTGCTTTGATTGACTATAATCTATCTGGTAAAGATGGTTTGTATGTTTGCCATTTATTAGACGCTTATTTTCCACAAACAAAAGTCGTTTTGGTTTCGGCATTAGATCCAAAAGAAATAAAACAAAAACTAAAAGAACAGCGCTTAGATATCGAATTTATGCCAAAACCTTTGGATCGTGGTCAGATTTTATATATTTTAAAGCCTTAGTTTTCGAAGTAAGTTAAGCATATTAAAAAGCCTACAGTTGGAAGCTGTAGGCTTTTTAATATTGAAATTTAGATTTTAAACGCAGTAGCTTTTAAAGTAGTGGTTAATCTCTGATAGGATCTGCGAGCAAGTTAGCTTGTCACTTGATTTTGCTGCTGTTTCTAGTTTTATGATCAGCGCCTCTAGAGTTGGAAATCCATAAGGGCGTGCTATTCCCTTAATTGTGTGACTTACTTTTGCGATTGAGTTGAAATCCTCCGCGACTAGGTAAGAGTTTAAATTCTTAATATCTTTTTTTCTAGATTCACAGAATCCTGGAATCAAATCATAGATATCTGAATCAACTCGGGACTCAGTTAACGAGGGTGCCATTGGTACTCCTTTTAACATAAGGCAAAGACATTGTCGTATTTCCCAAGGTCGGTGATTTTTTCAAAGTCGACTCTTCTTTTTTTAGATAATACCCTTTGCCGCGACGATTTTTTATGACTAAGCCACCAGCAACAATTTTCTTACGTAAATGACAGACATGCGTATCAATATTTCGTTCGCTCAAATTAATCTTATCCCATACAGTTTGAACAAGCTGTTCACGGTCGATTTCTTTTCCATAATTTTTGACTAAGGTTAGTAAAATCTTAAATTCAATCGGCGTCAAATCTATGCCAACTGTTTCATCTTTACTAACACGCGCACTGACAGCATGAGATTCTATATTTATGATTAGATTTGCTAACGTGATCGTTGATTGAAATTGGGATCCGTTACTCAAACGGCGTCGAAGAATAGCTTCCATTCGAGCTAGAAGCTCTCGGGGTTCGAACGGTTTAACAACGTAGTCATCAGCGCCCGCTGATAAACCCTTTAAGCGCTCTTCAAGTTCGCCGTGTGCTGTTAATACTAAGACTGAAAATTTGGATTCTAAGTTTAATTTTTTTAGTTTAAAACAAAGTTCTAGGCCGTCTCCATCTGGCAAACTTCGATCTAAAATAACAATATCCCAGTCCTCGCTTTCTATATAATCCCAAGCAGATTTCAGATCTGAAGCTATTTTTACTTCGTACGTTGGTACTAGCGTGCGGTTAAGCAACAGCTGAGTGTCGACGTTATCTTCAATTACGAGTACTTTTGTCATGTTTCTCCCCCTTGATGGCGTGATCGACTGGAAATTCAGTCATAACACAGTTTTGTTTGATAATAAACTTTGTCTTTTAAATCGATAAAACAAGCGGCTATATCAAATTGAAGACACATGGTGGTGTAAGTTTATCAATATGACAATTTTTTTGGTCAATTGTTAAGAAAAGATAACCACTTAAAAACAAAAAAAGTTAACAGCAAATTTTATAAGTGTGTAAAGGGGTGGTTTGGAAATGTTTAAGTTTCTTAAAGATCAAGTCTGAATTTTGCCAACTGGGGTTTGGTCACGTTAACTTCTTTCTACATAACGCTTTGATTTTAATTCGAGGGGAATTCTTTTCATGCAAAAAAGCAACACAGTCCTTACAAAAAAAGATGAATCAACTAAAAAGCCAGAACAATCCCCCGACCAGATGCAGGAGCTTCTAAGGACTGAGCTAGCTCATGAGATTAAAGAAAATGCTCACAACGAGCGTTATCTTCGACTTGCGCAGCTTGAAGTTGAAAGTTTGAAACGATACCAAAACTTGGCAAATTCAATTCCGCATGTCGTTTGGCGATCTAAGGCTAACGGTACTATGGATTATTTTAACAAAGTCTGGACTAACTTTACTGGTCTTACCACGCAGCAAAGTATTGGTAATGGGTGGCAATCTGCTTTTCATCCAGAAGACTTACGCCATTTTTTAAAAACATGGGTTGAAAATATTGGCTCAGCTGAAGATTTTGAAGTCGAGTGTCGCATTAAAAATAGTAACGGTGAATTTTCATGGCATTTGATTCGAGCGATCGCAGAATGTAGAATAAACGGTGAAATCATCGCATGGCTTGGCACCTGCACCGACATTCACGAGCGTAAGATCACCGAGCAAAAATTGATCAAAGCCCAACAACAAGCTGATGCTGCTAGCAATGCAAAAACAAATTTTTTGGCAAACATGAGCCATGAGATTCGAACCCCGTTAAATTCGATCTTAGGCTTTACAGAGTTGATGCTCAGTTCAGACATAACGGCTGATGATCAAGCAAAAAATTTGGCGACCATTCGAAAAAATGGCCAACTGTTGCTAAAAATTATTGACGAGATTTTAGATATTTCTAAAGTTGAAACGGGCCATCTTGAACTTGAAGAAATCGAAACAGATCTGAGTCAATTACTGGTTGATATGCACACTTTATTAAACGTGCAAGCGCAAGAAAAAAGTTTAGAACTTAGTTTTAAATGTACGAGCCAAATACCTTCTGAAATCATGACAGATCCAACACGATTAAAACAAGTTTTGGTGAATATCATAGGCAACTCCATCAAATTTACTCAGTCTGGGAAAGTTGAAATGGAAGTCTCGTGGTGTCCGGATACAACCACGTCAGAAGAAAAAGCGGGTGGAATGTTACGTTGCTTGGTTCGAGATACTGGCATCGGTATCGATGCCGCTGAAGCTGTCAGTTTATTTCAACCGTTTGTTCAGGTCGATAATTCGAAATCAAGACGCTTTGGTGGTACAGGATTAGGTTTAGCACTTTCATTAAGACTTGCAAAGGCGCTTAAAGGATCAGTGACAATGCTTGAAAGTAAAAAAAACGAAGGCAGCACATTTTTAGTTGAAATTCGGTCCCGAGTGTCTTTAAAAGCTGCGTTCGTGAGCTCGTTGGATACCTCAGTCAGAGATATGGAGCTGCCGATAAAAAATTACCAAAATGCACTGAAAGATTTAACCATTTTGGTTGTAGATGATTCTAGCGATAATCGTAATTTGATAACCCAATTTTTAGTGGCAGCGGGCGCTAAAGTAGATTGTGCAGTTGATGGGCTCGACGGAGTTTCAAAGGCGCTAGCTAAAGATTATGAAATAATTTTGATGGATATTCAGATGCCGAAACTAGATGGTTACAAAGCAACAGCTCAACTTCGAGAGCATGGCTATGTTCGCCCGATCATCGCGCTCACAGCACACGCTCTGAAACAAGAGAAAATTAATTCCTTAAATGCAGGCTGTGATGATCATTTAACGAAGCCGATTGATCGAAGAACGCTGATTGATCAGGTTAGAAAATATGTAAATCTATCAGCCAGTAATGCTGGACTAATGTCAGTGTAAAAAACTTTATTTTCTAAGAGCGTAAATCTTTTTTTCACTTTGGCAGACATTACATATCTGGAAACCTGTTTCCGATATGTAATGCATGAAACAATCAAGCCAGAAGCCAAAAGTAAGTCTTTTTTCGAGCAAGCATTTTTTAAAATTATTTTTAGCCAGTACTCTTTCAAGCTGTATATTTTTAGTGGGTTGTTCGGGTGATCACACGAAAGCGGTCCAGCAGGCTTCGCAAAGTATTTCTGATTCTTTGGGTTGTGTGAATATGCAAAGTAAAGTGTTTGATGCGTTTTATTCAATGATCGATCAGGATCAGCTGATTCCTTCCAGCAAGGAATTGAAATCGGCACTCGATCAAAAAATGGATCAGCTTTCTCGGCTTGAAGAAAATCAGTCCAAAGAAAAGCAAATAGGTCGACTAAGAACAGCAATGCACGATTTGGTCGACTTGCTATTGTCAGAATCCGAGAACAACCCAAGTATTTCTTGGAAAGAGCAAGTTCAAAAACTTATTGAATACGAAATGGAAGATCAATCAGATCCGTCAACGATTGTATCAACAAAACAAATTTCGCAAAAAGTTTCTCAGATAAAAGGAATCACAAAATCTTTAAGCACGCCGTGTGTGGATCCAGTAGCAGAACCAAAGCCAGATGTGTCGCAACCAACTCCGCCGGCGTCTGCAGGCGATCAGACTTCGCAAAAAGTGCTGTTAATGGCTCAGGGGTTAAACAAGGTTTTCGCAACGGCTTACCAAAGTTGTCGAGTTCTTGATTTGCCCGAGATGGACCGAGGAACCTCCTCTGTTAAAGGGATCACCAAAGACGGGTCGCACGAAGACGGTATCGGTGGCAAACGTTACATCACCGATTTAAAATCGGTGCAAAATACACATTATTACATTCGTGGTATTGCTTCAGAGTCTAGCTGTAAAGATGTTAAAAATAATCCGTTGATTTATGATTACGGTGGATCACCATCGGTCACCAGCACCAGCATTAACTTTTTTGCTAACGCCGGAAGCGGAACTAGTGTTTTGGGTGTAGACTGTTCCGCATTTATTTCTTCAGGAATTGCAGCCAGCGGACTTCGTTATAAACCAGGTTTAGAAAATAAACCTATTTATATACGTCAGAACTCGAGAAAATTTATTGATGCTTCAGCTTCGGGGTTTGCTTGTTTTGAAAACGTAACTGTTTCTAGAACCTCATCGATTAAGCCTGGTGATATTGTTGGAGTCATTGGTCACGTGGTTGCCGTTGACAAATTAGGAGAAGATCCTTTTGGTCTTAGATTGCTAAAATCTGCTTCTGAGTGTGGTACAATAAACTATAAAAATTTCGATATTGTCGTTAGTCAAAGCAGTCCTTCAAAAAATGGAATAGGCATAAATAAATATGCTGTCAGGGATTACCTGGATGAATCCGGAAAAATGCGTTCTGCATTTGTCAGTATGGGGAAACAAGCTTGTCTTGCTTACTTTGATAATAAAAGTATAAAGCCAAAAAGTTCAGACTGGGGTTTTTTACGTCACAAAGGCACAGCAGAATGTTTGGCCCCACGAGTTCATATTGAAGGCGAATCCTGCACGCAAAGATGTATTTAAAGCCAACGTCATCTAAAGCTCTTCGAATTCATCCTCTGCTTTCGGTATGTGATTAAATGATATTTTGGTTTTACCGTGCGATAAAACATCAGCAGTGTTAGCAAGAAACAATGTGTTTTTCCCAAATTTTGAATTGATGGAGTCTAACGCCTTATCAAGGCGCGCATTGCCGGGGCTGTCAAAAAAAGACAGCTGATCCATTCCATCTGTCAGATTCCCAACAACAACAGCAACTTTAATGGGTTTTTTATTTTTTTCTAAGTGCCAAATGGATTTCAACTGATCGGCCAGAAAATAAGTTTCATTAGATTCTGAAAATAAAATTGATTTTTCGAAGCGGGTGCCATCCAAAAATTTAATCGAGATTCCTAGAGATCTTGTTTTTATTTTATCTTCACGAAGCCTGAAAGATGCTTTCATTAATAGTTTTAGTAAAATTTTATAACTGCTATCGTAATTTCTAAGTTCCGGTGGCAGCACATGTTGATGGCTTAAAGACTTTTGTGCAGTTTGTGGTCTTAAACTTAAATCTTCTCCGTGAAGTTCTCGAGAAATACGCAGTCCCAAAATACTGCCCCATTGTTTTTTAAGTTCTTGCTCAGACACTTTAAGTAAATCAGAGATGCGAAAATATCCTTTTAGATTCAATTTATGTTTCATTTGTGAACCAACACCCGAAATCACTTCAATCGGCAGTGGTCCTAGTTTTTCCAATATTTTTTCTTTGGGAATAACCACCAAACCGTCTGGTTTTTGTAGATCTGAGGCAATTTTTGCAATTAGAATGTTCGGACCCATTCCTATAGAACTATTTATCTCTGAGCCCACAGTAGATTTAACATGGGCTTTTAATCGCTTTGCTATTTCTGTGGCTGCTTCGATGGTCTGTTCGCGTCCCATCAATCTGCAGGCGACCTCGTCGATAGATAAAACTTTTTCTACCGGTATAATCTGACCAACAGCTTTGATTATTTTGTGGTGATATTCTGTGTACAGTTTGTGATTGGCTTGTTTTAGAATTAAACCGGGACACATTTTTTTAGCATCACCAACATTTGTTCCTGTTTTTATTCCAAATTTTTTTGCCTCATAGCTTGCAGCTATAACGCTAGTTGAATCTGCCAATGTCGGAATAACAGCAATTGGTTTACCTCTTAAAGCTGGATTTTCTTGTTGCTCACATGAGGCAAAATAAGAATTTAAATCAAAAAGCATCCATTTAACTGTCATCCTTTTAATTTACATATAATCTACATATTTGTCAATATTTAGAAACAAGCGATAATCAGGGTCCAGATGAAATCCGCTTCGTTGCCAATATTTCTCATTATATCTCTGCTTCTGCACCTTTTCACAGTGGTTTTGTTGCAGTCTTCAACTTTGTTTGTATCCAACTTGCCAATTTATGCAGACTTTGAAGTTACAAGCAGCGTTTCATCACCTACGACCACGACGGTAAAAAGCAAATCTTCTAAAAGGACACCGGTTTCTAAATCTAAAATCATGACTGAGGTTAAAACAGATAATCAGATATCTGAGTCATTAGCCAAATCCAGCGACTTGCCTGTGCCTGCCGATGGCAAGTTGGTAACCCAAGGACTTATTCCTTTAAATTTGGATGAAATTAATAAAACGATCAAACGCAGCCAGTCCGCATCCGAGAAAAATATTGAAGGTATTATTAAGCTTAAACTATTAGTGGATGAAACGGGTCGGGTTCGTGCTGTCACGGCACTAAGTCAATTAGGTTACGGATTAGATGAAATTGCAGTAGCAGCAGCATGGAAGCTTGTTTTTAAACCGGCACAAGTTGATTCTAGAAACGTTCCCTTAGAAACTATTTACTCCGTTAAATTTGATATTACTCATCAGTAAAGTTTGAACCCATTCTTTGCTTTGCGCCTTTTTTTCCGGGATGCAGCTCTAACTTGTGCGCACAGTTTTTAGAGCATGTGTCTTTTTTCCAATCAAGCTCGATGCAATCATCGCAAACCAAAGCTTGCGTATCACATCTTTTGCATTCGATACGCATATCAGCGGGTTGACCACAATGCGGGCACGATAAGTATTTTTCGGTAGGTTTTAAATTCTGATCTACTGCAACTCGAAAATCGAAAACAAAGCATTCACCTTCGAACTCTTTGTCTGGATATTCTTTCAGGTAATTTAAAATGCCACCGTCAAGTTGGTAAACATCTTTGAACCCTTTTCTTTGCAATTCTAAGATGCCACGTTCACAGCGAATGCCACCAGTGCAAAATATCAAAACCTTTTTTTCTTTGTCTAAATTGTTGGTTTCCATAAATTTTGGAAAATCGCTGAACTGATCGGTCATTGGATTAATCGCGTTCTTGAAAGTTCCGATTTTGGTTTCATACCAATTTCTGGTATCGATTAAGACAACATCCTTTTCATTTTTTAAAACGTCATTCCATTCTTTTGGCGAAAGGTGATGATTCTTTTCAATTCCTGGAATTAACTCTGGTGTACCTAAAGTGACAATTTCTTCGCGCATTTTAACTTTAAAGCGTCTAAATGGCGCTTTTCTAGATTCAGAATCTTTGAACATTAAATTTAGATTTCCTAATTTTTTACCAACCTCTGACTTGAACTGGTGCAATCCATCCGTAGAAGTCCCGGCCACTGTGGCATTGATACCTTCAGAGCCAAGAATAATTAATCCAATCGTTCCAGTTCTTAATGCTAATTCCTCTAAAAAAGTTTTAAACTCTTCTGGATTCTCAATAGTTTTGAATTTATAAAACGTGGTGATGAAAAAGTGTGCGGCAGATGTTATACCACTAGAACTATTTGACGTTAAATCAGACATTCGGACCCCCTTAGTTGTCAGCTGATGGCTGCAAACCATCTTGAGCTAATCAAGTCAACGCACTGTAGGCATATTCAATTGAAGTGATGCCGTCAAGGTTGATGTCAGGCGGTACACGGCCTATATTTGCCAGATGTCAAATTTATCAACCCCCATCGTACAAAATGAAATTAAGCGTCGCCGCACGTTTGCAATTATTTCTCATCCAGATGCTGGAAAAACCACGCTGACAGAAAAACTTTTGTATCATGGTGGAGTCATTCACGAAACGGGTGAAGTGAAGGGAAAAACAGGCACCAAGGCTGTTACGTCAGATTGGATGGAACTTGAAAGGCAAAAAGGAATTTCAATCACTTCATCGGTGATGACTTTTGATTTTCAATCTTTACGTATTAACTTACTTGATACTCCTGGGCATAAAGATTTCTCTGAAGACACTTACCGAGTGCTTATGGCCGTTGAATCTGCCTGCATGCTGATTGACGTTGCTAAGGGAGTCGAAGATCGTACCAAAAAATTATATGATGTCTGCCGATTAAGAAATATTCCGATTTTTACTTTCGTTAATAAATTAGACCGTGAAGGTAAAGATCCACTAACTTTAATTGACGAAATCGAAAAAACTTTAAATATGCAGTGCTATCCAGTGACGTGGCCATTAGGTATAGGTCAGCGCTTCAAAGGAATTTACAACCGCATCACCAAAGAGGCTCACTTTTATGAACAGCGCCGTGATGGTGATGAAGTCACAACAGTTATTTTGCAGGGACCGCAAGATCCAATCTTAGATAAATATCTAGATGCTGAAACTGCGGTGCAAGTTCGGGAAGAACTTGAACTGATCGAAAACGCGCTGCCACCGTTTGATCCAGAAGAATTTTTAGCAGGAAAAATCAGTCCTGTGACGTTCGGGTCTGCTAAGCAAAATTTTGGAGTCGACACGTTCTTGCAATTTTTTACTAAATATGCGCCAGCGCCAAAACCGCGCCCCATTAAAAAAGGCGTCGCCGTTGATCCATTATCAACTAATTTCACGGGTTTTGTTTTTAAGATCCAAGCCAACATGGACCGCAGACATCGTGACCGCATTGCATTTCTTAGAATTTGTTCTGGTAAATTCGAGCGTGGTATGAAAGTCAATCACGCGCGCCTTGGCCGTGAATTAAGATTGTCGTATTCGAATCAGTTTATCGCAGCCGACAAAGAAACTGTTGATGAGGCCTACGCCGGAGACATCATCGGCGTCAGTGACACTGGAAATTTTGCAATCGGTGATAGCATTTCTACGCAAGGAAAAATCGAATTCGAAGATATTCCTAAATTTGCACCCGAATTGTTTGCTAAAGTTACTGTACGAGACGCCTTACGCCGAATAAAATTAAACGAAGCTCTTCAGCATTTATCTGAAGAAGGTGCTATTCAATTATTTATCGACCCTATCATCGGTCATCAAGAATCTATTGTGGGTGCTGTCGGTGAACTGCAATTTGAAGTCTTAGTTCACAGGCTGCAAGACGAATACAATCTTGAAGTAAAGCTGACGCGCTTGCCTTACACAGTTGCACGGTGGCCGCGCAATGCAGAGGGCGTTGCAGTTCATCAATTAAAAGGAAATTTCCAGATGTTTCAAGACATGATCCAGCAACCAGTGCTGTTGTTGAATCAAGAGTGGGATTTAAACTGGGCTAAAAAAGAAAACCCAGAAATAGATTTCGCCAGCAGTATTTCAAGGGCTCGCTAATGTTACATAATACTTATCCGCTAGAGATTAAAAATTTAGTAAAAATATATTCATTAAAAGATGGCAAATCTGTCGAAGCCGTGAAAGATGTTTCGTTTCATATTTCAGCCGGTGAAATATTCGGACTTTTGGGCCCAAACGGAGCCGGTAAAACATCGATTATATCGATTATTACCACTTTAGAAAAAGCCTCTCAGGGGCAAGTGAGTATTTTTGGCGAAAATGTCACTGCGAATCCTAATTTTACAAAAAAACAGATTGGTGTTGTTCATCAAGAAATCATCAACACTGGTTTTTTTAATGTTTCTGAGATTCTGAAATTTCAATCCGGCTATTATGGAATAAAAAACAACCAAGTACGTATCGATTATCTTCTAGAAAAACTAGGTTTAAAAGACCATCGTCAGAAAAATGTAAAACAACTTTCTGGCGGGATGAGAAGACGTCTTATGATCGCAAAAGCCTTGGTGCATTCACCAAAAATATTGCTTCTGGATGAACCAACGGCTGGAGTCGACGTGGGTCTTCGCGAATCTTTATGGCAGTTTGTGAACCAATTAAAAGATGAAGGTATTTGCATTTTGTTAACCACACATTACTTAGAAGAGGCCGAAAAACTATGTGCTCGGGTGGGTGTAATTAACAAAGGAAAAATTATTTTTCTTGGAAGGACCGCAGACGCCATTTCTCAGTACTCGACAAAAAAGATACACATTGAATTTAATTCCGGAAAGACAATCACCGTTACAGATTCTGCCTCGGCAGGTCTTGTAGATATATTATCGCAAAATCAGATTCAGTTTTCAGATGTAAAAAATATTAAAATTGAAGAGGGTCGTTTGGAAGAAGCTTTTTCAAGAATGGTGAATGTATGATTGGCTTCTTAACTTTGTTCGAGCGAGAAATTAAACGATTTTTAAAAGTTATTATTCAAACCCTAGTCAGTCCAATTATCAGTTCTTTCTTGTACCTGCTGGTGTTTGGTGTGTCGTTAGGGGCTAGTGTAAAGCTCAACAGCGGAATTCCGTATCTGTCTTTTTTAATTCCGGGACTTATGGCAATGGGTTTGATAAACAATGCGTTTCAGAATTCATCCTCTTCAGTCGTGACTTCAAAATTCTCTGGTGACTTGGAAGACCTGCGAGTTGTTCCGATCACGAACACACAAATTATTTTTGCGATGGGTTTAGGCGGCGTTGTCCGAGGCTCTTTAGTCGCACTCGTCACCGGTCTTGTGGGAACTGTATTTCACTTTTATAAACTTGGAGAGTTTTTAACAATTGCACACCCTTTGTGGATTTTATTTTTCATTTTTGCCGGTGGTTTAACGTTTTCTTTCATTGGAATTTTTGTAGCCTTTATTGCCAAAACGTTTGATCAGCTCAGCGCTTTTAGTACTTTTATTTTACTACCGCTGACATATTTGGGTGGAGTGTTTGTGTCGATTGATAGTCTTCATCCAACGTGGCAAATTCTTTCAAAATTTAATCCTTTGTTTTATTTAATAAACGGTTTTCGGTATTCAATCATTGGCTCGTCCGATGTCAATCTAGTGACCTCAGTACTTGTGTCTTTACTTGGTGTTTTTTTAACTTACGTTATGGCGCGCATTGCGCTTGTTAAAGGTTCTTTTTCACGGTGGTAAAATATGCTTTTTGAAAGTTTGTCAGACAAAATATTAAATTCGGTAAAAAAATTAAAAGGTCAAAGTCATATTTCTGAAACCAACATCGAAGATGTGATCAAAGAAATTCGGCTAAGTCTTTTGGAAGCAGACGTGAATTTTAAAGTCGTAAAAAATTTCATCGACCGAGTAAAAGCCAAAGCCATTGGCACTGAAGTCATTAAAAACGTAAACCCCGGGCAAATGTTCACCAGCATCGTGCATGAAGAGTTGGTGCAAACTCTTGGTGGACAAGCTGTCGATATTAACGTCCGTGAAAAGCCGTCTGTTATTATGATGGTGGGTTTACAGGGGGCAGGTAAGACAACCTCAAGCGCCAAGCTGGGGCTTTATCTTCGACAAAAACTGGGTAAAAAAGTTGGTTTTGTTCCCGTTGATGTTTACAGGCCTGCTGCCATTGAACAGCTGCAAACGTTGGCAAAGCAAAATAATTTCAGTTGCTTTGCTTCAACAACGGAGATGAAACCGGTAGAAATTTTCAAGCAGGCCATAGTGTGGGCTGAAAAAGAAATGATCGATGTATTAGTTCTGGACACGGCAGGCCGACTGCAAATTGATGAAGTTTTAATGACAGAGCTTGAAGATTTAAAAAATGTTCTAGCACCCACAGAAATTTTGTTGGTTGCCGATGCCATGTTGGGACAACAAGCTGTGAACGTAGCCGAGACATTTCATAAAAAATTAAGCTTGTCTGGGCTTATTTTAACAAAAGTGGACGGTGACGCCAGAGGTGGTGCGGCACTTTCAATACGTGAAATGACCGGTATTCCAATTAAATTTATGGGTGTAGGTGAAAAAGTTTCAGCTCTTGAAGTTTTTCATCCCGACCGTCTAGCCGGTCGAATTTTAGATATGGGTGACGTACTCAGCTTGGTCGAACGCGCTCAGGATGTTATCGATCATAAAGAAGCTGAACGATCAGCTAAGAAAATGATGTCCAATCAATTTACTTTGGAAGATTTTTTAGCGCAGATTCAGCAGCTGAAAAAGCTAGGCGGAATGGAGAGCATGTTGAAGATGCTTCCAGGTATGGGAGAAATTTCTAAAAAGATGAAATCTATGACTCCGCCAGACACTGAGATCAAGAAAATTGAGGCCATCATCCGTTCGATGACCATTCAGGAGTGCGATGATCACCGCATTCTGAATGGCTCAAGGCGTCAAAGAATTGCTTTGGGTAGTGGAACTCAAGTTCAGGATGTCAATAAATTGATAAAGCAGTTTGAAGAGTCTAAGAAAATGATGTCTGGCTTAATGAAAATGGGCATGGGTTCTCGAGGTAAAGGAAAGATGGGTGGAAACCCCTTCGGTGGTGGCGGTGGGTCTAAATTTCCATTCTGACTACAAAAGCCGGTCACAGAATCATTATTTCAATAAAATTATTTGATAATCTGCAGAACTCCATATAAAAAGTTATATTCGATTTATATTGTTATTAGGAAAGG
>JAYTPC010000027.1:0-1494 GCA_043747425.1 Bdellovibrionales bacterium
GGTGTCCGAAGTGAACGCCTGCGTCTAACATCTCTTTCATGGTAACTTGTGCCATGTGTATTTCCTTTTCTGGTTATGCCTCCGACGAACAGAGCTTGGATTATCCAAGAGTG
The DNA here is from genome assembly GCA_043747425.1 of Bdellovibrionales bacterium. Taxonomy (GTDB): domain Bacteria; phylum Bdellovibrionota; class Bdellovibrionia; order Bdellovibrionales; family Bdellovibrionaceae; genus Pseudobdellovibrio. The sequence goes on from JAYTPC010000027.1 coordinate 114, forward strand.
CTCAGTAAATTCTTGCGAATCTATACCAAGACCAGTGTTTATGATCGTCGTGTGTTATAGTGGGGATCAGAGTTAGCACAGTCAGTTTATGTCGGCAAGAATTGGTTTAAGACAGGCCTTAGGTAAAAGCGTATCAACGAATATGAATTTTATCGCCCGCAAGATCTTAAATTATTGAACAATACTATATATTTAGATGATTTTCGGATTTAACAGTGTTTGCAAATCCAAGAGCTGCCGTAACCATTTGTGCTGTTTGCAAAGACCCCAATAAATTCGGGGCCGTCGCAGAAGTCACAGAGGCAATCCATAAATTAGCCACGTTCGGATAATTTAAATTCGCACTGAGTTTTAAATCTCCCCCGGAAATTGAGGACGAAACATAAATGCGTTCTTTTTGAATCTTGTCCGCAATTTCTGGGAAAGCGCGTTTGATTTGGCGTTTTACTTTTTTCAACACAAGGCCAATATTTTCGGTATCTTCAGCTGAATCAAAATCAATAAAGCTTAACCACTGCGAAACATCTTTGCTAATAAATTGACCCAAACAGGGTCCGATTTCGTCATCGGTTGTGCCATTTAATACAAATAAATTCTTTTTCTGCTCAGAAAAATCAGGATGAAATAAATCAACGCATACGGCTTGCCAGCTTTTTGCTTTAGCAATTTTATTTTTTAGCCGCGCATTCATAACTTCTTCGGGTAACAAAAATGGAAGTTCTTTCAGAGGTGCTGCAAAAATAAAATTATGAGCGTGAAATGTTTTGTTTCCGTTCACCGTGACGTGAGTGACCTTCTGGTTTTTTGCAGTTAAGTCTTCGAAGTGAAACTGAGTTGCAAAGGACCGAGTTAAAAAAGTGCCTTGAAAAGTTTCTTTTAAGCGCTGTACCCATTCGTAGGGTTGCAAATTAAGTTCTACAGATTTAGAGCTTAAAAAATAAGAAAGCTGATCGTAAAATTTAGGAGAATGATCACCAAAACCAATAAATGGTTTAAAGCCGCTGGCTTCGTAAGTTTCAGGATTATTTTCCGTGATGGATAAAACTAATTTTTCATTCAATTGAGATTCTAAATTTTGCAAAGCTTTTAAAGATGATTCTGTAGCTGGGTAAAACCGCAAACCGTTATTGGTGACCTGACCTGCCAGCTGAGCTGGTTTATTGGCTCCGCCAAATTCGTCTTGAGATTCAAGGATCAAAACGTTTTTGGTTTCTTGAGATAATTTATGTGCGATGGTTAATCCAGTCAGTCCGCTTCCAATGATGATATAATCGTAGATGTGCATACTGTAACGATCAGCAATCGGGAATCAGGTGGCAAGAAAATCCTGAATTAAAAAGTTCTAACGCATTTGATCAGAAAGCGTAAAAGCGTTCTGACT
>JAYTPC010000028.1:0-4837 GCA_043747425.1 Bdellovibrionales bacterium
ATAAAGTTAGAGTTCTCGACAAACTTATTTTTACGAAAAAAACGGCTATTGCCTACTCTTTATGACTTGTTGCTTCCAACTTTAAAAGGTAAAGATCCCGTCATAAAAATTTTTAACGCTCAGTTCGAACACATTCGGTTTTAAAAATAATAATTCAGAAGTCTTTTGGTTCCCGTGAAAAACAGGGAGTGTAGACGTGTGCCTTTTCTCTGGCGCTAGCGCATCAGATAGGGAGCTTGCGATTGCAAGCTCCCGTTTGTAATGCTTTTCACCGACATAAAAATAAACTTCAACGATTTCATTTTTAATAATGATTTTATGCACCACTTTTTGAATGATCGCTGTTTTTACTTTCGGATCGGCTTCGTTTTCTAACAAATCTTCGATAGCTAATTTAAAAACAGTGAAATCATCAATGCTAACAGCTACTTTTTCATTGGATGAATTTTCTTTTAAACTTTTAACTTCAGCTTCAAGACTTTGTTTACTCACTGACAATTTTTCCATTTGATCAAACACATGCTTAGGATTAACTGACTTAGGTAAAAGCCCAAGGCGTTCGCTTAAAGCATCCAGCTGCATATTGATTTCATAGATTTTACTAAGCTTTCGGTCTAATTCTTTTTTCGGTGTATTTAGCTCTGAAACAGCCTTGGCTTCTAATAAAATTTCAGAGAAAAACTCGGGCACCAATAAAAAATCTTTGACCGCACCCCAAACAACAGGTTCAAGCTTATTAGCTAAAACCCGCTGCGGATTACACTTTAGAATTTCATCATCAGTTATAGTTTTAATTCTCGCAGACCATGCGTGATCGTAATAAGCAATTTTACCGGCGTTTCCGTGCGCAGACTTCCCTGATAAGCGTTGTCCGCATTGACAAAACAAAGACCCCGATAATAAATACGGATACCTTAGCGGTGATGATTTTTTTCTGGATTTATTCGCTTTTAAAATCTCACCAACACGCTTAAAGACCTCGTCGTTTACTATAGGTTCCCACTGCGCTTTGACTTCATATTCTTTACCGTTTTCAACGTATACACGCTGGCCGATATAAACCTTATTGGTCAGCATTTTATACAGACTTTCAATCATCACGTAGCCCACACGGGGGGCGCCGCCCCCTTCCTTTTTTCGTGTGAGCATGACTTTACGCTTATTGAGTGCTTTAGACGTTGACGACAATGTTCCTTCAGATAAAAACGTTTTAAAAATGTCACGGACAACCTCTGCATCACTTGGGACTATATCAAGCCTGCCGTCTTGCTTTCCAGTGGCGCAGTAACCTAAAGGCACGCTGCCGCCGTTATAAAGCCCACGCTTAGCACGGCTTAAAAAATTGGCTGATATCCTTTCACCGATTTGCTTACGTTCAAACTGCGCAAGATTTGCGACCAAATACATTGAAAAAGACCCAACCGCAGTCGACGTGTCAAAATTATCTTTCAGCGAATGAATCTTACAATCCATCTCTTCAAGCATTTCAACAAGTACTGCAAAATCTTTAATCGATCTGGTAAGTCGTGACAGCTCAGTAATCAAGATCATATCGATTTTTTGATCCTTGATATCTTCCATCATTTTTTGAAATGCAGGTCTATTGGTGTCTTTAGCTGAAATCCCTGCATCACAGTACAGATCAATAATTTCACCAAAATTTTCGAAACTGTTTTTGTGTTTTACAAATTCCCGTAGACGACATTCTTGGGATTTGATTGACCCCTCAGGGTTTCCGGCCTGTTCTTCGGTGGATACCCGAATGTACAAACCGATTTTATAACTGCCGGATATTTTTTTGTTTTCACTTTTCTTTTTTGTCATGTTGAAGCCGCCTTTTTAAATTGGTTTTCTTCCAATTCTTTTAAAGCGGGTTCAGGGGATTTACTTTGAGATCGAACTTGCTGGCAAAGTCTTTTGTATAAAATTTCACCGACTTCAGCAAGTATTTGCTCATGGCGCTCGTCGCTAACTTTAGTTTCTTTTAAACCTATTTGCTTAATGTTCCAGTTTTTTGGCTTCATAAATAATATTTCCTTCCTAATAGATATAGGTACTCAGTCAGAATTTTTTCTCCATTCTGAAATACAGCTAAGCTTTTGATTTTCCTATGACTTTTAAATGATTCAAATGCACGTTTACTGTCGACCGCCCCTGGGCATTACCTATAATTTCACCGAATATGTCGCCGCATACTTCCTGCATATTCTGGCGTATAGTATGGACCTCTTCTGATCGTTCGTTAACTATGACGGCATCCCAACCGTTTGTTTTGAAATCAGCTAAGTCCACAAACACATGATAGTTAAACGATTCATCAGCGACCTTAGCCTTGGCTTTTAGAATTTGTTCTTGAGTCTTCGGCCCATCAACCAACCAGTAAACTCTAGAGATTGATCTTGCGTGTTTGTAAAACTGCATAATAGCTTCGTATTTAGAATCACGCTTTGTGAAAAGTTCTACTTCAAAAGCATACAACCTGGTCTTATCCGCGCTTCTAATTTTTGTGTAACCATCTGGCAGATGCTCTTTTGATTTTGGCACCCAGTCGGGATAATCCATCATTTCTATCCTTTGAATTTCCTGCCGTGTAAAAAATTCTACTACCGGAAACTGATGCGTGGCCCACTCGCCTAAGTGAAAAGCCTGCGTTAGTCTATCGTGTTCGAAATTGTCTGATGAAAAGCTATCATCTGATAGTTCTGATAATTTATTCTTAACGATCGAAAAACCTTGTTTCGATAAAGTCCATATTGAAAACTGACCTTCGCAGTCATACTGACTTGTGATAAACCCAGAGCCTTCGAGTCTGAATAAGGTTTTATACGTTGAATACTCTGACGAAGGGCGATTTATCATTTCATGGACCGAGGCGGTGGAGGCAACTTTCCAGCGCCATAAATAATTTAAGATGCGGCAGTCGCGATCTGTTAAAAATGGCGGTCGGCCTACGGGTCTTTTTCTAGATTTATTTTTCATTCTGATTTCATACTGACTGTATTCTTTTTGGGTTGCTTTCATTAAGTACTCCTGTTGAAAATGATTCGTTTGAACTTTAAATGTGAATGGCATAGGTAATTCTGATAGCGATTACATGATTGTCTCCTTTGTTTTTTATAAGAATGTGAATTTAAAGACTGGGCCTTCTATAATACGGCGGGCGGAAAGCACTTCCCCGTTATAGATTTAAAAATTGATTTTATTTGATTTGATTTGAGAAAAAATAAGTAATTTGAAAGATTAAAAAAATATTTCAATTTAGTTTAATATTTAAAAATTTTACGCACAAAAATACTTACACCCCTCATATATTGGCGGGCTACCAATGGTTTCCCGCTGCTTCCCCGAATTAAGTACGACTTTATATAGCCATGGGTTAAATCGAAAAAAAACACTACCCCTTCATATATGGCGGGCGGATAGCTTTTTCCCGTCAATTCCCCATTTAGAGCCTGGCGAGCTCTACGTTCTTTTAGAAGTATTTAAAAAATTTTGAATAAATATAATAATTTTTTATTCCCACAGTTTTAGATATTCGAAATAAATAAGATCGTCCCCGTTATTTCCCTGAACTATTCGCTATGTTGATTGGAATTGATTCGTCTAGTTGGTCAATATAGCTAGCTTTTAATTACTTAAAAAAAAGCCTGCTTTTTTAAAGCAGGCTTCGATGAATTTATTTTGTAGAATAGGTAGGGTTATAGAAGCAAATTTATTTTAAATCCCTTTTATCAAAGCGACAATGGATAAGTGCAAAGAAAAATTGGAAGAAAAAGGATTTAACTTAACGAAGTTACCGACGAAATTTGAAGTATGGTTTGACGCCAGCAATACGAAAATCCTGAGGGATCTTTTTTTTGTTTTTGACTTGCTTTCTTAAAAGTGTTCTCCATGATTTTCGATAACATTTTTAAAATCAACCCCGAGATATTGGGATAATCCATACCAGGTGAGACCCGCGATGATCAAAAAAACGATCCAGGCCGGGTGTTTTCCGCGAGTGCCGTAAACCCAGTGGATAGCGGAAAGGCTAAACAGCCAAGCCATAGATTCTCCGATGTGAGATTCATTCAATGGCGTTGCTTGGGACAAGCAAAACAGCACTATAGCCAGCCCCCAACCAAACAAAGTCAGCAGATGCCAAGTACTCCAGAGCGCGCGAACCTGGCGCACTTGTAGAAATTGCTTTCCTTCGACAATTATGGCTTTGTGCAAATACCTAAAAATTAAAATCTCGCCTAAAATGGAATGAACACATCCCAAAAGGAAAGCAAGAATTGCTGCAATCAAAAGGTAATTGTTCATTCAATGCCTCCACAAATCATTTGGCTCGAGCTCCAAGCTGCCTGACCTTCGCAAGAGTCTTAAGACGCTGCGGCTCCTTTAGCCACTTGATGTCACCCAGCCGCGTGACCCCAATGGGCCATACACCGACAAAATCTAAAGTGGATTCGCGAATCAATCTCACTGTCGAATCACCCCGGTAAAATCGCATATACCAGGATGGCGCATCGGACGTGACAATCAGTCGACCCGTTTTGCCCTTCATGAATTTGTCCCATAATTTGGAGCCCTTTCGATACTTGAAAGCAAATCCAGGCAGAAATGTCCTGTCCATAAACCCCTTGAGCAAAGCCGGGGGGCCTCCCCACCAAATAGGTGTGACAATCACAATGTGATCCGCTTTTTTCAAGGCGCTCTGAGCATTTACCAGATCAGTCTCCAACTCCTGAATCAGGCTGTATCCACTTTTCAAGCTCAGCTCGAACTTCAAATCACGAAGCGAAAGCAATTCGACTTGATGGCCTTGCTCGCGGGCACCTGCGGTGTATTGATC
>JAYTPC010000029.1:0-91744 GCA_043747425.1 Bdellovibrionales bacterium
GACCACATCGCCCCTCCCTTAAGTACATTCTAAAAGGCAAATCAAAAAATATTCAAAGCCTTTTTTCATAAAATTTCACTTTTTTTAATTTTTTTTAACAAACTCTTGTCGCCACTAGCCGTAGTCATAATTCTGAGAAAATTGAACTACCCCTGCTAGCCCTAGGTCAGAAACAGCTGCACGGCTGTTTTTTCAGCTTTCCATAATTGCAGCAGGTCCAGGGAAGAAGACATCACAGCAGCACCATCTTGAAGCAGTTTAATATTTCCACCAAACCCAATGAGCTCTGGATGTGATGGCAAGGTAAGAACGGGTTTACCGTTTTCAAGCGCATGATGAACGGTTAGCAAGCTTCCGCTTTTAATATCGGCTTGAGTTACTAAGACCATGTCGCCAAGAGCAGAGATCAGACGATTTCTGTAGTAAAAGTGAGATTTATTTAGCTTTTGAGTTGTTTCAAATTCCGATAAGTAACAGACTAGGTTCGGATCTAAATAATCCAATCTTTCTTTCAGCGTTTTCGGATAAATATCGATTAGGCCTGAAGGCACAATGACAATGGTTGGAATAGATTTTTTCAAAGCAATGGTGTGCGCCAATTGATCTACCCCGAAAGCTCCGCCGCTGACGATACAGACAGGCTGTCTGGTGACAAATTCAGAAAGATGGTGCTGCATCCAGCTTTCAGTCAGTTTATGAATTTTCCGCGCACCAACTACGGCCAAACAGTCGTAAGTCTTCCAGAACGGTTGACCAATAAATTCAAAAAAAAGTGGTGGTTCCTTCATTTTTAAAAATTGCGATGGGTAATTGATATCACCGGGAAATGTAAACTGGATCCGGTGCCCCCTTAAGGATTCCAGGTATTCCGAAGCTGCACTCATCTCTTTTTGCGTAAAAGAAAAATGCTCCGGCAGGGTCAGCTGATGGTTTGGATTTCGGAACTTCAATTGTCTTTGCAGTATTTTAAAATGTAGGGCTTTGTTCATAAAAGCTATCAGTACAAAAAGAAAGCCAAGAACGACTTCGTTAATTACTTTGAGGTAAATAGAGTTGGTCGCCGGCCTCGAGAAGATCTTCGGTCTTCGTGACAACAACAATCGCAAATGAACCAAACTTATCAATGACACGAACTTGCCCGCTTTGCTTTTCCGTCAACTGAGATTTGATACTAAAAATCTGCCCGATCTCGGCCTGTTGCGCACCCATATTGACGTAGGCTTTTTGCTGATTTGAAAACAGTTTTTGCGTTCCCAACCCTCCGGGCCCACCAATCAATGTTGGGGTCTCGATTTTTGAAATTTGATTCGACCTGTACTGATCGACTTCAGATGGATATATAAACACAAGATCTCTGGAAATGACGTCCACGCACTCATTGATTTTAATGCGGTTTGAATTCAGTATTTTAGCCTTGCCAACGAGGCGGTACGAAAAAATATCGCCGGCGTCAGTATCCAAGGTTTCTAAAGTTTCATAAATATTCAGATCACCATCGCTGTTTTTAAGGCTTACGTGCAGCAAATGCTCGCCGCCACAATACCCTTTGATCATTTGATCTTGTTCCAATTTTACCGCAGAAACTATTTCCTTTTCACTTAACAAAATATCGCTTGAAAAATCATCAGCCACTTCAGGCAATTTTTTAAGATCTACTTCCAAAAGTTTTGGTTCTAAGAAGTAATTGTCATTTCGGTAAAGTGGAAGACTATCCGGAATGTCCGCAACTGGCACGTAATTTGGTTCTTTTTCAATCATTTCTTTGGAAGTATTTGTGTCTGCTCTCGATTTTTCAGAACTGGTTTTAGCCTCAACAGCAAGAGTTGGAGTGTCTTGCTCAGTGCCTGGGAAAAAACTGATTTTAGCCCCCGGATAAATAAAATGTGGATTCTTGATCTGATCTAAATTTAATGACCAAATTTTTGGCCAAAAAGTAGGGTCTCCAAAAAGAGTTTGGCTTATCGACGAAAGCGTATCACCTTTTTGCACGACATAAGTTTCCGCATCGCGGTCCGCCGTCTTGGTCGACCACATTTCTTCCGGAGTAGGCTGTGAATTAAATTTTTTGTAGATCTGATTTAGCTTTTTTTCTAGTTTCAAATCAGGTTCATCTTCGATCAATTCTGTTTTTTTACTGACTTTTTTTTTCTTCAGTTTTCGCTCTGTTGCTACGTCAGACTTCTTAGCTGCTTGCTTTTTTTTTACATTCGTTTTTTTCTTGTTTACATTTGTTTTTTTCTTAATTGGCGCATTCAAAATTTGGCGAATGTCTTCTAACACTGGTTCTTCATCGTCTTTTAAATTTTCTTTTTTTACTGGCAGTGGATCTAGCGGATCTGGATCACCAATAAAGGAACTGCTTTCCTCTGCATCACGAGGACGCACAACCGGCTCTGAACTTTGCAGTTCCGTAGCAGCAGCCTGCCCCGTGGTCTGAGCGTTCGCGCTGGCAGTTAATAAAATAAAAAAACCGACAAAAAACATTCTCATTATTTAATAGCTTTTGTTTTTTCTAACGACTTTGATGCGATACCAGATTTTAACTTTGTGTTTTTTGCTTTCAACTGAGCTATGCGCATGTTGTGCGCTGCTTGCGGCATTAATCCCATTTCTTGATAAACTTTTGCTTTTGCGACCAGCGTGGGACTAACTTGTGCTGACTGCGGATATTTTTTTAAAACGGTGTTGAAGTGTTTTATGGCTAAAATGTAATTTTTTTCTTGAGCTGCTTTTTTACCAGCTAAATAATGTTGAATAGGCAGCGGTGCATTTTTCAATTTCTTGGTCGATGCATTTTGTTGATTATTTTTTTTGCCAGTTAGTTCTTCTATCAATGCTTTTTCAGTGATTGCAGAAGCTTTGCGATTTGTGGAAGCTGCGTTCGGATTTATTTTTGCTATTGCAAACGAACTCGTAAAAAGAATGACTGCAAACAAGACATTAAATTTCATTTTCATAAAGATACCTCTGGCTACTATTAAACTGGAATGTTCGATTCCAGGCAACGAGCTGGGCGGAGTTATCCACACAGAATGTTTAAAACAGCGTTTTCTAGACTTTAGACCTATTGATTATCAAGGATTTCAGCGTTTTGCTGCAGTTGATAGCATAGCTAACTATCTGAAAGTACTTATATTTTATATAATATTGAGTGATATCTTACATTAATACAGAGATTTCTTAAATTCCAGCTCAATCGTTTTGCATAGAAGGTTATGATTCTTGTTGGTTTCTTATTTTTAACGCTTACTTTTGTGGCCACAGTTCGATTTTCGTTTTTCGAAATAGCGCAACCATGGAGCATTTTCTTTCATGATTTCTGTTTGCAACGCCTGCCCGAGCAAGCCCAATCTTACCCTGAACTGCAAGCCATTGTGTGTGGAAAAAATTTTGCGGATGCTTCTGTTTCGGAAATTTACACCGCAACTGGGCTGATTCATCTGTTTGTTGTTTCTGGAGCACATCTGTTGCTGATTCAAAAAATTTTACACAAAATTTATGATCCTAAAAGAAATTTCGTGCTGATCGGACTGTGTTTATTGATCTATGGCCTTTGCTGCAATTTGAATCCTCCAGTGACCAGATCTTTAATTGCCTTGGCCATCGGAGCAGTCACCTCAAAAAATCGATTGTACTGGCCAGAGAATTTTAAAATTTTTATCGGCGGCCTGATAGCTTTAATTTTTCACCCTGCCTGGATCACTTCCGTCAGTTTGCAATTGAGCTGGCTCGCAGCCCTAATTATTTCGATGAATTCATTGTACTTAGCAAAAAAAAGTATCTTACTACGCCAAGTTGTATTTTTTATTTTTCTGGCTCCCGTGTTGTCTTTTTTTCAAACCCCAAATCCATTAACGATTTTTACGCATTTAATATTTGCTCCTGTATTAGAATTTATTCTATTTCCATTAGGCCTTATAGTATGGCTTATCCCTGCATTTTACATTTTCTTCGATCACACACTTTTTGCATTACGAGCTGTGCTTCAGGCTTTTGAATTTCAAACGAACAAAAGCTTTCAAGAAAATCAGACGTTACTCATTATCATCGGTTGGACCCTAATTTTCACCTTGCAATTTTATCTTCATTTTAAAGAACTTGATCACCGAAGGGATAATTATGTTTAAGTATGTTGTGCCGGCACTAATTTTATTGAACTGCAGCTATGTTAAAAACAAAGAAGCCGAAAATTTTTGGATTATATGGAATGTTGGACAAGGCCAATGGATAACCCAGGTCTTAGCAGATGATTGCCTGCATTTCGATGTTGGTGGTGAATTTGCAGCCTTCAAGTCTATTAAAACAAAATTACTAAGATTATGTTTCAATAAGAAGAACCATATACTTCTTAGTCATTGGGATTTGGACCATTTTATTCATATTCCACAGCTCAGAAAGAATTTTAAAAATGTTTGCTGGCAGGTTCAGCCCGCTTTAAATAGCAAAAACAATTTTTACATTCGTCAGATTCTTAGTCTTAAAATACCCCTTTGTGATACAGATCTGCCAGTTCATAAATGGGTTCCAGGTTCTGGCAAAAGCACTAATGATGGGTCTATAATCCAGTTCGCTGATGGCTTTTTAATTCCGGGGGATTCAACCAAAAAGGCAGAGAAAAAATGGTCAGACCAATTCAAAGTTATTTCTGAAACAAGAATTTTAATTTTGGGTCATCATGGCAGTAGAACCAGCACCAGCGCGGCTTTACTGAACAAGTTGCCTCACTTAAAAGTGGCGATCGTATCAGCCAGGTTTGCCAAGTACGGTCATCCCCATAAACAAGTTGTGCAACGTCTAGAAAAAAACAAAACCCCAGTTCTTAAAACAGAAGACTGGGGTTCAATTTGGTTTCTCTAATTATTGACTTAGATTTTATATGGTTTAAAAGTCATACCCAGATCACGCGCTACGGGTTCATAGCAGACAGATCCACCGTAAACATTTAAACCCTTCATGAGCGCTTTATCTTTTGCAACAGCGTCTTCGACACCCATCGCCGCTAACATTGAAGCATATTTCAAAGTCACGTTCGTTAATGCATAAGTCGATGTTCTTGGAACAACGCCTGGCATGTTTGGAACGCAGTAATGAATCACTCCATCGACTTCGTAAGTCGGAGTTGTGTGCGAAGTTGGACGGCACGTTTCGATACAACCACCTTGATCGACGGCCACATCCACAACAACAGATCCTTTAGACATTTGCGATACCAACTCTTTAGAAACCAACGTGGGTGCTTTGTGACCCGTGATTAACACACCACCGACAACCAAATCAGATTCACGAACAGCATCTTCAATATTTTTTGCATTTGAAAATAAAGTCTGACAACGGCCCTGAAAAATATCATCTAAATATTCTAGTCTTGCTGTGCTGACATCAAGAATTGTTACCTGTGCACCAAGACCAATCGCCATTTTAGCTGAATTTGTACCAACCACACCGCCACCGATGATAGTTACTTTACCAGGCTTTACGCCAGTAACTCCGCCAAGTAGAATTCCTTTTCCGCCGTGATCTTTTTGCAAGTAATAAGCGCCAACTTGCGTCGCCATGCGGCCCGCGACTTCAGACATTGGTGTTAGTAACGGCAATGAACCATTTTCTAACTGAATTGTTTCGTAAGCGATGGCTTTTACTTTTTTCTCACACAATACTTTTGTTAATTTTGGCTCTGCAGCTAAGTGCAAATAAGTGTAAAGAATTAAATTTTCTTTCATCAATTCATATTCATCAGGAAGTGGTTCTTTCACTTTCATGATCATATCGGCTTTTGCATAAACATCTTTTTTTGTGTCGATGATTTTTGCACCGACTTTTTCGTACTGCTCGTTGGTGATTCCGCTACCAACGCCAGCGTCTTTTTCGATCAAGATAGTATGACCTTCTTTGACCAATTGACGGGCTCCGGCCTCTGTAAGACCGACGCGATTTTCACTGATTTTAATTTCTTTGGGAACACCGATAATCATAAAATTTCTCCTGATATGCTTTATAGCTTAGCTTTTACAGCTTAAAAAAAGAAAAACGTATCAGTTCAGTGTCCAGTTGGCAAACTTCTTTGTCTCAGAGGACACATCAGCGCCTAGCTCGACGAAACGATAGGAATCTGGCGAAGCGACAATTTTTTTAATCAGTTTATTCATTATATCATGACCTGCTTTATGCAGGACCACGTGACCCATTAAAGGCATTTCTAACGTCACCAAATCACCCAAGGCATCTAAAACTTTATGACGAACGAATTCATCTGGAAATCGTAGCCCCTCGGGGTTAACAATCGCTGCGTCATCTAGAACAATGCAATTATCTAGACTGCCACCTAACGCAAGACCTGCAGCTTTCAGGGACTCGACGTCTTTTAAAAAGCCAAACGTACGCGCATTGGCGATATCGCGGGTGAACGTTTGCTCGTTGATTTCTAAATCTATTTTTTGCGTGCCGATTAACGCATGAGGAAAGTCAATCGTCAGGGTTAAATGCAACCCATGATACGGCAAAATGTAAGCTGATTTATCGCCTTCACTGTAAGAAATAGGCTTTGTAATGTAACAATATTTTCTGGGCTCATCCAGTTCGATGATCTCGGCCTGCACTAGTGCTTTTAAAAAATATTGAGCGCTGCCATCACAAATTGGAATTTCAGGGCCGTCCAGTTCAATATAAACGTTATCTAACCGAAGCGCTGAAAGTGCAGAGACACAATGCTCGATCGTAGCTACGGAAAAAAAAGGTCCACCCAAAGTCGTCTGATAACTGACGGCCTGAACATTTAAGGCAGACACTTTCAAGAATGGCTTATTTGGCAAGTCGGCTCTGATAAAATAAACACCTGTATTGGCAGGTGCTGGTTTAAAACGAAGATTCGAAGGTTTTCCAGAATGAATTCCGATACCTTCTACTTGAACAGATTTTCGAATGGTTTTTTGAAAAAACATAAGGTCATCTTATCAAAGCCCATCAGCATCTTCAAATTAAAATTTGGACAATATGCCAGCAACAACCTAAGCTTATTACAGGAAAAAAATGAAATGATTTATCCCGTTCTTAATCCGACTCAGGCCCTGCAAAATCTGCAAGCAAAGTCTTATCCGTTTTGGGATCAGTACTATGCTTTTTTTTCTACTTGGTATGGCGGCATTATAAAAAATCCGGGACCGCTTTTAACGGTTCCTTTTGACGATCATGTCGTGCACCGAGGCGACGGAGTCTTTGAAGCTTTAAAAACAACGGACCGAAAAATTTATTTACTACATCAGCATCTTGATCGGTTAATAATTTCGGCAGAGAAAATAGGAATTTCCCTTCCATTTGCTAAACCACAAATGGTTGATATCATTTTGCAAACCTTGAAGATCGCTGACCAGTCAGACACCGTGGTCAGAATCTTTTTAACTCGAGGTCCTGGCGGTTTTACCGCAAACCCTTATGAATCTATAGCCAGCCAGTTTTACGTCATTATTACAAAGCTTGGTTTACCCAACAAAGAAAAATACACAGATGGCATTCACATTGGAAAAAGCAAAGTGCCCGTCAAAGAAGGCATGATGCCGCAGATAAAATCCTGCAATTATTTACCGAATGTTTTAATGAAAAAAGAAGCTGTCGACAGAAATTTAGAATTCACGGTGAATTTTGATCAAGACAATAAGCTTGCAGAAAGCGCCACTGAAAATATTATCATCTTGGATCAAGACGATGTGTTAACCCACCCAAACTTAGAAAAAATATTAAAGGGCACCACGATGATTCGTGCCTTTGAATTGGCAAAAAGGGCCGGAATAAAAACAAACGTAAGATCCATCTCTGAAAATGATTTATTAACAGCCAAAGAAGTTATGATGACTGGAACAACTTTTACTTTGTTACCCGTTGTTAGCTATGAATCCAAAGTTATCGGTGATGGCAAAGTTGGAAATAACGCGAAAGCCATTTTAAAAATGATTGAAGATGATATGAAAAATGGGACCCCTTACTAAAACCTAAAAAATGAAGGAGATTTCAAATGGCTTTGTTAACAGTTTTACTTTTATCGATCTTATCTTTCGCTGAAACCTGTCCAATCGGCAACATCAAAGCCTGCCAAGACCACTTAAAAAAAGAACATTCCAAAATCGATAACGCTGAATTTGCTGTTAGTTTCGATCAGGTGTGCTCTGCAAATCCAAAATTTTCATGTGTTAAAATCATCGTTCGCGGTGACATGAAAGATGAGAAAAAAGAACAGTTAAAACGACGTGGACCAAAAGCTGCATTCTTTGAAGTTAGCCAAAGTGGTGAAACTTACCTTTATGTTTTAACAGCGAAAACGCCTTAAAAACGGCTGCCGTTAATAGTTACACTGTCAAACTTTTAGTCGATTTCCAGTATGAGTGGCTCTTAAAATGCCACTCATACTGGAACAGATATAGCTCTATTGTTAGCTACTATGAAAACAAAATCAAAAATCACAGCTGCGCTGGTTCTATCTGCAATCACTCTTTTTACTAGCCTTTCCAAGGCTTCAGAGTTTTACAAGTGCATGAGCCTGAATATCGGCTCTGAGAACACGACCTGGACAATGTTTTTATCGAAATCTATTTCAGAAGAAATCAACTCGCATATGACTGTCGACCAAATAGTAAATGCAGCGACAGTGCAAAAAGAGATTGAAAAGATCATTCAAGATGTGGCTCAAAAAAACTTATCACGATTTATTGGCAACTCAACCACGTCAGTGTTTACGAAAAAAGATTACAATTTCAATACCGAATTCACTCATGCCATTCGTCTTTTCAACCGGCATTTACGGATGCGCCTCAATCAAATGAAAAATAAAAACTGGACAAAACCTTTGTCTTTTCAGATCGCGTTTGCTCCGAAAATTTCTGAGACTTTATTAGATCGTAAGGCTGATGGTGTGGTTCCTAGGCTTTCCATATATCCGAAAGATCGTTTTTTAGTGATGGAACAAATGCCGGAAACTGATTCTATTGCCCAAAACTTCAATGAAACGATTAATAACTTATCTTCAGCCGGAATAAATCTTTTGGCACACAAAGCGCTGACGTGCGGAAGTTCAGACCCTTATTTGGTTTCAGCAAATATTGGTGTTTCGGTTTTTCCGGATGTTAATAAAAGCAGTATCAAATCTCAGTTAGTTATCGGGATGCCGATGGGCGTGACGATGCCTTTCAAACAAGCCAACGATCAAATTAGCTTTTCCAGTGTTGTTATGCCTGAAAAAGTAGATGATTTAAAATTTAACGGCTACGCACCACTTTCTGAATTTCCAATGGCGTTTGTGAACACCACAGGAACTTTAGAATCTTCAGAAATACCAATTCTAGTTCGCTTTGGAACGATTGGTTCTTACAGTTCAAACGGTTGGGAGCGCACAAACGGTGGGGTTCTTAGAACGAAAGTGCCACGACTTCGCGGCACGCCAGTGGGTAAAATCAAAGATTTATTAAATGTAGATTTTAGTGTTTTTAATATCTCGGCAACAATGAATTACAGCAAATATCAAAAAAATGAAGTTCTAGAAATCAAAGAGCTTAACTTGTTTATCTCTGCAGGGCTTGATGCCATGTCTGGTTTTAAAGTCGGCATGATCAACAAAAAAGACATCGATGACCAGTTTCGCTCTGAGATTAATAAAACAATCAAAGCCACTATAGAGCAACAAACTGCTGAATTGAAAAATAAATCTATCAAAATGATTTCAGAAAATACTCAGTTGCAACCCACCGAGGTCGAGACTTTACTGCGATCTTTGTTTTCTGCAGTAAAAACAAAACGGGAGACTTTATGAAAACCACTTCGCTTTTTTTGACTTTGTTCATTGCAGGAAGCAGTTTTGTTCAAGCAGCAGTACCAAATACTTACGATATTTCGTTTCACCTTGCACAACGAGAAAAATTCTATACTTCTTATTTAGAGACCCAAAAAGATGTCAATAACATCGAAAAAGTAGAAGCTTTAAAAATTTGGAAAGAGCTTAAAGAAAAAGAAATTGCACGCTTCAATTCTTATATCACCGGAACACTAAAAAAATCGATATACTCGCAATCTGTCATTGACTGGTTTGCACATTATCAAATGACGGGACAATTTAAAAAATCTGCAGAAATTCTTAGTTCTTATTATCAGTCGTTGGCTATTTTCTTGTGGGAAGCTAGCACCAACCCTCAAAGTGCGGCTTTAGACAAACAACAGATTCGTTTAAGCATTGATCCTGCGTTTCAAACTGCTAGAAGAATTGAATCGTGCCTTACAAAAACAACTGCTGCTGCCGGTAAAACTATAAGTGCACTGCAAAGTGTGATCACGGCTTGTGTGACTGCAGATGCAGGTGCAGAAAATATGTTACAGGCGGCTCGAAGATTGATGAACGTGAAAAACTACAGTGGGCCAAACCAAGTTCTTAGCCTTACGGGCTTTATACCTGGTAATAAAGTCGAACAACTGGTTCAGAATCAATACGACGCAGAATTTATAAAATATTTAGCACCAATGACAAGTACTGTTCAGAAAAATTATGCAAGCCACAGCGTTCAGGATTTTAAAATAAAAATGGATTCGCCTGCAGCTGCGCTTACAAATTTTTTCACTGAATCTGAAGGCTTTCCTGCTTTAGCTAAAGATCACAAAAACTGGAATCTTCTTCTAAAAAATGGACAAAAGAATATTTATGGTGCTGTCTTTCAAGCGATCGATAAAGCACAAGAGTCTATCTTCATTGATGTTTTTTTTCTTGGTGGTTCTGTCGGAGCATCCCTGGCTAAACACCTTATAGAGCAAGTTCAAAAAAAGCCAAATCTGCAAGTTTATATTATAAATGATCGTTTTAATCCCCTAAGCTATGACAACGAAATGGCACCGGTTTATAACTATTTGCGAGCCTATTCTGAAAAGTTTCCAAGTGACCGTCTGGTGATAATGACTCCGCGAATTGATTTAAAAAGAACTGCTTTTCCAGCAATTGCAGATGACGTCATGAACGATCAGACATTGAAATTTATTTTATCTGAATACTCGCGAACAGAACTTAAGAAACAATGGGACTTTTATCCAAAAGCTAAATCGGATCACTCGAAAGTTATCTTGATTGACGCTAAAAACAAAACATCGGGCATTGCATTTGTAGGCTCTAAAAACTATACCGACTCTAGTGGTGCTATCGCATATGATGAAGTCACGCAAATTCAAGGTCCAGCAGTTCCGATAATTCTAGACAGTTATTACTACGACTTAACCGAAGCTCTTACGGAGCTGCAAAAAAGTTCGCCTGGTTTTTTTGCAAGCCTAGGTTCAGCACGCGGAATTACTACAACAGACGTGTCTCAAGCAGTTCGTAAATTATTGTCTGCCTTTGATGTTATGAACCGGGCCGGTTCTACGCCGTCAATACAGAAGCCCGATTTAGCTTGGCCAATTGCAGGCACTGCAACGCTGTCGATCGGTGAAAATAACGTGTATGGAACGATTCGATCGGCCTTACCACAAGATATATCATTGATTCAGTCAGCAGAAAAACAGATCATCATCAGCGACCAGTTTTTATATGATCCACAAATTATTCGTGCGCTGCTTGAAAAAATTCAAAAAAACCAGCAGTTAAAAGTATATATTATGCTGGCAACGATGGAAGACGAATTAGACCCTACGAAGCAATTCGCTCACGTTCCTAATATCAGTTACATTGATACTTTGAAAGCCACAGGCCAAGTGTTTGCAAAATGGAAAAAAGTTCCAGATGCAGATGTTGCTGCGCTAAAGGAAGTGAATCAAAAGTATAATGTTAAACTAGCTCCAGAATATCATCTGAAAGCAATTTCGATTGATGGAGTTACTGCAGACTTAAAAGGACTTTGCAAAGATCCGCAAAGGAACACTTCGGCACTATTAGAGGCGATGACAAAAATTCCGGCCTTGGTTTCTGGTTCTGCCAACAAAGATGTTTTAACGATGACCGGTGGTTTCAGAGAATTCCAAGTTGTAGTTTACGACCGACCAGCGACGGTAGCACATGACTGCCAGTTCTGGCAGCGTTTTGATGATGCTGATCAATCGAAATCTATTTCGAATGAAACGATGAATCTACCCGTTGAATTAACAAATGTTGGAATCGACGGAGTTTTATTGAATCAGATTATACGTAATATGATTCATCTGACTTATGGTGCGATCACGGGCTATTTTACAAATTAATTCTAAAAAAACAGCTTTAGGCTTTACCAAAAAGATCTAGCTGTTTTGCATGCCCTGTCAAAACACGACCACGCGGAGTTTTTTGAATAAAGCCTTCTTGAATCAGAAATGGTTCGTAAACTTCTTCTAAAGTTTCTGCTTCTTCACCCAGCGCAGCTGACAGCGTTTCAATTCCTACTGGGCCACCATCATATTTTTCAAGTATCAGTCTTAGAATACGGCGATCCATTTCATCAAGTCCGTTTTTATCAACACCTAACTGATCCAGAGCATATACGGATAGTTCATGCGTAATGGTACCATCGCCTTTTACCTCGGCGTAATCTCGAACACGCTTTAGTAATCGATTGGCCACACGCGGAGTGCCGCGGGCACGGCGCGCGATTTCTGCGGCGCCCTCTAAACTTAAAGTCAGATTTAATATTTTTGCCGACCTAATTAAAATTGTTTTCAAAGACTCGCGGTCGTAGAACTGCAAACGCTCTTGAATTCCGAACCGATCTCGAAACGGATTGTCCAACAAACCTGCACGCGTTGTCGCACCCACCAAAGTGAATGGAACCAGTTGAAATTTCATAGACTGAGCGCCCAGTCCGTCCCCGGTCACAATATCAATGTAATAATCTTCCATCGCCGTGTACAAATACTCTTCGATAGCTCTTGGCAGTCGGTGAATTTCATCAATAAATAAAATAGAAAAAGGCTTAAGACTTGTCAGCATAGCCGCAAGATCACCTTTTTTATCAATAGCCGGAGCAGAAGTGATTTTGATGTCAACGCCAAGTTCGTGGGCCATAATTTGTGCCAGTGTCGTTTTCCCTAGGCCCGGGGGGCCAAACAGAAGAGTGTGATCCAGGGGTTCTCCCCGCTTTTTTGTGGCTTGCACGAACACTTTTAATTTTTCTTTGACACTTTCCTGGCCCGGAAATTCTTCAAAAGACTGAGGTCTTAATTTGTTTTCCCACTTGATATCGGCATCATCTTTTTGACTTTCAATCATTCGGTTCATATTTTTTGCCCTGTTAATTTTTGTAAGCCTTGGCGCACACCATCTTCGAGTGTCACTAAAGGCTGCAAAGAAACAATAAACTGATCTACAATTTGGTTTTTAAAACCAAGATTAATCAAAGCAGAAGATATTTGTTTATGCGTTTCATTTAATTTTGAACTTTTTGACTGACTGTCGATGCGAACCAGTTTTCCTTGCAGCGATAAAATAATTTGTTCTGCTGTTTTCTTACCAACCTTTGGCAGTGACGACAAAGCTTTCGCGTCGCTGTTTTCTATCCAATCTTGAATTTGTGAAACCCGTGCTCCGGACATTATTGATAAAGCCATTTTAGGACCAACACCATTCACTTTGAGTAATTGTAAAAAAAACTCTTTTTCTGCTTTTGTTAAAAATCCGAACAACTGAAAAGCATCTTCTCTGACATGTGAATGAATCCAAACTTTTAAATTCTGTCCCATCAGCACTTGCACGTCTGCCAAAGTTTGTGCTGAAGTCAGAATGTCGTAACCCACACCGTTTACATTAAGAATAAAATGATCTGCAGAAACGTCGTAGACGGTCCCGTCCAAAAAACCAATCATAGACTGTCCTTTTCTAACAACTGCTTAGCTTGTATTTTTAATCTGCTTTTGATTTTCAGAACATTCAGTTGCGATGAATGATAGCAAGCCATTGCCAATGCATCAGAGGCATCTAAAGATTTTACCATGGGAATTTGCAACAAGTTGCATAAGACCGAGCGCACGTGCTCTTTTTCGGCGCCTCCGTTACCAACGATACCTTTTTTTACAGCTCGAGTTGCGTATTCGTGAACTTCACAGCCCGCAATCAAAGCTTCATAAATAATAACGCCGCGGGCATGTCCCAATTTAAAGGCGCTGTCTGCATTTTTACCTAAGAATATTTTTTCTAAAGAAAGATGATCGGGCCTAAATCGCTTGAAAAGTTCTTGAACACCAAGGCCAATTTCATGCAGCCTTTCAGAAAGTGGTAAGTCTGCACTAAATTTTAAAACTCCGTAATCAAGCGCTTTTGGCCCAGAGTTTTGCACGGACACAACTCCGTATCCCAAAAAGCGTGAACCTGGGTCAATTCCTAAAATAATCATTGGTTTATTAAATAAGTTGCTTTTCTTTGGGTCAATATAATGCCAACATTTCTTCGAGATGACACAAGTTGATGAAATTGAAAAATTGCAGACCGAACTTTTGGAAAATCCAAGGTCACTGCATTTTGTCAGGCTAGCCGAATGCTATTTGGAAAAAGATTTAATCACCGAAGCTGAAGCATTAGTCACTCGCAGTCTAAAATTTCATCCAAACTCGGTGAGTGGTTTACTTGTTTTAAGCCGCATACTAAAAAAACTGCAGAAGTTTGATGGCTTAATGCCATTACTTGAAAAGGCGACTCATTTGGCGCCAGAAAATTGGCAGGCGTGGCTGCAAAAAGCCGAAATTCATGCTCAGTTGCAAGAGGCTAAAAACGCTTTGATTTGCTTCAAAAAAGTTTTGTTTTTAAATCCAAAACACAGCTTTGCCAGAAGGTCAGTCAGCAAACTTGAGATTTTAACTGCAGATGACTACGAAGATGATTTATTTTCGATGCAGCCAATTCATCTGACTAAGCTAAAAAATGAATCCACTGTCGCTGAGAAAACGGACTGGGTTAAGATTCCCGGAGCGTTGGAAAGATCGTTAGCATTTGTTGACGCTCTAACGGTTCGGCTAGATATCGAAAAAGCCATTGAATTGCTTAATGACTGCACAAAAAAATATGGATCTCACCCGGAAATTGACAGCAGACGTTTGCGTTTAACGTCTTACGATAAGCCAGACTACATTCTTCCAAAAAATCAGAACAAATCTTCCGGTGCTAAACTTGAATTAATACGTTCTAGAAAGATTTCTGTTCTGCAGGAATTGCTGCGTAGAATCGAGCTATTGCAGACTGATCGCTTGTCGACCCTGCCGTGATGATTTACGCTATTTGTTCACTTTAGAATTAAACACGAGAACAAGCAGGGGTTATTTATGTACGAGACAGGTGATTTTAAAAAAGGCCTTAAATTAATGGTTGATGGATCACCTTTCGTGATCGTTGATTTTCAGCACGTTAAACCTGGCAAAGGCAATCAGTTTAGTCGTACAAAAATGCGCAATATGCTGACCGGCCAAAACTTAGAACGCACATTTAAATCTGGCGAAAAATTTGAAATCCCAAATGTAGAAAATGTGGAAATGACTTTTTTGTACAAAGATGACAACGGATTTAATTTCATGAATCAGAACAACTATGAACAGCTTTGCATGATGGAGCATGAAGTTGGAGATTCTAAAAACTACTTAACAGAAAATCTGGTAGTGACAATCACGATGTACAATGAAAAGCCAGTCGTTGTCGACGTGCCAAATGCAGTCAACATTAAAGTCGCACAGACTGATCCTGGAATTAAAGGTGACCGAGTGACTGGTGCAACAAAGCCTGCAACTTTAGAAACTGGCCTTGTAGTGAATGTTCCTTTGCACATCAGTGAAGGTGATTTATTAAGAATTGATACGGACTCTGGAAACTACGTTGAAAGAGTTAATCAAAAGTAACTGCAATTACAATTATAAGGACAAGCTTTGGCAGGGAACAATAATCTTGAACTAGAAATACACTCTTTGTTCATACAGGGTTCAACTCCAGAGCACATCTGCAGCGAGATTTTATCGAAATACACAAAAACAGATGTACTTAGTCCCTCAGAAGCCGAAAGCATCAGTCATTTCTTTATGACGTTGGGTCGGTTCGACTTGCTTTTTAGTTTTTACTTAAGTGCTATCAGACGAAATTCTATTGGTGTTTTTCCATGGGGTTATCTTTTTTTAGCCGCAAAAGAGCAATTTGGCGAAACACCGGAAGATGTTATTGATCTGATTGAATTTGCACTGCCACATCAAACTGCAGACCATTCCGCCCACAAAGTGGAAGAACTGCAAGAGATTCTACCGCAACTGACAGCCCGGGTTACCCATCTTAAGACGAGTTATGAAATTGATCGCCTCCAGTTAAAAACAAAATTGATTGCTCAGTTAAACCAAAATCGACTTTATCAACTTCGAGAACAAGAAGAGCAAACATTAAAACAACTGGTAAAAAACTTTCCCATGGATCAAGAAGTTCGAATTTTGCATCAGGCCCATCTTGAAAAAAAAGCCGATGAAATTTTATCACGGATAAGATCACAGCGGCAAAGCTCGGTTCGTAAATTAACCAGAGATGTGGTAAATGAAGAAACAAATGAATTTATTCAGAAATTATCCACACAAGTAAAAGCGCTGGCGCTACACTATCAGCAAGCAGCACCCGAGCAGATTTATAATTTAGCTATATTGTGCATGAGTTTTGAACTGTACGATTTGGGTTTACAGCTTTTAAATCAAGCGCCAGAAACTTTTGCCGGAGAATGGTTAAAAGCAGAAATTCTTTTTGAAAGTGGCCGGTTCTTAGATTTGTTAAAGCACGTTGAGCATATTGAAAAGAATCTTTCGACATCACCTGAGTCCACATATGGTGCCGTTTATCTCAAAGCACAAGCCTATTTTGGTTTGGGTCAGAAAGACATTGCCATTCAGATGCTGGAATCTCTTTCCCAGATAAGACCCGCCTATCGCTCGACCGAGGCACTACTTCATCAGTGGAGATCTTTCTGAAAAAAAAAGCATCGCTATTTTATTTTACACCAGTTCTTATTTTTGCTGTCGTGGCTTTGATCTGGAAGTTTATTGCCCACCCGTTGGTGGTATCTTGGGTAAAGAACCAAGTTCCTGTTTTAAATTCTGGCCAAGATTTTGTTCATCTAAAATTTAAAAATTTAGATTTTTCTTTGTTAAAAATGCAGGCTCAGTTGGATGAGGTTGAAGTCAGCTTCAAAAATAAGTTAAAGCAGTTTGAAGCAATCTCCGTAAAAAAAATCAAAGTTCAGGTAAACCCATTTGATTTGCTTATAGGTAAATTCAGCCTCAATTCCATTACAGTGGAAAAGCTAAGCTGGACATTAAAAGACAGTGCCCTCAATAGTTCAGATTCTAAATCCATAATTCCGCTGGATCAGGTTTTTAAACACTTGCCAAACATCCCTCTGGATAAAGTTAAGTTTATTCAATCCGATATCTACTTTTTGATCCAAAATAAAAATGCGGTCATTCATTCTTTTATTGGATCTCTTACGATCGAGAATGCCCAAAGCAAATTAAACTTCGAAGTTAAAAACCTGATTCAGAAAATAAAAATAGACAAAGAATCTGGGATTGAAACAGAGACTCAGGCGCGCCTGAGTCTAGATGAAAAAGATTTAACCATTTCAACTTTAATTCTACGAAGTATGAATTCCGAAATTAAGTTAAATGGTAAACTGACATCGTTTAAGAACTTTGCTATTCGTCCTGATGGTGAATTAAATATAGAAGCTTTACTTCTTTGTGAAAACTTGCGCAGTGGGTACTTGAGCTTATATCCCCAGAAGAAGCGATTTCCGTCAGTCTCGGGACAGATTCAAGCTATTGGAAAAGTAGTCTTCCAAGGCATTCATGACATCAATGCTCGGGTTGATCTTAAAACTTTAAATCTTACCATGGATCAGTTCAAGTTCGGGAATGCTCAGGTCAAATCACAGATCAGAAAAAATCAGGTATTCATAGATCAAATAAAACTGGAACACCCTGCTGGATTTGCGAATCTAACGGAAATTGAAATCGAACAGAAAGTCCCCTACCAATTCAAAACAAAATTAAACCTTCAGTCCGTGAACTTACAAAAAGTTTTTTTATCAGTGGGTCTTAATAACCTGCCTGCTGATCTAGACATCAATGGAACTGCTGCTTGCACGGGTCAGTTGACGCCACCTTTTGATATTGAATGCGCAACTCAAGCCGCTTTAACAGATTTAGAAATCAAGCAGAAACCAAGTCAAGGACCTAGTATTTTAAAGATCGATAAGATATTACTCGATGGCTCTGTCGTATTTAACGATGAAGATATCCAATTCGATAGCCTTGTAAAAATTGGTGAATCTTCCGGATCGGCAAAGGGTATTATCGATTACAGTCGAGGCTTCCAGATCGATTTTTTGACAAACCAACTGTTCATGAAGGATGTTAAATCCTTGGCTGGGTTGGATTTTTCTGGTGTTCTAAAATTGCAGGGATCGACATCCGGGGATTCTTCCCAGGCCCGAGTTGAAACCGAACTGATAGCTGAAAATGCCGTTATTGATAAGTTTTTATTAGGAAATTTTTCAACGCAACTGGTTTTTGAAAAATCACACCTTTATTTTCGGAAACTCGATGGCAAGTTAGGCACAACACCTTATTCTGGCTACCTGGATTTTGATTTTATGGCCTCTGCCGTTGACGGTAAAATAACTTCTAAGAAACTATCTGGTCTTGATATTTACAATACGCTCAATAACAGATTTTCTTTGCCATTTGAATTTTCTGGGCTTGGAAGTGCAGAAGTAACTATCCAAGGACCACTGAACTTTTGGAAGCTAAATTACTCATTAAGGTCAGCGCTAAGGCAAGGTCAGATTGCCGGCGAAGGATTCGAACAGCTGGATTTAAACATCACTTCTGATGGCAAAAAAATTAACTTTACGGATGTAAAATTAAAAAAAATTAAAAGCACACTGACTCTAGATGGTTACATCGATACTGAAAAAATACCCAATTTTAAACTAGGTATGAAAACAAACTCTGCGTATCTGGAAGAAATTGATTCGCTTTTAAAGTTTTTGCCAACGCTAGCTGGACAAGTCTCTGTTAATGGCGAAATCACTGGTGAAATAAATTCTCCGCAAGTTGTTTTTGATTTTAACACCAAACAAGTGTTTTTTGATGGCTTCTCTTATTTGCCGTCTCAAGGAAAATTTGGATTAGATAAAAAATATTTTACTCTAGACGGCCAACTGTTTGGACGTCAGGTTCAGTCAAATCTAAAATGGCCTTGGAAAGATTCCGATGATTATTTCATCAAACTTCAAGTGCGTGATTTAAATCCGCTCTTACTTTTGCCATTGTTATCACTTCCTCAACCCAGTGCTGATTTTTATAGTCGAATTAATTTAGATGCAGATCTTTCAGGTCGTAACAAAAAATTAGAAAAAACCCGAGGGCAGATCAAACTGACTGATTTGCTTCTTCAACGCGGTACTCAGATCTTAAAATTGAAAGCACCTGTTAACATCCGTTTTGAAAACGGATTGAATGCGATGGATCCGTTTGATTTTTCAGGGGATGACGACCGGATAACTGTTAAATTAATCAATACCTCAAAACGCGAGGCGAAAATTGATCTTTTTGCCTCGTTGAAAATTCGTATCTTACAATTCTTAGTCCCTTTTGTGGAATCCTTAAACGGCCAATTAGAGGCAGAAGCACAAATTAATTTTTCTTCTCAGAGCTCGGGAACGGTTGAAAATACTTTGCAGATTTTTGGAGATGGAACTTTGTCTGACGGTTCTTTTCAGTTAAAAGGTTTTCCAACAGCAATAGATAATATCTCGACGCCGATTGAATTTTCCCAGTCCAAAATATTTCTTAATTCTATCAAAGCGAATCTGGGTCAAAGTGCTGTTTTAGGTTCTGGCACTATTGAATTAAAGGGTGCAAAAAACGTAATTGTCGCTTTGCAGGCTAAAGCTGATAACTTAGAACTCACATTCCCTGAAATGGTGACGACCTCAGGACGTGCTGAACTGAATTTTTATGGCTCATGGCTGCCTTATAATTTAAAGGTTAATTATAAAATTAATCGTGGTTTGGTTGAAAAAGATTTCGGAGAGGACAAGGGCTCTGCAGCATCATCGGTGAAGGCCAGCCGATTCTTGCCGCCGCAACAGTTTCAGCAACTAGCACCGTCCTTGTTGCTAGATGTCGCGGTCGATTTGAGCTCGGGCGTACTTGTTAAGAATAAATTACTTGAAGGAACAGCCACCGGGAATTTAAAAATTACTGGTAGCCCAGAGACCCCTGTTATTTTAGGTAAAATCGAAATCAAACAAGGAAGCAAAATAACTTTTAAGGATAAGCCTTTTGAAGTGCAGACTGCCAATTTGCAATTCACCGAGGGAAATAATAATGTTCCTGATATTTACATATCGGCTCTTGCTCGAATTTCTGACTACGATGTCAATTTATTAGTCCAAGGGGTTCCAAACAAGAACATGGCCATTAAACCTACAAGTCAGCCACCGTTAAGTGAATCCGATATATTTTCTCTTTTGGCGCTTGGGATGACTTCGTCCAAACTAGATCAAAATCTGAGCTCTGAAGCACAGCAGCAACAAACTAGTATTGAAATTTTAGCATCCGTAACCAATCAATCGACGATAAACAAAAAAATTCAAGAAAAACTGGGCTTAACTGTGCAGCTAGCACCCTCTGTCGACAGCACTCGAAATATTGCAGTACCAAAAGTAGTCGTAAGCCGTAATATTCTGAAAAAACTAAATGCCTCTTATGCTCGCCCACTGACAGGTGATAATCAAAATCATGAAGTTAAGTTACAATATTTATTTAATTCAAATTGGTCAGGAATCTTAAATTATCAGAATAAAGAAACTGATGTCACAGACGATACGGTTCAAAAACAAAATCAAAATGAAGGTGTCGTCGGCGGAGACCTCGAATTTAAGAAGGAATTTAAGTGGTAAAAATTCGAAATTTTGTCACATCTTTTTTGTTGGTGTTTGGTTTCGTAGGGATGAGCTATACCGCCGAGTTTTCGTCCCAAGCTGGATACTACCAATTAAACCTGTCGGACTGGCCAAACGATATGATTCAAAGCCTAGAAACTGACGTTCCTGAAGTAAATAATACGCAACTCACGCCTGAAAAACTCAATACGCTAATTAAAAAATTAGATCTTAAGTTTCGTTTCAATAGCCTAAAATTAATTTCGGGCGCCAAGCCCCATGAGCTGCGTTTAGTTGGAGAAATTTCAGCACAAATAGAGATGATAGAATTTGAAGGTTTAAGTGATCTTTCTGAAGGTGAAGCTCTTTTATTAATGAATCTGAATTTGAAAAATGCTATCGAAGAAGATTATGTAAAATCAGCCATTGAGAAACTAATTCAATACTACCAAGAACAGGGACACCGCTTTGCTTCGGGCGATTATCAGTATCAGACGCTGTCGACATTTAAACGTAAACTTGTCATTCGGATGAATCTGAAAAAACAAACAAAAATTTCTGGGGTCACGATCGAAAATTTAGATAGTGCCAACCAAGCACTTATAACTCAGCAGCTGAGTGCCGCTTTCAAGAATGACGTTCTTAATCAAGTTACTTTGGGGAAATTATCAAACAGACTTCGTCAGGGCTTGAGTGAAAACGGATATTATCTTACAGCTGTGCCCGCAGCACAGTTAGTATTTTCTGCAGATGAGTTGAAAGCACGTGCCAAGTACAAATTAGATGTGAAGCAAAGATATGATGTTGAAATCATAAATGCCCGAGAGTTTTCAAAATCCTATCTAGAAGATGATGTTTTAAAACTTGGTGTCTACAGCTCTGCTGACGCCAACTTTGGAGCTGATCTTTCTGAAAAACTAAAATATTTTTATCTTTCTGAGGGGTACCCGCACATTAATGTTTCCTATTTCGAACGAAAAGATGAAAAAAAAATAACAGTCACTTTAAATTTGGATGAAGGGCCATTTGTCAGAATAAAACAAATTCAGTTTTCTGGACAGCTTTCAAGACCAAGTCTTTACTACGAAAAAAAGTTAGCTGAAATATCTTCCTTCAAAGTGAACAGTAAATACGTCAAAGAAGAAATTGAAGCAGCTCTAAAGAATTTATTACTTTCTTTGCAAAACGAAGGTTATGTCAACGCTCGATTCGGTTTGGTTCAAGTCTCGACAGACCGAGAGCAGCCCAAAGACGGATTGGTATCTGTTCAAATATATGAAGGCGATCAAGTCGACATCGGTGCCATAGATATCTTAGGAAATTCTCAATTCATGACTTTACGGTTAAAAAAAGAAATGGGCTTAGAAGTTGGTCAAAAGCTAAATCTAAAATCATTGGAAGAAGGCACAAATAAACTGAAAGTTTTCTATGCAAGCCTTGGATACATTGAATTTAAACTGGTGAATGAGAATACAGATTTGATTCAGTATTTAAATAAAAACACACTGGCGCAGCTAAAATTTATAGTGAACGAAGGTCCCCGCGTTGAGGTACAATCTATTCTTATTGAAGGGAATGAATCTACCCACGAAAAAGTCATACTGACAGAGATTGATTTTAAACCCGGTGATTTTTTAACTCCGGCAAAATTAGAGGAATCAGTCTCCAGACTGCAGCGCACTGGACATTTTAGGTCCATCGAAATATCAACTCTAGAATCCGGAACGGAAGTCGCAGCTAGAACTGTTTTAATTAAGGTCACTGAACGTGACCCTGGTGTTTTTGCGATCGGTGCTGGTATAACAAACGAAAATAGAGGAACTCTACAAGGCTATTCAGGTATTGCTTATCGTAATATCGGTGGCTGGGGACGTGGACTATCTGCGCGCATCGAAGGCAATTATAATTTCGCAGACGTAAAGTTTTTAGAATCGAAATTGACCGTAGGCTTTGTCGAGCCTTACCTTTTTGAGACTCGCACACGATTTCGAATCAACCTAACCAGATCTAGAACAATTTCAAATTATCAACTGCGTAAAGTGACTGAATTAAACTCATCTACTTATTCGTTGGAGCAAGATTTTACATCGCATATCACTGGTATTTGGGATTTGTTAAATATCGCAACTTATGTCGATCGAGGCGCGACGGCTGAAGACGAAATTGCGGGCGGATACAGGCGAGAAGATTTAGTTATAGTCTCGACAGGTCCAACTTTAGATCTGGATTACAGGAACAATTTGTTTAATCCCACGGATGGCAGTTTTTCAAGATTGGCCTTTGAATATTCGTTCGAAAGTGGCAGTTCAAATATAGATCAGTTTGCTCGCTTGACCGGTCAAACAACTTTTTACATTCCAGTTCAAAAAACTGACCTTGTTTTTGCTCAGTCGTTTCGTGGTGGCTACGTCCAAGATATAAAGCCATCGGGTTTTGGAATTCCATTCGATAAAAAAGGTTTCACACTTGGCGGCAGAACCACCATTCGAGGTTTTGATTCGCGCGAACTTTTTCCGTCGGAACAACTCATTGGGCCGTCATATAAACTAACAACGTTTTCAACGTATCAGCTTGTTAAATCAGAGTTTCGATTTCCGCTTGTACGCAACTGGGATTTATTCGGAGCTGTATTCTATGATGGCGGACAAGTTTTGATCGATGGAATAACATTCGAAGACCGATGGCGCGATGCTGTAGGAATCGGTATCCGTTATAACACTCCAGTGGGTCCGCTAAATTTAGAATATGCTAAAAAGCTGGACAAAAAATCCTATGAAAGTGCCGAAGCTTTTCATTTGTCCATAGGGGTTTTCTAAGGTAATTTTGGGAATTCCATTTAATCCCAGGCCGTTTTCAGAATGAAGGAGTACATATGCGTCAACACCAAGTTCGAGTTTATCCGTCGAAGGAAAAAATTGAAAGAAAAGATCAACTGGCTTGGAAATTGGCCGAACTCTGCACCGACACAACGGCTATAAAAGAAGATGTTGTTGATATGATTATAAATCGAATCATTGATAACGCATCAGTTGCTATTGCAGCAGCAAACCGTCATCCAGTGGCTTCTGCAAGATCGATGGCATTGGCCCATCCCCGTGCAGGTGGCGCTACAGTTTTTGGAATGCCTAATGATCAAAAGTTTTCTTGTGAGTGGACAGCTTGGGCTAACGGCACTGCTGTGCGTGAACTGGATTATCACGATACATTTTTAGCTGCGGATTATTCCCATCCCGGAGACAACATCCCGCCTATATTAGCGGTCGCTCAGCAGTCAAACAAAACTGGCAAAGAACTTATTAAGGGCCTGGTCACCGCGTACGAAGTGCATGTCGACTTAGTGAAAGCCATTTGTTTGCACGAACATAAAAAAGATCACATCGCACACTTAGCGCCTGCTCAAGCTGGAGGTATTGGTGCTTTGTTGGGCTTACCTACTGAAATTGTATTTCAAGCAATCCAACAAGCTGTTCATGTTTCATTTACAACCAGGCAGTCTCGTAAGGGCGAAATTTCATCGTGGAAAGCTTACGCTCCGGCACACGCAGGAAAATTAGCAATCGAAGCTGTTGATCGTTGCATGCGCGGCGAGGGCGCACCGTCCCCTATTTACGAAGGCGAAGATTCTGTTATCGCCTACATGTTGAGTGGTAAAAATGGAAACTACACCGTAGGTTTACCAGAGCTTGGTGAAGAAAAAAGAGCCATCCTAGAAACTTACACGAAAGAGCATTCTGCCGAATACCAATCACAAGCTCTTATTGATCTAGCTGCACGTATGAAAGATTCTGTTTTAGCTAAAACTAAAAATTGGGATGACGTTCAAGAAATAAAAATTTTTACATCTCATCATACTCATTATGTTATTGGTACCGGTGCAAATGACCCACAGAAAAATGATCCAAAGGCGTCTCGGGAAACATTAGATCATTCGATCATGTATATTTTTGCAGTCGCTCTTCAAGATGGAAAATGGCATCACGTTGACTCTTATGCTCCAGAACGCGCGCAGCGAGCAGACACAGTTCGCTTGTGGCAGAAAATAATCACAGTCGAAGACGCTACTTGGACGCAGAAATATCACGACCAAGATCCGAATAAAAAGCAATTCGGTGGTCGCGTAGAGATTTCATTAACAAACGGCGAAAAAATTGTTGATGAACTTGGTGTTGCCAACGCCCATCCAGCTGGTGCAAAACCTTTCAAGCGAGCCGACTACATTAAAAAATTTGATACGCTGACAGCGGACATTATTACGAAGGATGAGCGAAATCGTTTTATTTCATTGTGTGAACGACTTCCTGAATTGACTGCAGCCGAAGTGCAGCAGCTAAACGTGCAAATACCGATCGATAAATTGGTCAACAACAAACGAGACAGCAAAGGAATATTCTAAATGCTATTTCCTGAAATTACGGCTGCTGAAAAACGTAAAAATTTTCGTAAAGCCTTAGCCGCAGGAAAACTTTTGCAGTTTCCTGGCTCCTACTCCCCGTTGGTCAGCATGATGATAGAGAAAAAAGGCTTTCACGGAGTTTATATTTCAGGATCAGTTCTTTCAAATGATTTAGGATACCCTGACATCGGTTTAACGACACTCAGCGAAGTTTCACAGCGTGGACGTCAGATTGCACGCACAACAAAACTGCCTGCTATTATTGACGCTGATACAGGTTGGGGTGAACCCATGAATGTCACACGCACTATTCAAGAATTTATAGATTTGGGTTTGGCTGGTTGTCATTTAGAAGATCAAATGAATCCGAAACGCTGCGGGCACCTTGATAACAAATCCATAGTACCTGTTGAAGACATGGTAAAAAAAATAAAAGCTGGCGTAACCGGGAAAAAGTTAGATTCAAATTTTCTGATCATTGCGCGCACTGATGCTCGTGCTTCCGAAGGTTTAGAAAAAGCCATCGACCGCGCAAAAGCTTATGTTGATGCCGGAGCTGAAATGATTTTTCCAGAAGCTCTGCAAACAGAAAAAGAATTTGAGGCCATACGTAAAGCCATTTCGGTTCCGCTGCTGGCTAACATGACTGAATTCGGTAAAGGCAAGTTATACACCACCACGGAATTATCTGATTTAGGTTACAACATGGTTATTTATCCGGTGACTACATTTCGTTTGGCTATGGGAAATACAGAAAAAGGCTTAGATATTTTATTACGAGATGGCTCACAGACCAATGCCATAGATTTGATGCAGACAAGGCAACAGCTTTATGATCTGACTCGGTACCAAGATTACAATGAATTTGATCAATCTTTATTTAACTTTAAACTTTAACCCTTAAACTGAGGAGATAATAAAATGGCTGAATATATCAATCCAGACTACGTTCCAGAACCAGAAAAAATGAATGTAAAAAAAGGTCTTGAAGGCGTCGTTATGGATACGTCCAGCGTTTCTAAAGTCAATGCCGATACGAATTCTTT
Organism: Bdellovibrionales bacterium; assembly: GCA_043747425.1. Classification (GTDB taxonomy): domain Bacteria; phylum Bdellovibrionota; class Bdellovibrionia; order Bdellovibrionales; family Bdellovibrionaceae; genus Pseudobdellovibrio. Next base: position 26,319 of record JAYTPC010000029.1, read on the forward strand.
GGTTTACCGTGGGTATCCTGTACAAGATTTAGCAGAAAACTGCAGTTTTGAAGAGGTTGCTTTTTTAATGTACACGGGTGAGCTTCCAAATAAATCACAGTTGGAAGAATTTTCAGCCAAAGAAAAATCTTTACGAGATATTTCAAAAGATAATTTAAATGTCATTAAATCTTTACCGAAAAAATGTCATCCCATGGATTCGGTACGTACCGGCGTTAGTTTTTTAGGCTGTGAAGATGACCGCATCTGGGATGCAAGCCCTACGACTAATTTAGATAAAGCCATTCGTTTGCTGGCAAAAATTCCAACGATGGTTGCTGCCGATTATCGGTTCAAAAAAGGGCTTGATTTCATCCCACCGAACACAAGCTTAACTATTGCAGAAAATTTTTTCCATATGTGTTTTGGAAAAGTACCGGAAGCCCGCGTGGTAAAAGCGTTTGATGTCTCGTTGATTTTATACGCAGAACACAGCTTCAATGCTTCGACCTTCACTTCACGAGTTGTAACGTCTACTCAGTCTGATATTTATTCAGCAACGGTTGCTGGCATTGGCGCTTTAAAAGGTCCACTGCATGGCGGAGCGAACGAAATGGTTATGCATATGATGATTGAAATTGCAGATGCAGCCAAAGCAGAATCTTGGATGTTAGACGCCTTGGCGCAAAAGAAAAAAGTCATGGGCTTTGGTCACCGCGTTTACAAGTCTGGTGATTCTCGTGTTCCAACGATGAAAAAATATGCGCAGGTTATGGCTGACGTCATCGGTGAACAAAAATGGATGCAGATGTACACTTCATTAGAAAAAGTCATGGTTGAGAAAAAGAAAATTTATCCAAATCTAGATTTTCCAGCGGGCCCCGCTTACTACATGATGGGTTTTGAAATTGATTTTTTCACGCCAATATTTGTGATGGCTCGTACTACGGGTTGGTCAGCTCACATCATGGAACAAGCTGCAAACAATAGAATTATTAGACCTTTATCTGAATATATTGGATCTGAACAACGAAAAGTGACAGCACTTTCAGAGCGTCGATAAGGTGAAATTTGTAAATCTTTTTTTTGCGTTAGCGTGTATATTAGCCGGCTTGTTTTCATGTCAAAGCACGCTATTAAATTCTGACTCCAGCGCTTTGACTGGCGCCAGTGCAAACAGAGCAGCTCTAGCAGATAAGTACGAACTTATAAAAAAAGAAAAAAAACAACAGTCCTTGTTGGACTTACCATTTCGCGGTTTTGATACTGAAAAAAGTTTATCTGTCATTGCCACTGGATCTTGTGCAGACCAAGACCAACCGCAACCTATTTGGAAAACGATCGAAAAAAATTCGCCGGATTTATTTCTTTTTTCCGGAGACACAATTTATTCATCACATCCAGACAACAAGCCAGTTTCATCGCAATTTAAAAAATTAAACTTTATTTATGAATACCGCGATGCCAGGCTAAAAATGCCATTCATGGCTATTTGGGATGATCACGATTACGGACAAAATGATGGCGGTTTTGATAATCCAGAAAAAGAACTTTACCGAGCTGAATTCGTAAAATACTGGAGTTATTTAAATACGACAATTCCGGCTAAACAAAAAGCTTTGTATCACGCAAAAATGTTTGGGCTTAAGAAAAATAAAGTTCAAGTTATTATGTTAGATACACGTTGGGATAGAACTGCCTTAACCAAGAATACTGCAGATACTTATAATGCTGATAATCCAGAGGCTGGTACTTTTCCGCGTCCGTATTTACCGAACGAAGACAAGTCAGCTAAAATTCTTTCGGACGAACAATGGACTTGGCTTGAAACAGAACTTCGAAAATCAGCTGATTTGCGATTTATTGTAAGTTCTATACAAGTTGTTGCCGATGATCACGGTTTTGAAAAGTGGGGAAATTTTCCTAAAGAAAAAGCCAGATTGTTTAATTTACTAAAAAAAATGAAATCTAAAAATGTCATTCTTCTATCAGGTGATAGGCATATGGCTTCGATCGCAAAAACCGATCTAGCGGGTTATCCAATTTTTGAGATGACTTCCAGTGGGATTAACCGTCCGGCTCGACCCGGTGGCTTAGTGCCCGATGTGACCTACATTGGCGAACCCTACGGTCCAGTGAATTTTGGTTTGATTAAAATCAACTGGGAATCTAAAAAAGTTCTGTTAGAAGTAAAATCAGAAGAAGATGAAGTAAAAAACTCAGTTGAATTTCGTTTTTAATTTCTTGGTGGCGCCCTTAACCACCCCTTTTTCAAAACATAAATCAGTAATCCACCAGATACAGTTAACATAAAAAGTAAAGCAAACCAGAAGCCCCAAACATGACCTAAAAGCGGAATGTGTTCAAAGTTCATTCCGTAAACGCCTGCTAAAAAATTAAGTGGCGAAAAGAAAATCGTCAGTACTGTCAAAACCCGGATTATTTCGTTCGTCTTAAAAGAAGCTTCGTTCGTTTTTTGCGATGCCATTGCCAAATGCAAATTCAGTAAAGACTGTACATTTTCAAAAACATCATCTGCATAAAACAAGTTTCGTTCAAAACGATCGCGAACTTCTTGAGTCTGACCGGGCGGAGTATCAGTTCTTTGCATGATCTTATTTTGCATATCTAATGTAAAGCGCAATACTTTCTTGAAGGCAGATGCCTGGCGCTTAATATAATAACCTTCATGTAAAGTAGACTTGGTACGTTCATTACGAAATATTTTTTCTTCAAATATTTCCATTCTGTGTTCAAGTTCTGTTATTGGTGAATTAAATCCCATGGAAATTTGCTCGAAAAATAGAGATACAACATGGTACTTTGTTATATCTGGTGAAGTTAATGCTTTTAGTTTCTCTTGAATCTGTAAGATTTCTGCTTGCAAAGGTAATCTGTGAATGGATATTACTTTTTCGGCAGCGACGAACAACACTATTTTTGTGGTTAGCTCTTGCACCGTATCTGCCGTACTTATGGGTTTGGGCTCCATCAAACGAAGTACAATAAATTGGTTAGCCCCATAAGTTTCCATATGCGGCAAATAATCAGGGTCCAAACAGTTTAACAAAAGCTTTTTCGGCAAACTTAATTCTTCAGCGATAGACTCTAGGGTCTTGGTATTCGGGTTGATCAAATCAAGCCATTTAAACGTAGAAAAAACAATTTCCGAAGAATTCATAGCTTATAGAACACCAAAAAAACAAGGTAATCAAGAAAGTGCTAAAAAATTGCTTTTTTTTTCAGCCCGAGTCACACTTTAAGATCGCATCAAAGATAGGAATACAAATGAAGATCTACTTAAAAGATTACACGGCTCCGGCCTACACCGTCAAAAATATTAATTTATACTTTGATCTGTATGAAACGAAAACCAGCGTGAGTTCGGTTCTAAATCTGCAAAAGATTGAAAACAAAGACCTGGTCTTAAACGGAGAAAATTTAAACTTAATTTCACTTCAATTAAATTCCAAAAATTTTACGGATTATAAATTGACTGATAAAAGCCTAACCTTGTTTTCCAAAGATTTACCAGAAAATTTCGAACTTAAAATCAAAGTTGAAATTAATCCAGAGCAAAACAAGTCCTGTGAAGGGCTTTACCTTTCTGATGGCATTTTCTGTACTCAGTGTGAAGCAGAAAGTTTTCGTAAAATCACCTACATGTTAGACCGGCCTGATGTCATGACCATTTACACCGTAGAAATCGAAGCTGAAAAAAAGAAATATCCCATTTTGCTTTCAAACGGCGATCAAATAAAAAAACAAGATTTAGCCAACGGCCGCCATTATGCGATGTGGAAGGATCCGTTTAAAAAACCAAGTTATCTTTTTGCATTAGTCGCCGGCGACATGGGGGTTATTACGGACGAATTTGTGACTGCATCAGGAAAAAAGGTTAAGCTGGATGTATTTGCATCGCATGGAAAAGAAAATCGGTGCTTACATGCAATGAATTCACTGAAGAAAGCCATGCGCTGGGATGAAGAAACTTTTGGCCTTGAATACGATCTTAATCAATACATGATCGTCGCTATTGACGATTTCAATATGGGTGCCATGGAAAACAAAGGGCTTAATGTTTTTAACTCAAAATTGGTATTAGCAGATTCAGTAACAGCAACAGATGATGATTTTGACGCCATCGAATCAGTCGTTGGTCACGAGTACTTTCATAATTGGACCGGCAATCGAATCACATGCAGAAACTGGTTTGAGCTTTCGTTAAAAGAAGGACTTACTGTTTTTCGTGATCAAGAATTTTCGTCTGATCTTAACTCAAGACCGGTGCAACGAATTCATGACGTCAGTGCACTTCGAGCAAGACAGTTCACGGAAGACGCGGGCCCAAATGCTCACCCGGTAAGGCCAAGCTCGTGCATGGCCGTAGATAACTTCTACACGGCTACCATTTACGAAAAAGGGTCTGAAGTCATCCGCATGATGCAAACTATTGTCGGCCGCGACGGCTTTCGTAACGGTATGAAAGAATATGTAAAGCGCCACGACGGCCAAGCCGTCACTATCAATGAATTTGCGGACAGCATCAGTGAAGCAAACGACATGGATTTTTCTCAGTTCAAATTGTGGTATTCGCAAGCTGGAACTCCGGAAGTTTTAGTCACAGAAAAATTTGTAGCTGAATCAGGAACTTATCACCTCACTTTAGAGCAAAACTGCCCGTTAACATTGACCGAAAGCCAAGAAAATTTCTTAAAAAAACCATTTCACATTCCGATTCTGATCGGACTTATAAGTCAAAATGGATTTGAAATTAAAGTCCAGTCAGATGACGTTGTTTGGAACTCAGACAAAAAACCTGTCCTGCATTTGAAACAGCAAAAGCAAACTTTTATTTTTAATGGTTTAAATGAAAAACCAGTTCCATCATTGAATCGTGAATTTTCGGCTCCAATTAAGATCATTTGGCAGGCGAACAATAAGGAAATTATTCATCTTATCAAACATGATACAGATCCATTTAATAAATTTGAAATGATGAATAAAATTTCATTAGCAGAGGTTCGAAAGCTGATTCAAAATGCAAATCAGAAAATTGATCTTGTTGTCAATCCAGAGGTCGTCCACTGTTTCGGTGCTGTGTTGCAAGATTCAAAACTGGATTCTGCGTTCAAAGCCTTGATGCTAAGTCTTCCATCGGACGCTATCCTTGCCATGGAAGAAACTGTTTTGGAAGCTCAGGTTTTTGAACAAGCTAGAAGCGCCTTAAGGCACGCTGTTGTCAAAAACTATGGACCGATCATGCAGAAGTATTATTTTGAACTTAAGGCATCTACCAAGGCCTCAGATCGCAGTCTAAAAAATAGATTACTAGCGTATTTATCGAAAACAAATTTTGATGGCGCAGCCAACTTAGTTAATGAACAGTATGAGATTGCAACGAACATGACCGATTCTATTTTTGCTTTGTCTTTGCTGACTGAAACGAAGACGGCGAACCGTGATAAAAGCCTAACCCACTTTTTCTCACGTTGGTCTAAAGATATGGTTGTCTTCAGCAAATGGCTTAGTGTTCAAGCTGGCAGCCCGGCTGAAGACACCTTCGACAAAGTAAAAGAAATTGCCTCAAGCAGTTATTTTAGCCTTCAAAATCCGAATAGTATTTTTGCCTTGCACGCGGTCTTTGGAAAAAACTATCTGGTCTTTAATACAGATGATGGCAAACCCTACGAATGGTTTTGCGAGCAAATTGAAAAAATAGATTCATGGAATCCCCAGGTGGCAGCTAGATTGTGTTCTAGTTTTAATTTCGTAAAAAAACTACCACCCATACAAAAAGAGAAGGCATTATTTCAAATTAAACGGCTGCTTGAAAAAAGTTCTATCTCTAAAAATTCACGCGAACTTTTAGAAAAATGCACTTAATTCTTAGAAACTGACACACTGAAATGTGCTTAAGAGTTCCTACCGCCTCGATAAGATGAGTCTATTCAATAAATTATGTAGCTCGTTGGTTGACTTCTGATTGTACACAATCAGAAGTACCGTCCGAAAAGAATAATATCTAAAAATATCAAATCTTTAGAGGTCGGAGTGAGTTGATCTGCGCACATTATAGTGGGTCAGTATCTAGTTCTTATGGCACTGGGTTAAAAATTCAGTGCGAGTTATGTCTTGTTTTTTAAAAGCGCCGCGAAGATCCGATGTCGTCGTTGTACTTTGAGTGTCCTGCACGCCTCTTGAAATCATACAGTAATGTTTAGCGTTGATATGCACTGCGATGTCATCTGTGTCTAATAGGTACTGAAGGCAATCCGCTATTTGTTTGGTAAGTCGCTCTTGTACCTGCGGACGTCTACAGAAATAATCTACAATTCGGTTCATCTTCGATAACCCGATAACTTTGTCCCGCGGGATGTAAGCAACAGTTGCCTGACCGTGAATTGGTTGGAAGTGATGTTCACAAGTCGACATCACTTCGATATTTCGCACACACACCATCTGATCGTATTTCATTTTGTTTTCGATGGTGGTTATTTTCGGAAAATTTTTAGCGTCTAGGCCTTCAAAAATTTCATTCACATACATTTTAGCAACTCGCTTCGGAGTTTCTTTTAAACTGTCATCCGAAAGATCCAAGCCAAGTACCTGCATAATTTCGGTGAAATGAAATTTTACTTTTTCGATTTTTTCTTCAGGAGTCAGCGTTGTCGCTAGAACTGGTGATGGACGCACATGCGAAAGTATTTCTGCAGCTCGAGTGTCAATGGACTTTAACTTTGAATTTGGCATGCAGGTGTAATACTAAAACTGTCGGAAATATGGCAGAAAATAGTGGATTTTATGCTGTTTGACTCTACGATATGACTCTTTTTTACACATAATTTGAAAATACGCGCTCGGCCTCTTGCAATGATCCTTCTACGGTATGGGTCTTGGATGATGCAGAAAAATCTCCAAAAACCTGAAAGAATGGGTACTCCTTTTTCACAGATTCCGGAAATGGGACAGAATTTTTAAAATAAGCCGACTGAATTAAATCGACATTCGACCAGTTATAAAAAGAGTCCGCAGTTAGCTTTTTTGCAGATAAGCCAAGCTTTGTTTTTTCATTAATTAGACTGATTAGCTTTTCGGCGTCCATTGCAGGATTGCTTTCGATTTGTAGTGTCTGCAAATTTATTTTTTGCCTCAAAGCGACTTCGAATTCCAAACCCGTCAGATTATTTTTCAGATTTTTAGCCAAAACATTAATGCTGTCTTTGTCGTCATCAAAGTACACTTTCGATTTTTTATTCAAAGACGCCGTCGTCAATGCCGGCAATGTGTAATGCATTTTCAAAATAGATTCTGGCTGTAAGGTCTTTAACCACTCTGGGGCCCACGCCATCTCAGGCATATTAAGAAGTCCGTTCACACGACTCCACTGGCTTGGAGGCAATGCCAGCGCCACTTTGTTCGCGCGAATTGTTCGAAATCCTTCAGGAGTTGCAAATACAATTTCGTAGCCTCGGCTATATTTTCTTATTTCGATCATTCTCCATTTCAAACGAACGTTCCTGTAAGGCATCAAACCGCCGACTCGATTTTTCAAGGTGTCAATCAAACGTTCTGCTCCTCCGGGCAAATAAAAATGAGTCGATGAAGTGGATGCCAACGGCAGATTAAATTCTTTTAGTAATTTAACCAATACAAGGTCAGACTGCTGAAAAAGCGAAGCTCCAAAGTCTAAGCCCTCGGAAGAGCGTATGCGGCCACCAAGGACCGAAGAACCTTCAAAAATTTTATAATCGGTTTTAGACTGTCTTAATTTATAGGCTAAGTGCAAACCACTGATACCTCCGCCAATAATCAAAATCTGATCATCTGAAAACTGGCGGTCATCGAAAATCAAATCATCAAATGTAGAACACGACGTCAAACCCGCCAGCAGACCCAACCCGCCAATTCCAAAAAAACCTGATTTTAAAAAATCTCGCCGAGAAGACATTTCCAACCCTTAAAATCACATGCTACACTATTGTGGTGTTACAAACAATAACTGCCGGTCAGAAACAACTGCTTCACATCCTTTTTTATAATCGCTTTCGTTACCGATTGCTGATCGTGTTTTTGGCACTGTTGTCTTCGATCAGCGGCTTATTACTGCCTTATTTTCAAAAAGAGTTTTCTGTCCAACTAGACCTTTTTACCTTAGCACTTTGTGTTTTACTTTCTTTAATTTTTTTTGGTTTCAACCAGTGGGCTGCCTACATTGGCCAAGTTGAATCTCTGTTTGCTCAAAAAAAATTAGCTGAAAAAATTTACCTACACAATTTAGAACTCAAGCAATTGGTGCTGCAGGAGAAAAGCATTGGCGAAATCGTTTCGCTTTATACATCCGATGTCCCGAGCCTAACCGTGTGGTTAGAACAATCAATGCCTTATGGTTTTACAACTTTATTTCCGCTGGTTCTGACACCCTGTTTTCTTTTTTATTTCTATGAATTGCCATTTTCTTTAAGTTTTTCTTTGGTTCTATTTTTGATTGCCCTGAACGGCTTGATGGCTTATCGCCAATCTTTGTTTTTCTTCAAATTTAAAAAACTTGCGGCTGATCGCATGGGATTAGTGAATGAGTGGATTCAAAACATACGCGGCTTAAAAATTCTAAACTGGATCGAAGGTTTCGAAAGTAAGATCATCAAAAAAAGAAAACAGGAAACAAATAACCGCCTTTCGATGGTAACCAACGGTCAAATAATGAATTCCATTTCGTCCAGCGTCACTTTTTGGCTGAATTTAATGGTTTTGGTATTCTTTATTTGGATACAACCAAAGGTCCTTTCAAAAGTTGAACTGATTGCTTTACTATGGGTCACAACAGTTTTTTTGGCGCGTCCGCTGCGTCAACTACCCTGGTTTTTTACATTTATTTTTGATGCGTGGACATCATTCAAGCGTCTGGCCGAATTTTTAGACTTGAAAAATGTTGATGCCATCGTTTTAGATAATAAATCTATGCCTGAAGGTGGAACTCAGTACAAAACATGGATTCACAATCTAAAGCTCACCATCGATGATAAAATTCTTTTGCAGATACATGATTTTAAAATTCTAAAACCAGAGCTCATTGCTTTAATTGGCCCAGTAGCTTCTGGTAAAAGTTTATTTTTAAAGTCTTTGATCAAAGAAACATCTTTTGTAGCGGATCAGTTTTATACAGCTCCTATAAGCTTTGTTGCCCAGGAACATTTCGTCATGAGCGCCACTTTGCGAGATAACATCAGCTTTGAATACGGTTCGAGTCCGGAAAACGACAAAGGCGTTATGAATTCTTTATCAAAAGCCCAGTTCGACTTTCAAATGGACCGTGTCGAGAACGGCTTAGAAACAGTTGTCGGAGAGCGTGGATTAAATCTGTCCGGTGGCCAAAAACAACGTGTTAGCATTGCTCGGCAATTTCAAAATCTAAAAGAGATGATTTTGTTAGATGATCCCCTAAGCGCTGTTGATGTCAGCACAGAAGCTGAACTGATTAACGAATTTAGCAACTTAAAAAATCAAGGTCACACCGTCATGCTGACCACGCAGCGTTTTAGTGCCCTACAGTTCTGCGAGCGCATTGTCTATCTGGAAAAAGGACAAATTATTTTTGATGGTCCTTCTGAAATTTTCCTGAAAGATCCTAAATTTCAGCCTTTTATTTTGGGAACATTTTGAAAAATTTAGCTTTTTCAAAAACGATTTATGACACCTTACTGCAAGCTTATAGACCGTTTGTTGTTAAAATTTTATTGATTGTCATTATTGGTTTTTTAGGTCGTTTCTTATTTTTGGCAAACGCGCAAATTTTGGGTCAGTATATGGACCAAGTTTCTGAAATTCAAATAGAAAGCTTAAAACCAATAGTGATAAAACTTTTTATTCTGCTATTAACCGCTTTCACTTTAACACTGACTTTTCGTACTGTTTTTTCAAGACTTTCTGCACTTGCAGTTTCAAGAATCTATGATGAAACCACCTACCGTGTTTCTCGGTTTCCAGTTTCATTTTTTGATCATCAACCAGTCGGCAAAATCACGACTCGGTTTTCCAGCGACTATGGCAATATTTTTAGACTTTTTGGTGGCCCCCTAGCAGAGTTTTTGTCTATTTTGTTCGATCTTATTTCCATCGTCGTACTTATGGTTTTTATTCATCCCTACTTTATTTTTACGATTCTTTTTTCTTGCACAATATACTTTAGTATATTGAAAAGAAATCAGCTGCGACTTCGAGAATCGCGGCGAGAATTATCCAACAATCGGGCCCCATCGATTGCCCATTTTTCAGAAACTGTTCAGGGTGCAGCAACGATCCGATTGAATAAAAAGCAACAGATGTTTTCAGAAAAATTTTTGATGTTTGATGAAAAGTATTTACAGTCTAAGCGACATGTTTTTTGGAACGTGACTCGTTTTTCAATGGAGCTTAACATATTGAGTGCACTTTTTTTTGCTTTAAACGGTGTTGTTTGTCTTTTTTTGATCGACAAGGGCATCATCGGCATTGGCTTAGCCGCCGTCGTTCTGAGCTTCACGCTGCTGGCTACAAATACATTACAGATGTTTTTCGAGTGGTTTTCGCAGTTCGAAGAAGCTTTGGTCGGTGTTGAAAAAATGGATGATTATCTGCGCGCTGAAATTGAACCCGGAGCTTTACTTCCACACTACTCCGATTTTGCCACCGATCATGCAAAGCGCTCAACCCCCCTGGATTTGAAATCATCAAAATCAGCAGCTTCTGATTTTCATGTCCAAGTTGAAGGACTGAATTTTAAATATCCAAACAGTCAGAATTTGATTTTGAATACGGTCTCTTTTAAAATCAAGCATGGAGAAAAGCTAGGAATCATCGGTCGTACAGGGTCTGGAAAATCGACTTTGATCTCTGCTCTGCTGAATCTTTATCCAATCAGTTCTGGAGTTATTCTTTTGAATGGAAAAAATGAATCGGATGTTGAAAAACACCGGTCTTTATTTTCAGTGATATCACAAGATCAGTTGTTTTTGACCGGAACTATTCGCGATAATTTAGATCTTTTTCGTGACCATTCAAACCAGGAGATTGAAAAAATATTAAGGCTTGTAGGGCTTCACTTTAGTTTAAATCATGATGTCTTTGAAAAAGGACAAAATCTATCCCAGGGTGAAAAGCAACTGCTAAGCCTGGCGCGTGGACTTTTACAAAGAGCAGAAATTTTCATATTTGATGAAGCCACTTCAAATGTCGACCCTCACGCAGAAGGCTTAATGAACACGGCACTCAGTGAAATTCTAAAGGATAAAACGCAAATTCGCATTGCTCATAGGCTTCAAACCGTGGAAGACTGCGACCAAATTTTATGGTTAGATAGCGGTGCTGTAAAAAAAATAGGACCAGCAAAAGAAGTTCTTGTCGCATTTCAAAAAGCTAGGTTATAAAGTTCTTATAGATATCTAATACAATCGAAATCAGGGGGCCTTGTGGGTGAAATGGATGACCAAGAAAAGAAATCCAAAGACCAAACCTCTTTAGATGCCACAGGTAGCGAAGATTCTCTGAATGTTATTGTTTCCGAACAAGAGCAAGATTTTTTGAATTTGATCGACTTACAGGATCATTGGTCGCAATTAACAAAAGAAAATCGCAAGGAAAAATTTTTTCTTCTTCCAAGAACAGATGAAGAGGAACTTTTTTTAAGTTTAAGCGCGCAGGATCAGCTTCAACTTATTAGTGATTTAAGTCTTCTTGAAAAACGATCTTGGATTCGATTATTAGCACCCGATGATGCGGCCGATTTAATCCAAGAAGTCGACCCAGAAAACAAGGAAGATTTTCTTTCACTATTAGACCCACAAACAAAACGTGAAGTTTCGGCACTGCTGGCTTATGCTGAAGATAAAGCCGGCGGTCTTATGAGCTCTCGGTTCATTCGTTTACGGCCACAGATGAACGTCGACGAAGCAATTAGCTACATTCGTATTCAAGCAAAAACCCAAGTCGAAACAATGTATTATTCCTATGTGCTTGATCTGGAACAAAAATTAGTCGGCGTTATTTCCTTCCGCGAATTGTTTGCCTCGACTCCCAATAAACTTGTATCTGAAATTATGCACACGGACGTTTTTAAAATCTCTGTAGATTTAGATCAGGAAAATATAGCTCAGGTTTTCAAAAAACAAGACCTGATGGCCTTACCTGTTATCGATGCAGAAAATAAAATGGTGGGTATTGTCACTTTCGATGACATCGCTGAAGTGGCTGAAGAAGAAGCGACTGAAGATATTCACAAAATAGGTGGTGTGGAATCACTGGACGCACCTTATCTACAAATCTCGCTTTTAGAAATGATAAAAAAACGCGGCGTCTGGCTGTTGATTTTGTTCGTTGGCGAAATGTTCACAGCCAGTGCCTTGGGCTACTTCGAAGAGGAATTACAAAAAGCTGTTGTCTTGGCTATGTTTTTACCATTGATCATAAGCTCTGGCGGAAACTCTGGATCGCAGGCATCGACGTTAATAATTCGTGCAATGGCTCTTGGAGAAGTTAAATTAAAAGACTGGTTACGAGTGTTCTACCGAGAAATTGCAACGGGTGCAGCATTGGGAACAGCTTTAGGTGCCATCGGAATGCTGCGAATTTATTTGTGGCCTTGGCGCGATCAGATGTACGGGCCCGAATACGTTTATATAGGTATGACTGTCGCTGTTTCTGTCATTGGTGTTGTACTTTGGGGAACAATTGCAGGATCGATGCTGCCGTTTATTTTACGACGATTTAAACTTGATCCAGCTTCAGCCTCGGCACCTGCTGTGGCAACGATTGTCGATGTTACGGGAGTCGTTATTTACTTCACAGCGGCTAGTCTTATTTTAAAGGGTATATTGCTTTAAGCAACATACCCTTTTGCACTGGTTAGGTTGGTTGCAGCCCTGTAGTCCACGTCGAGAAATGATCTTTCAGTTGGTCCGTCACATTTAAAAACTTCACGCCATAGGATTGATCTTTTGCACACCAAACTACTTCGCCGTCCATCTCTTGATCTAAACCATCGATCTTCACTTTAATTTTTTCACCTTTATTCATTTGCAGAGCTCCAGTGAAAGAAAGACCACCCAAAGATAAAGTATCTGATGCCGTTGAAATAACTTGGTCCCCAATTTTTAGAACAATTTCTTTCGCCAAATTATAACGAGCAAATTGCCGACGTTGAATCATGTTTGCTTCAGCCGGCGCTTTTTTACCAAGTCCTAACGCCATCATTACAGGTAATAAAATCATCATAAATACGACAGCCATGTTACCGAGACCGCCGCCAAAACCACCACTGCCACCACTTGTAAAATACGTCGAGGCTCCGGAACCAATCGCTTTTACTAAACCGCAACCGCCACCGGCGCCGCCCTCTACTGGAGCTTCTGACGCGACTCCACGCTCTGACTTGTAAACGGGACTGTAAATTGGATTGTACGAGCCTGCTCCGGACTGTGCGATCGCAGCTTGGGTCGCAGACAATGCATTCACACGACCGCTAGTAGACACTTTGTTTGTTAAAGAAGAAAAAGAATTTACACTGCTGAGAATCAGAGAACGTATTTGATACCCTGATAACTGCGGCGCTTCACGTATCAGCAAAGCTGCAAGTCCCGCTACAAATGGCGATGCCATTGAAGTCCCCGACATCAATTTGTAACAACCCGGAGCAATACATCCAGAACCTGGAACCGAACTGACAATTGCAACACCCGGAGCTGCCACATGAACGCTGATTCCATAATTTGAAAACGAAGCTTTGTTGTCAGAATCTGTCGACGCAGCGACTGCGATGTTATTTGGTGTATCTAATCCTGCTGGATACATCGGAGTGGTGTCGTTGTTCGCTCCCGAATTTCCAGCGGCAGAAACGACAACCACGCCCTTCGAATGCGCGTACGAATAAGCGTCATGCAAGGACCGGGAGTAAGACGGACCGCCCCAAGAGTTATTAATCACTTTAGCGCCCATATTGACGGCGTAATAAATTGCACTGATTGCGTTCGCGGTTGAACCTGAACCGTTAGCATCTAAAAATTTTAGCGCCATGATTCGGACCTTCGATTCCCGCACAGGATAAGCCAGCACATCTTGGCCAACTCCTAAAATAGTACCAGCGACATGAGTTCCATGATCATCGTCATCTAAAATATTTGCGCTGTTAGCGACGTAATTCCAACCATTCTTATCATCAACGTAGCCGTTGGCATCGTCATCGACGCCGGGTAATCCATTTTTTTCAGCGCTATTTTCCCAGATGGCATTCGAATCTTTAAATAGACCGTGATTGGTGTCTAAACCAGTGTCGATAACAGCAACCACTGTTTTTGTACCTTGATTGTAAGGTTTCGCAATGGCCCAGGCTTCGGTAACTTGCACGTTGGCGTTACTCTGAGAATAATCATCTTGAGCACCCGGCGCTGTACCAAATGGTTGTACATCGACAGGATCAATACTCAATACATAGTTTGGCTCTATATATTCAACATCGGGATTTGATCGTAAAGATTCTAAGTTTGCAGCAGAATCCGACTTCACATGAAGCGACGTTGAGCCCCAGAAAGCCTGCTTAACAGAAACTCCTGAACCCAATTTTCTAACTAAGCTTAATCCTTTTGATAATCTTTGATTTGACGACGATCCCGTTTGAGCTTTCATTTTAATGATGTACTCACCCTGAACGACACGTCCCTGAGCAAATACTGCAGTCGTAAAAAGTAGTGTGAAAACTAATGCCGTAAAATAAACCAACGTGCACCCCATCAATATAAACGTACAGTGTGTTACCAAAAGTATCGGGCACATCGCTGCTAGACTAAAGATGGGGGCCTTATTCTCTCAAAATAATTCGTTTCTGGAACGGTGATTTCAAATAAGTGGATCAACGAGGTATTTTTGTATCTCAAAGTGAGAACTTTCATTAGTTTCTTTACGACAAACCCTCACTTGACTCAGATTTTGACATCGTGAAATATTCTAGACTCATGAACAAAATCCAAAAAATATTTATCAGTGGACTTGTAGCTTTCCTGCCGATGGCATTATCAATTTACGTTGTATTTGCAGGTATAAGCATCGTTGAAAATCTACTAGGGTCTTTCTTAAGGCAGCTACTGCCGCCAGAGGCTTATTACCCGGGCTTTGGTTTTCTGACGACAGTCATTTTAATTTTTCTTTTGGGGTTGATGTTAAATAATTTATTAACAGCAAGTATCTTAAGAAAAATTCAAGAAAAATTAACGGAAATACCTTTTGTTAAAGTCGTTTATTCCCCCCTTAGGGATCTGATGAATTTATTTTCCAAAGGACGTGGCGATAGCAATTTGCAAAAAGTAGTGCTAGCTGATTTTGGCCAAGGAAAAAAGGCTTTAGGGTTAGTCACCAGAGAACATTTTGAAGACACCGGAGTTTTATCACTAAAAAATAATGACCGGATCGCTGTTTATTTTCCAATGAGTTACGGACTTGGTGGCTATACACTTTTAATTAATAAATCAGAAGTTGAACACGTTGACATACCTGTCGAAAAAGCAATGAGCTTAGCCTTAACCGCATGGATTAAAACAGATAGCCAAAGCGAAAAGCAAAAATGAGAATTAAAACCACCCAGGAAAAAGCACTCGACATAAATATAGACCCCTTATTCTACGGGTCTTTTGCAGAAATCGGTGCAGGCCAAGAAGTAGCTCGTCAATTTTTTCAAGCTGGCAGAGCTTCGCAAACAATAGCTTTAACCATCTCTGCATATGACATGACTTTTAGTGATATTATTTACGGAAAAGAAAAATCAGGCCGCTACGTTTGCAAACCTCGTCTAGAGAAAATGCTAGATAAAGAATACTCAAAAGTGATCAGTCGTTTGTCTGAAGAACGCGGTTCTTCAACATGTTTTTTTAGTTTTGCCGATACTGTGGCAACAGGCACTAAAAATCATGGTTGGCTGGGTTTGCGTTTTCAAGCCAAACCGAATGGCGAAGCACAAACCGTACTTTTTCACGTTCGCTTACTAGATAAACATCGTCTGCAACAGCAAGAAACTCTTAGCCGGCTAGGCGTTAATCTGATGTACTCTTGTTTTTATGAACGTAAAAACGCAGATGATTTTTTAGACGGTTTATTTGATCAAATAAAGCAGGATTCGATCGCCATTGATATTATTGAATTTTCTGGCGATGAATTTAAAAAATACGATCCGGTGTTGTTTAACTTAAAATTAGTGCATCAAGGATGGTCCGAAGCGATACTGGTCGATGAGTCGGGAAATTTACAAAACCCCGGAGACTATCTTTTTGAGAAATCTTTACTGATTCAGCGTGGAGCTTACAATCCAGTTACGAATACGCATTTAGATATTTTCAACCGCGGACTTGAGCATTTCAAAAAAGAATACGGATTAAAAAGCCAAGATATATTAGCCGTTTTTGAGCTCATCCTAGATAACCGGATCAAAGGCAGTAAATTAACCCCAGAGGATGCTCTTCACCGCTTAAAAATGATCAATGCCTTAGGCATTCCCGCGCTGATCACACGATTTACTTTATTTTACCAAGTGAAAGAATTTGTAAGACTCAGCACTTCAAAACCGTTAGGAATTGTCATCAGCGCCGCTTACTTAGAAAAATTATTTGACGTCAATTTTTACCTAGATCTCAGCGGTGGTCTATTAGAAGGTCTTGGAAAGCTGCTGGGCCGTTTTTCAAGAATTTATATCTATCCTCATAAAACCAGCGAAATCTGCATCATGACAAAAAGCTTTTTCCCAAAAACCGACGTAAAAAATATCTACAATCACTTCGTAGAAAATAAAAATATTCAAGACATTGCAGGCTGTGACCAGATCAACGAATACATTCACTCGGACCAAGTAAATAAGTTAATAAAGAAAAAAGATAGCGCCTGGAAAAAACTAGTTCCTGAAAAAATTCATTCGCTAGTTTAAAGAAATTTGTAGATTAATTTTACTTTTCAAACTGAGCAGACCGAATTAATTTTGCTATTTCAATTCCTAGAACCGACGATCGTGAATCTATGTGGTGATTTTCAAATATATGAATCGTCTCTAATCTGCTTTATATACGGGGTCAGTAGGCAACGGCCTACAGTCGAATCGTATTGACTGGAACGGCCGTGTGAAGAAAATTTAAAATTTTCTGTTACAAAGAATTTAGGAATAGAATATGTAGTTTGTGTAGTTTGTGTAGAATGATTGAAGGCGGCCTCCTTCGTAAATTTTAAGTATTTTTTGGTATTTTGTGAACTGGTCGGCCATTATTCGGCCGTTTTTGTATGAGAACTAGACCCATACGCAAAATGTCTCAGTTTAGAAATTAAACCTACAGCCTTAAATATAAGTGACTTAAACGCAAAAAATACCACAATTTTTATGTATATATATAGTTATACTTATGTTATAACTATATATAACCGATAAGGTATCATCTAAAAGGAGTTTTATATGTTAACAAAAGCACTTAAAAAAGTTGGTAATTCACAGGCTATATTTTTAGATAAAACTTTACTTGGGCTTATTGGCGCACAGGACGACACTGTATTTAAAATATCAATTGAAGGTTCAAAACTTATTTTTGAACCAGTTACGGCAAAGGAATTAAAAGAAGAAACTATGAACATCGCAAAACGTGTTATGAAAACACATTCTCAGACCCTTAAGAAATTAGCTAAATGAAGTTTGCTGCTCCTGTCTATTTAGATATAGAAACTATTATCGAACAAATCGATGAACATGGTGGACTTGATGGCATTAGAAACATGGGTGGATTAGAATCAGCCGTTGCGCAACCACAAGCCACATTTGGCAGTGAAGATTTGGAAGGCTTATCAAGTTTATTTCGTGAAGCCTGGATAGAAACCACACTCCTAAAAAATAAACATTCAAGTCTCACTATATTTTGAGACTCGTGAGACTGAGTCTCAGCGTTGAGACTCTAAATATTAAGCATTTAAAAATCAAAACCAAATCATTCTAAATAGTTACAAAAAGCCAGTGGTTTATCGTGATCGTCATTATGCTTTTCTTGCTTATGACTTTGGTTCTTATCTTTACTGGATGTTGCAAAAGCGGCTGTAGGCAAACAAAGAGCGATTAACAAAAGGAACACATTCAAACTGGTCGATTTTTTCAAATGACATCCCCTGAATCAAGTTGATTGGTTTATATCATTTTCGGTGGAATTAGGAAAAAGTTAAGCGATTTTTTATAAAATCACGCATTAATTGCATTTCTAGATTTGAGGTGACAGAGATTGATACGTTTACGACGATCGCAATACAAAACTTGTATTCCATATTTTTGTCTTTGGGGTTTTAAAATTCCAACGCACAGGATTAATATTACAAAAACCCTTAACCAACCGACTTCAACCAAGCAATCAACATCTGCACCGGCTGCCCGCTGCCGCCAGCTTGAGACAACGCACCCGTCGTTTTTTCAGTCCAGCAGTAAACATCCAAATGCGCCCACTTTTTATTTCTCACAAATTTTTCTAAGAACAATGCAGCCGTGATAGCCCCACCAAAACCATCAGCTGAGTTTTTAAAATCAGCAAAGTTTGAACTTAATGAAGAAAAATACTTAGGCACTAATGGAATTCTCCAGGCTGGATCACCAGCGGTCTGACCACTGTTACAAATCTGCTCTGCCAGTTTGTCATCATTTGAAAATATTCCCGCAATATCAGCACCCAAAGCTACTTTAATAGCGCCCGTCAAGGTCGCAATGTCGACAAGAATTTCAGGTTCATCTTTACCCTTTTGCGTGACCGCAACATCGATCACGTCTGCTAATACCAGGCGCCCTTCTGCATCGGTGTTATCGATTTCAACGACGTAGCCCGCACGAGATGTGTAAAGATCACTAGGACGCATTGAATTTGCATCCACCGAATTTTCTGCAAGGGCTAGATAAAAATCACATGCTCGATTATAATTCGAATGAGCCACCCAATAAGCCAAAGCCAGCACAGCTGCCGAACCACCCATGTCTTTTTTCATAAGGCGCATACCGGAAGACGGCTTTATATCTAAACCACCCGTATCAAAAGTGATCCCTTTACCAACAAAGGCAATCGGCTTTTTTGAATTTACTTTTTTAGGCCGGTATTTGATGTGAATCATTTTCGGAGGAGTTTTTGAACCAATACCTGTAGCTAAAATTAAATTCATCTTTTCTTCAGCTAACTTTTTTTCATCCCAAATAGTAATTTTTGAATTTGGAAATTTTAAACTTTTTGTTACTAGATCAGAGACTGTTTTTGGATTGATTTCATTCGGTGGCAGATTGACCAGGTGTCGTGCAAGTTGTACCGAACATGCTTCAAGCTGTGCTGCCTTTATCAAATCAGAAGATAATTTAACTGCGTCTGATTTTAGAAAGATTTTTGGAAACGTCGATTTTTTTTCAGAATAGATCTGAAAAAACTGATACGCAGACATTTCGCAACCAATCGTAAAGGCTCTGGGAATATCGCTATTTTTGCACTGACTGAAATATACCTGTAAATTTTCAATGTTCAAGTTCTTGACGGAGGAGAAAATTGTTCCAGCCTGATCTCGAAACCAGGCATATGTCGACTCATCTAAAAGACCATAGTGCTGGTTTTTTTTGGTTTCGGTATTTTTTAAGATCCAAACCGGTCCACTCAATCCTATAAAATGAATCGTTCGCTTATCACTTTCTAGTAGTTTTTTTAACTGAAAATCGTGGGCATGTGTTTCAACAATTTCTTTGAATTCTTTTTGCAGTTGATTTTTATTGGATGATCCCAAAACATAGACAATTCCATGAGGAGTATCAGCCATATTTAACTCGAATCGTAGCAAAGGCTGTGTCACAGTAAGAATACTCATTTATTCACCTCGGTATGTTTGCTAGTATTTTGCCTTAGTCATGACGAACAATGCAACTGTGAATATTAAAATGGGTTTGTACAACGTAGAGAATCTTTTTCTTTTGTTTGATCAACCTATTCCAGAAAATTTTAAAACCTTTTCCGAACCGGATTGGCAAAAACTTTCGACCTCAGTTTATGACAACAAGCCACTGGTAAAGTGTTTGCAAATTGCAAAAATAATTGAAGAAAAGAATCCAGATATTCTGATGTTTTGCGAAGTCGGTGGCCTGGAGTCCTTGAAAAATTTCAACGCTCTTTTTTTGCAGGGAAGCTATTCCCCGGTGCTCGTCGAAGGCAATTCGAACCGTAACATCGACGTTGGCTACTTGGTAAAAAAGGAACTACCGTATTTTTTTAGTTTTGCTAGTAATAAAAATAGACCATTACATTTTTTATACCCTCATGAAATAGCGTCACAGCGCCATGGCTTTAAAATTAAAGCCGCTTCCCAGTTATTTTCCAGAGATTGTGCCGAGCTTCATTTGTTCAAAAGTAAGCCGGACAAGCCGTTCTTGATTTTGTTATTAACGCATCTGAAATCGCGACTTGATCCAGAACGCATCGACCCAGGTGGTGCTGAAAGACGTGCTGCCGAGCTGAAATCAGTTATTTCAATTTATAAAGAGCTTCAATCTCAGCACCCAAAAGCAGCCATTCTTATTTGCGGCGATCTTAACGGGTTTGCGGGAAAGCCAAACACAGACGTTGAGTTTCTGCCAATATATGATCAAACAGATCTTCAAGATGTTTTTGAAGTGGCTGGCGTAAGTATTGATAAACGCACTACATTTTGCCAAATTAAAAATGGTGGAAAAACCGATGGCAAACAAATCGATTACTGCTTTATTCCGAAAGCAATTTGGAAAAATCTTAAGGTCTCTGACTGTCATGTGCATTTTTACACAGATCGCTTCGGGCTTCCGATGGATCCACCAACAACGATGGAAATTAAAAGTAATTTACCATCTGATCATTACCCCGTGTTTTTTACTCTTGAAAACCTTCCTGTTTGATGAGATTTTTACTGTATGAGTTTAAAAAAAATCCAGGTTCCACATTTCGAAATTACAGCGACCTCGGTTTATGTCCCTACGGAATCAGCACCAGATAAAAATAGGTTCTTTTTCGCTTACAAAATTTCTGTAAAAAATAAAGGTCAACAAGACGCTCAACTGATGAGTCGTCACTGGATTATTACCGATGCTTTAGGCCACGTCGAAGAGATTCGCGGTCCCGGTATAGTTGGCTTACAACCGCGCATAACAGTTGGCCAAGCATTCGAGTATGATAGCGCCTGCCCGTTAAGAACAGCATCTGGCAGTATGAAGGGTTATTATCATTTCGTCGGCGATGACGGAGAACCATTCGAAGTCGAAATCCCAGAATTTTATTTGATTTCTCCGCACGCCATGCACTAAGGCGAACGTAGGAAGCGATTCCAATTGGAATCGCTTCCTGAATAAACATAACGCTCGTGCAACCGACCCACTTTTCCGAACCAAAATTCAATCTCAAAAGGTACTATTCGGAACCCACCCCAATGCGGCGGACGTGAAACAGTTTGTCCTTCGAATTTTTTCTCGATAGCACTGGTTTTTTTCTGAAAACTTTCAAAAGATTCAATTTTTTCAGACTGATTGGATGACCAAGCACCCAACTGACTCAGACGCGGTCTTGATAGGAAATACTTATCAGATTCTTCAGCAGTTAATTTTTCGACTTTACCTTCGATACGAATTTGCTGATCTAGGTGAGGCCAAAAAAATGTTGCGGCTACAGAATTGTTTTTATCTAGCTCTTGGCCTTTTCGGCCATCATAGTTCGTATAAAAAGAAAACCCTCTGCGAACTAGTCCTTTAAAAAGGACGATTCTAACAGAGGGTTGTAATTTTTCATTCACTGTCGCAAGCGCCATTGCATTATGCTCTGGCACTCCTTTTATCTGTGCAGCTTTAAATAATTCTAAGAAATTTTCAAATGGATCATTCTTAAAATCAAAAGCCATCACACTTTACTTCCTGCGATTAAAACCGCGAATTACTTCTTTGCAGGTTTAGCTGCTGCAGCAGGCTTCGCAGCTGCAGGTTTAGCTCCAGCCTTAACAATCTCAAGCAACTCAACTTCGAAAATCAATGCTGAATTTGCAGGAATGCCAGGACGGCCAGATGGTCCATAACCTAATTCTGGAGAAATGAATAATTTGTACTTAGATCCGACTTTCATCATCTGAAGAGCTTCAGTCCAACCAGCGATAACGCCGCCAACTGGAAATTCAGCTGGCTGACCACGATCGATTGAAGAGTCAAATTTTTCGCCGTTAACCAATGTACCTACATAATGACATTTTACATTGTCTTCTTTTTTAGGAACTGGTCCGTCGCCTTCTTTAAGCACGATGTACTGAAGTCCAGATGCCGTTAATTTTACACCTTCAGCTGTTTTGTTTTTATCCAAAAATTCTGCTGATTTTTTTTTATTTGTTTCGCCTTCTTCTTGCTGTTTCTTCATTGCTGATTCTTGCAATTTCATCATGGCCTTTTGGATGTCTTCTTTTGTCATCTCTGACTTGCCAAGACCAGCATCTTTCATTGAGGCAACCAAAGTTTTTGCATCAAAATCAATATTTTGAGCTTTTAAATTCTGACCTATTTGCTGACCGATAGCATAAGATGCTTGGCCTTTGTCAGATTTTAAATCTGGTTTGTTACATGCCGTCAGTGTTAGAGCCGCTACTGCGATTACTAAAATCTTTGTCATACGAATCCTTTCAATTATGATTTCGTTTTAAATTTAAGATAGTTCTTAAAGTTATTTTTTATTAAATCTTGTTTTCAAGTCTAAAGCATGCTCGACTTCCCAGGGATTTCAAACACATAACATGCTGCACACAACGCTATATTTTTTTGCTTTATTCAGTCTTTCAACCGCACCTAACTGGGCAAGATTAAGTCTTATGCCCGTCGACGTCTTAGGTTTTTGGCGTTTAGCCACAGCATCGGTCATCATGTGCAGCTGGGTTTTCGCTTTCAAGAAAGAACGCTTACCACACTTTGAAAAAAGATTTTTGTGGGTTATTGCCTCTGGATTTTTTTTCTTTGCCCATCTCTGGACCTATAAATATGCAGCCAAAAATACATCCATAGCTAACACGATGATCTTTTTTGCAACAAACCCGGTTTGGACAACAATCGGCTCAATCCTGCTATTTAAAGAAATTTTTACGTTTAGGTTGGCCTTGGCGTACTTACTTGCCATCATCGGTATTCTTATTTTGGTGGCAAAACAATTTCAGCTTCAAAGCGCCAGCTTTCCTGGCGATATCTCTGCAATTGCATCAGCCATTCTATTTTCAGCTTATATTTTGACGGGTAAACAAGCACGCCTATACTACTCGAATTCGATTTACGCCAGTTTTCAATACCTAACGTGTGCGGTTTTTTTTCTGATTTGTGTTCTGATTTCTGGCCACTCGCTCACGGGTTACAATCAGATGTCTTGGGTCGCCGTATTAGGACTGGTGTTTTTACCGACTTTGCTAGGTCATTTAAGTTTTTCATATCTCATGAACTGGATGAATTTAAGTCTTATGTCGTGTGGAAAGCTGATCGAGCCCGTTCTAGCTTCTCTGATCGCCTACTATTTGTTCGCAGAAACACTGACTTTACAGTCTGTTATTGCGTTTGTTTTTACTTCAATTTCTTTGGTCGTGCTTTTTTTTCCAGTTAAATCAAAGACTGAAAGTAAGCTTTAACTTCAAGTCTTGAACCTTGAAACAGAATGAACGGATTTCTTGTATTCAAAGATGTACTGTACATGGGGTCGTAATACCAGACCAAAAGTTTTTCAATCCACGTCTTATTCTTATCTAAAAGCCTGTTTTGAATAAAATCTTTCTCGCAAAGTTCTAAATCGTGCATTAATTCTTGAGCCCGTAAGCCACCCAGTTTAGTTTTTATTTTTTGCACTGAATTCTTATAGGAACTTAAAACTGCCATAACATCTTCAGCTGTCGTTTTAGAATTTATCTTCGATGAAATGTAATCAGTAAAAATATTTTCTATTCGATTTTCCAAAGGCTCGCTCAGTAAAACCACGTTTGATGCGCGCATTTTGGTGAAAAAAACTTCAGGTAAATGACGATGACCAATCAAACGACTTTCATCTTCCAGCAGAATTTGTTTTTTTTGATCAGTTGAAGCTAGTTTTAGAAAACACCTGGCCAGCCGATTTTCAAAATCAATTTGTGATGGTTGGGGAATATCCCAAGCCCCGAAGGCGGAACCGCGGTGGTGTGCTAAACCTTCTAAATCAATTGCCGGATGAAACTCACCAATATGATTCAATAAATGTGTTTTTCCACTGCCTGTGGAGCCCGTTAAAATTAGAAAATTAAAGGTTTCTGCCGATGTGGAAATTGTTTCTATGAAAAAGGCACGTGCAAATTTGAAACCCTTTTCAAGCCTTGGTATTGTTGCTCCATGTTCTAGAATAAATTTCTGAGCCGATTGACTTCGCAGTCCCCCGCGGAAGCAAGTCAAAACAGAGTCTGGGTGCTTCGTGATATGCTCCAGCCACTTTGCCCGTTTTTGCTCTAAGTTTGTACCGGAAACGATTTCATAACCTAAGCGAACAGCAGCCTCTTGACCCTTTAATTTGTAGCACAATCCCACTTGATGACGTTCTAAATCATCAAGTATCGGAATGTTCACAGAGCCTGGTATTGATCCAGTTAAAAATTCTCCTGGAGAACGCACGTCAATGATCGATTTGCCGTCGATCACATGACGTTCAAATTCGTCACCCGAGATCGTTCTCATACGATTTTAATTCGTGCACCATTTTCGCTGATGTCATCACTAACATAACCGATGCGGGTCACGTGATTAAATTTTTCATTCAGCTTTTTAACCAATAAATCTGCCATGAACGGATCCACAGCGAGCAACAGGCCGCCACTTGTCTGTGGGTCAAAAAGCAAATTCTGTTCGATGGGTGTTAAGATTCCAAATTGAGTATCTGAAGCTACATAGTCTTTGTTCGATCGATGCGCCTTCGTTAAAAAACCAGCTTCAAGAAATTTTAATGTTCTTGAAAATCTAGGAATTTGAGAAAAATTTAATTGTAATGATTTTTGACTTGCGCGTGCCATTTGTAAAGCGTGGCCTAACAGACCAAAACCCGTTACATCTGTTGCGGCATGAATCGCATTTATTTCATCGGCGTTTAACAATTCTAGAATCGAATTCAGTTGCGCCATTGATTTTAGTTCGTCGGATATTTCTACTTCAGTCACTTCGCTGCGTTTCAATGCCGCCGTCGCCGTTCCCGTGCCTAATGCTTTTGTCAAAATCAAAACGTCGCCAGTTACAGCTGTGGCGTTGGACCATACTTTTTGTGGATGAACATAGCCCGTTACGGAAAGGCCAAATTTCAAAGTGTCATCATCGATGGAATGACCACCTATAAAATTAGCATTAGCTTCGGCAATTTTGTCACTTGCTCCCTGCAGCACCTCTGCAATGGTCTTTTGCGACATCGTTGTTAACGGAAAAGCCAGTACAGCCATTGCTGTTTTCGGTGTGCCACCCATGGCGTACACGTCACTGAGTGCGTTGGCCGCAGCAATTTGTCCGAATAAATAAGGAGAGTCTACTATGGGTGTAAAAAAATCTAAAGTTTGTACCAAGGCGAGCTCTTCGCTGATTTTAACAATCGCAGCATCATCCATTAAAGAGCCATCGATCAAAACATCGCTAGAATTTTTCGGAAATTTAACCTGAGATAAAATTTGTCGAAGCTCTAGGGCTGGCACTTTCGCAGCACAGCCACCTTTTTGGACAGTTTGAGTTAAACGGGTATTTTCATTCATAGCCTTTTTATTGCACAGAATGCGTTATTAAGGCAACCTCTACGACAATGCAATCTTTGAAATCATGGCTTCATGTCGTCTTCTTTGCCACTCTACTAGGATTTTTTGTTCGACTGGCATTTTTTATACTTTTAGCTCCAGCAGAATTGCTAACACTGTCGCCACAGACACCTTATTTAGAAATTTTAAAAGCCTTTATTCTGGGTTTTCGTTTTGATCTGAGTGCCGTTTGCTACATCACGCTTTTGTCTTGGCTGGTCAGTTTTGTAATTCCAAAAAAGTATGCGCTGCTAATATGGAAAATAATATTAACGTATTGGTCATTTCTTTTGATCATCGATATCGGATTTTTTTCTTTTTACAACGACCGCATCAACGTTCTGATGTTCGGTATTTTTGAAGATGACACCTGGGCATTGATAAAAACATTTTGGAAAAATTATCCGGTTTTATCTATATTCTTTTTAACTTTTCTGAATTGGGTCTTTTTTGGGTATTTGATGAAAAAGAATTTTTCAAGTAACGGTATTTTTAAAAATAAAATTTCAACATTTGCAACTCGAATGATGGTTGTTATTCTGCTTTTTGTTGGCGCTAGGGGTACCATTAGTCTATTTCCTTTAGGTGATCATGACACGGTTGTCTCCAGCGTGCCTTTTTTAAATACTTTAAGTTACGGAACAGCACATGCTTTCACCCGGGCTATTCGCCTTAAGCGCGAACAAATTAAAATGGGTTCGTCTCTGTGGTTTGCAAATCTCAAAGAATTTGGTTACCTCGGTTTAGAAGATCAGGCTTTCGCAGATTATTTTGAAAAGCCAATCGATGCCGCAGAAAATCGTTTTTCTAAAATGCAGTTTTCGACCTCTTTAAATTTAAAGCATTCAGTGAAGCCCCATGTTGTTCTTGTTGTTATGGAAAGCTGGGGGCAATACGGTTTACAATTTGGTGAAGATTCTTTTGATCTTGTTGGGAAAATGAAAACTCATTTTAAAAAAGGGCTTTTAAATTCTCAGTTTTTATCAACCACGCAAGCTACAACTGGCTCACTCAGCTGCCTGCTTGCAGGCTTGCCTCATCGGACAATCAGCCCTTTCCTCACCGAAAGTGATTACTTGCAAACGCAACTGTCGACTTCGCCGGCTTTGGTTTACAAAGGTAATGGGTATCAAACCCGATTTATTTATGGTGGCAACCCTGGCTGGAGAGACATGAACAAATTTGCATTTGCTCAGGGCTACCAGGAGGTTTTAGGAGAAGTCGATATCGAAAAAAAACTGTCTGCAAATAATTCTGCGATTCAAGAACGGCATGATTGGGGATTATATGATGAAGATGTTTTTAAATATGTGCAAATTTTATTAAAAGAAGCGACAATGCCCCAGATGATCGTGGTGATGACGACCACAAATCACCCGCCGTACGAATTACCAAGCCATTCAAAGTATCCACAGCTAAAAATGGATGCATTCCCAGAGAACGCAAAAATTTTAGACAAAAAGTTAGCAGAAAAAAGGTTTCATGCTTTTCGTTATTCATCAGATGCATTGGCCGATTTTTTAAGCGGGTTCGACGACGACTTAGACTTAAAAGAAAAAACACTTTTGGCCATCACCGCAGACCATACTTTCTGGGTAAAAAATTTTTCCAAAACTGAAGCTTTCATGAAGTCAGCTGTGCCGTTTTACATATCATTACCTAGCTACATACAGCGGCAACTAAATACCAAAAACATATCTAGCTTTCAAAGTTCATTTGGCAGCCACCAAGACGTTTGGCCGACGATTTATGAACTGAGTCTGACGCACACGAAATTTGAATCGTTTGGTCGATCGCTTTTAGAAAGACCAGAGAAAAGTTTTGCTCTGTCTTACGAGCGCACCATATTTAACAGTGAAATTGGCGAATACATCCAATCTGCTACTGAATTTAACAGTTTTAGGAAAAGTACTGACCCGGTTCAAGGTAATTATCAAAGCTCTTTTGGTTATGTGCCTGTGACTGATAAGACACAGGCTGACCATGCACTTGCAACAAAATACCGCTCCTTAATGGGCGCCCTTGATTCGTACCTCTATCAATCCAAAGTTAAGAAGTAATAGGTAGGCATCTCATCGATGAGTGGCAAAATACTGCACGGGACAAAAAATTCTGATTTTCTTATTAATTTCTACCTAAAAGTAAAATATAGGCTCATAGTCAATCGGAAGATAAAAAGGCAATAATGCCAAAAACAAGGAGATCTCATGAAATTATTTATCGCTACTCTTGCATTAGCAATCGCTGCAAACGCAGCTGAAACTGCAACGACAGCAACTGGTGCAACGACGACGACAACAGCAACTGCTCCAACTGAAATGAAAAAAGAAGACACTGCGACTACAAAAAAAGTAGCTAAGAAAGCTAAAAAGCACATGAAGGGCGAATCACATGCTGCTGGAACTGAAGAGAAAAAAGAAACTAAGTAATTTTAGTTATTTTTTGACGTTAAAAAAAAGGGTAACATTGTTACCCTTTTTTTTTATGTTTTTTAATGTTTTAAAAATTACCGAAAAAATAAAAACAAACGACTGCGATCACTGTTGGAATCAAAGCGGCCACGAGAAGTTTACCACTCATCAAAACTTGGTTCGGAAATTTTGTAACCAATAAAGAAAATCCCACTGGGTTCGGCGCATTAGCTAGAATAGTCAAACCACCACCTGCCAAAGCTCCAGAAACTAAAGCCCATCGAACAGATTCCTTCAGATTAGGAACCTGAGCTGCTAGGTATGTTAACGCTGCATTATCAGTCACAGCAGTAAGCGCGATAGCTGACAAGAAAACAGTATTTTCTGTCAACTTTTCAAGTATTGGCTGTAGCCACCATTGCTGAAAAAAGCCCAAAATTAATAATCCCATCAAAAAAAATGCCACTAGAAAACTTTCTCTCCAGCGCAAACTGGTTTGAAAGCTGAACGTTAACTTTGTAAAAAATGTAAAAATAAAAAGGATTACCAGCAATGCTTTTGGCTGATGTAAACTTAAAATTAAAAACACCAAAAGAAGCAAGTGCACGCCAATCACCCAAAATGGAATAATGTCATCTTCAAGTTTTAACGGTCTAAAAAATTTATTAATTTCGTTCTTGAATCGTAGACGGAATAAAAATGTATTTAGAACAACTGTTACAGTTGCAGGAATTCCCAGGTTCATAAAAACAGAACTCAAATTCCATTCCCATGTGCGAGCCACAACTAAAATGGGCGGTGCTGCAAAATGCGTAAGTGCCCCTCCGACAGAGATATTCACAAACAATAATGCCAAAACACCGTACACGAAATAATCGTCTGCAGTTTTCTCATTAAATAAGCGCATAAGAATAAGGCCAACAATCGTAATTGCTGCAGGCTCAGTAATAAGTGATCCCAGTAGTGGCCCGATAACAAACAGCACTAAAAACTGAGTCTGCACCTCATTTGTTTTCAGTGCTTGGGAAGTTTTATCTGACAAATACATGATAATTCTTTGGGCGAAGTGAAGAACTGGTTTAGCAGAAGCCATAACGACTATACAAAAAATAAATAATGGCTCGGTTACATTCAAATTTTTAGTAAACGTAACAACGTTTTCAAAACCTTCCTTATAAGACCAGACACAAAGAAATAAAAGCGCCCAGATACCGAAAACAGCTTCTACTTCAGCTAAGATATGTAAAACCTTCTTTACGAGAAAGTGAGTTTTAAGTTTGTCGGCTAATTTTACGATGAAAGAAACTGAAAATGTATGCAACAACGCAAGCGCAAGAAATAAAGTGGCCAGCTGTTCGATACTAAAATTTTTGGTCATTTAAAATTCCTCTTGGTTCCGATACTTCCATGCAAAGGCAACAAGAGAAGTGAAGGTGAAAGCCAATGAAGCAACGAGTCCATAGCCGTAGCCTTCGCCAGGATACGATGAGTAATTAAGTCCAAAGTACATGACAAAAGCTTTACCAACGAAAGTCGGCATCAAAAAAGTTTTTATAAAAACTTTAAGGGCAGATTTTGTTTTTTTATCAGTAGATGTCATTTAATCGACTTTTCTTAAATTAAAGAGCAGTACAATAAGCTGCACGCAGGGCTTCTCAATGAGCTGGCGTGGTGATTACTTCTAAAATCCACTCAGAAAAATAATCAGCTATAGTATAAATTCCATATGACCGGCACGGACCATCTCCACGACTTGTTATTCCAGCAAGCTGTAATTTTTTTTCAATATAAATGAAGGCAGGCCCACCCGAGTCACCACTACAGCTTCCAGAAGCTGTCTCTATGGTTCTAAATTCTGAAACTCCGTTAGCCCGGTCAAGTGGCACTTCCGTGACTTCCAAAATATCATCGTACTTGCCTAATTCGTTCATACCGTACCCTGCTAAATGAATTGCAGCTCCGCTAATTAATTGGCTAGCAGGTGCAATTTCAACAGGTGTAAAACCAAACGGCAAATCTCCGCTAAATTCGACAATCAAAATATCAGCATCATCGACTGAGTATTCAGTACCACAATTTTCGTTTTTACAATTATCTGGATGTGCAGTTACAGCCGTAATCGTTCTGTATTCAAAACTTGCAGGGCCAAGACCGAAATAGACTCTTTGGTTCAGAAGGCCATCTTTGCAATGGGCTGCCGATAGGATATGATGTGCACTTATGATGACTCCCGTGCAGAAAAGCTGTTGATCGCCAAGCCCAACGGTGTGATTCAAATAAGATTCTCCAAGCAAAACAGGTCGACCATTAATAATAAACGGAGCCATCGACTCAACTGCGAATGAAGAAATCGAAAAAGCTATAAGAAAAATACTAATCAAAAATTTCATAAATAAGATTCCCCTCTAAAATCAAAAAAAAGCTAGCATGACAAACATCAACTTTAAACAAAAAACCACTCTTTTTTAAAACCCCAGCAAAAAGTGGTGACCCCACCCCGAATTGAACGGGGATCGATCGTTTAGGAAACGACTACTCTATCCAGTTGAGCTATGGGGTCTCTCCGAAAAGGTACCTGCTCACTTTTGGTAAGGCAAGGCGTTATCTTTTACTTCTAAGCTGAGCACGAGTATTGCTCCAGCGGCTGATATGGCAAGATTTTACGCTCCTCAAGTTTCAGAAAATCCTTTTCATATCACGGGAAGACGTCACAATAAGGCTCCGTTTGACTTAGAGCTCGATAAAGTTTGGCAAATAATGACTGACCACCTTTATCTGACACACATGTTTTTTGGTCTTAAAATCCATGCCTTTGTGCTGATGCCAAATCATTTCCACTTGATCTGCAGTACGAACAGCGAATCACTAGGAACAAACTTCAACTATTTTATGCGAGAAACCAGTAAAACCATGAACTATTTTACGGGGAATACAAACCAAAACTGGGGTTCGCGATTTTATCGATGCGAAATCTCCAATTACCATTATTACATGAACTGTTACAAATATGTTTATCAAAATCCAGTCCGAGCAAATCTAGTATCGAAGTGTGAATTGTGGAAATATTCAAGCCTGCACGGACTGACAGGAAGATCCCACACAATGATTCCTACAGAGTGCGACACTTTACTTTTTTCGGATTCCGGATCGTTAGCCCAGGAAAATTTAGACTGGTTGAACACGAGGGTTGCCACAGAAAACCTAAATTCTATGCAAAAAGCCCTGAAAAAACGATCTTTTAAACTGCCGAAAGATCTATCGAAAAAAACCCATTTCCTAGAAAATGGGCTGCTTTAAAATTTTTATTTCCGAAAAGTGAGCTGGTACCTTTTTTGTATCTTTTTTTCTATTCGTCGTCTAGTTCGTCGTCGCCGACCACTCCTAGGTTGTATTTCTCGATTCGGTAGCGCATTGAGCGGAAAGAGATTTTTAGTAATTTGGCGGCTTTCTTTTTTACTCCACCTGCTGCGTGGATTGCCTTTACTAATAATTCTTTTTCTATTTGTCCGACGACTTTATCTAAATCTAAGCCGTCATCACCGACGTCAATCTCGTGGCTAGAGGCCATCTTACGTCCGGACGATGTGTTCACCATTGGCGGTAAAGACTCTGGCAATATCGTTGAGCCCGCTTCTAATGCTACTGTTCTTTCAATCATGTTTTCTAGCTCTCGTACATTCCCTGGATAATTATATTTTTTTAAAATATCCATCGCCTCAGTTGAGATTGTTGCGATGGCTTTATTTAATTTGTCGTTGTACTTTTTCAGAAAGTGCGTCGCCAACAGCGGAATATCTTCGCTCCGTTCTCGAAGTGCTGGAGTTCGAATATTGATCACGTTCAAACGGTAATATAAATCCTGACGAAATGAACCTTTTGCAACCATATCTTCTAAGTTTCTATTGGTAGCTGCAATAATTCGGACGTCTACTTTCATGTCTTCCGTTGCGCCTACGCGGCGAATGATACGTTCTTGAATGGCTCTTAAAAGTTTCACCTGAATCGACAGTGGCAGCTCGCCCACTTCATCCAAAAATAAAGTTCCGCTGTCAGCCACTTCGAACAACCCCACTTTATCTGAGATAGCTCCGGTGAAAGAACCTTTTTTATGACCAAACATTTCTGATTCCATTAAATTTTCAGGAATGGCACCACAATTGATTGTTACAAATGGTTTGTCTTTCAGTGGGCCGTTGTAGTGTATCGCTTTTGCTACGACCTCTTTACCAGTTCCTGATTCCCCCGTGATCATGACGTTCGTAGGAGACTGTGACACACGTTTTACCAAATCAAAAATCGCGTGCATCGGAGCAGAATTCCCGACCATGTTTTGAAAGGAATATTCTTTGACCAATTCTTTTTTTAGAACGCGCACTTCCGTTTCTAAATTTTTTGAACGAAGAGCATTATGAATATTCAGTCGAACTTCATCGATTTTAAATGGTTTCGTTACGTAGTCGTAAGCACCCATCTTCATGGCCTCTACGGCAGTTTCAGTCGTACCAAAAGCAGTTATCATCATGAAAACTAAATCTGGGTAACTGTCTTTGACATATTTCAAAAGTTCTATGCCTGTAACATGCGGCATTTGCATATCAGAAATAACCATATCAAAAGATTTTTTAGCCAGAACTTCTTTGGCTTTTAAGCCATCTTCTGCCGTCGTGACTTCATAGCCCTCTTTCTTCAGCATGATTTCTAAAAACTCGCGGATGGACTCTTCATCATCAACAACCAAAATACGCGACTTCATAACGATCCTCTTTCTTTAATGACCCAAATCTGGGAATTTAATAATAAACTCAGTACCAATACCAACTTCGCTTTTTACTACTACAAGAGCAGCGTGAGCCTCTAAAATTTTATGTGTTACTGCTAAACCCAACCCAGTACCTTTTATTTTGGTTGTGTGAAAGGGCTCGAAAAGTCTTTTCAAAGTCTCAGGCTTCATTCCCGCTCCGTTGTCTTGAATCGAAACTGTAACGAATCCGTTACTTTGACCGTTCAGAATTTTGATTTTTGGATTTTCTTGGTTTTCTAATGCTTGAACGGCATTGATGACGATGTTTAGAAAAGCCTGTTTTAGTTTCTCAGAAAATCCCATAATTTTAAAAGTACTGATTTGCAGTTGCCACTGAATACGACTTGCTAGTGGAGAGTAGTGTTTGATATTTTGCACGACTTCTTCCAATACCTGCGCTGTATCCACCACTTGGTCTGGTTTTTTTTCAGGCTTTGCATACTCTAAAAATTCGGTTATCAAATTGTTCAATCGATCAATTTCTTTCATAATAATCTTCATAAGCTTCATTTGATCAGGATCATTAGTTTCCGTCGAAAGCAATTGCACACTGCCACTGATTCCTGCCAAAGGATTACGAATTTCATGCGCAATCCCTGCAGCCAGCTGGCCTATCGCTGCAAGTTTTTCTTTTTGTTTTAGCTGGTCTTCTAACTTTCGAAGGTCTGTCACGTCTTTGATTAACGAAATGGTTAAGCTCTCGTTTATTTCTTCATCAAAGTATTTCATCTTTTCAAACTGATACGTTCGCTGTTCTTCATGACTGACAGGTTTATATCTGATATCGCTTGAATTTTTTAAACTAGAATCATCGATCAGCTTGATGACATCTGATTTATCTAGTTGCAAAGACTTCGATACAAAATCATTTTGTAAAAGAATTTGATGGTTCTGACGGCTGACGACTAATCCTAACGGAATTTTTTCAATCAGCACTTTAGAAAATTCAGCCTGAGACTTCGATTTTCTGCGCACTTGTGACAAATCGCTTTGAATTCCAAAAATCTCATCTTTCAGCTGACCGGAAACAATAATGACCGCAATGTAGGATAGATTAAAAAGTGCCAAGGATAAAACATTCTGACCTGAACCAGTTTGAAAGACCGAAAGATTCATAATTAAAATACCCATCGACGCTAGAAGCCCTAGGCTGCAAAGCTGAACAAATTTCAAATCGAAACTAGCTAAGAAAAGCATAAAAAGTTGAATCACTAACATGAAGCTAGATAGTTGCGGAAAAGATTTCATGAAAGAAATAATAATAAAAAAATCTAATCCGTAAGAAATTAGTGCCCGATTTGGTGAAGCAGTCAAATCAATGAAGAAAAGCAAAATGATATGATGTAAAAATAAAATACAGAATGCCGAATAAAATGAAAAAATAAAATCCACTTGTAAAAAAGGTTTTTGCAGCAAAATAAGTGCTTGAAATAAAATAAAATAAACAACGATTGCACCCGTTCGAATTCCTTTTCTGGAGTCGAGATTTAGAAGCAGATTTAAACCCTTAGTGTTTTCTACAACCACTAATCCCCACCCATTGTATCGCCCAATCCAAAAATTGGTAAATACATCGCAACCAT
The DNA here is from genome assembly GCA_043747425.1 of Bdellovibrionales bacterium. Classification (GTDB taxonomy): domain Bacteria; phylum Bdellovibrionota; class Bdellovibrionia; order Bdellovibrionales; family Bdellovibrionaceae; genus Pseudobdellovibrio. The sequence continues at coordinate 60,908 of JAYTPC010000029.1, forward strand.
GATAACTGCGATAATTCCGCCCAAAACAACCATCAGCAAAGGCTCTACCAAAGCCGTCATTGTTTTTACTGAATTTTCTACTTCATCTTCATAAAAATCAGCAATTTTTGCCAGCATCACATCTGTCGTTCCAGACTGCTCGCCAATTGCAACCATTTGCGAGACCATCACCGGAATTTCTTTTTGTTTTGATAGCGGTTGATGAAAAGGCTTTCCAATCGTGACAGATTCTTTACAAGCAATAAGCGCTTTTTCAATGACATAGTTCCCGGAAGTTCTGGCAGCAATTTCTATGGCTTCAATAAGTCCAATACCCGACGACAAAAGTGTAGATAATGTTCTGCTCATGCGCGCAACACTTGATTTTTGAATGAGATCTCCGAAGACGGGAGCATTAATAGCCACTTCATCAAACTTTTTTTGACCCTCGACTGTATTTAGATAATAAATTGAGCCTGTTACTGCACCGATGACGCTAAGAATGATAAGATGCCACTGCGTTCTTAAAAATTTGGAAAGATTAACAATCATCTGAGTCAAGAACGGTAATGCTTTGCCAGACCCAGCATAAAATTCTTGAAACTTTGGAATGATAAAAAATATAATTCCACCGATGACTAACACAGCTACTGCAGTTATGACTCCGGGCATGACCAAAGCACCTTTTACTTGACGCTTAATTTTCTCATTTTTTTCTATGTACGTCGAAAGCCGAGTCAGTATCGTATCAAGAATACCCGCCTCTTCGCCAGCTTGAATCAGATTGCAGTATAGTCTGTCAAACACCCGAGGTTGCTGAACCATGGCTTCAGAAAGTCTGCGCCCGGACTCAATCGAAGCTCGTATCTGAACAAGTGCTTCTTTCAAAATTAAATTTATAGATCCTTCGGATAAAATACGAACTGCATCTGAGATCGGGATACCCGCATTGATTAAAGTGGCAAACTGACGCGTAAAAATTTGCAAATCTTTCGATTTTAGTTTTGGTGCTAAAAAAGAATTGATAAATACTTCGACGCTGGATAACTCTTTTTTTTTAGTTTCTACGTCAAGCTTTATAGGCATTAACTGTCTTGCTCGCAATTTTATTTTAGCATCATTATCATCTCGGGCCTCGATGCGACCACGAGTCATCTTTCCAGCAATCGTTCTGGCTAAGTAAGAATAAACTGCCATTACAACCCCATTTTTTTTAGCTGAAAATCCAGCTGCTCAGGTTGATCGGATGCAGCAAATGCCGTCTTTACATCAAAACGTCTCCGGATTAAGTTTTGAATAATAGACTGATTCAACGATTGATAGCTATCTGCAGAAAACAAATTAAAATCAATAATGCCATCTTGATTGAAATTCTTGACGACCGCTTGTAAGTTTATTTTATCACTTTGTTTCAAAAGTAAAGTTTCATATATCGGCATCATGGGATGCGATGTCAGTTTTTGCACAACTATGCCATTTAATAAGTTCAAAAAACGAACCATTAAACCTGGTGTTAATTTTTCCAATGCTTGTTGAAAAATGATCTGTATGTTTTCTGCTGTCGTCGTAAAGAAAAGCATTCTGCCTTGCTCGGCAAGCTCAATCCACTTTTCCCATTTTTTGATAGAATTAAAATCGACAATTATTTTTTCTAAACCGTCGTAAATCATATGATTCAAATCCCAGTCAGCAGTGTCCGCGCCCAATTGGATCAAGTTATCTAAAGCAGGCCAGTGGTAATCTGACTCGGCTGAATGGATTCCAATGAGGCTGATTTTTTCATTTTGCTGTTTTTCAATTATTTCTGAAATCAAACTAGATTTTCCAGACCTACGTGGACCGGAAAAAATAAAAATTCCCGTATCTTTTTTTAGTAAATCCCAAAATAAAGGGTTTTGTATTTGGCATTCTAAATGTGTTTTTGATTTTGCTAAATAAAGAAAAGCCCTAAAGCAATCCTTTCGCTCAATGAAAGAAAATTTCCAAGAGAATTTGTCTGAATGAAATAATCCACTGACAAGTCCTTTCGTTTCTAACTGTATTTTCTGACTGGGTTGCAGGCACAAATCTTTTAGGTCTTCCCATTCATTAATTTTAAGTGGGTCTGAATTGATTTCGGTCCAGTCTAATCCGGTTTTGGATAAAACTTTTTGACCAACCACGAATGAAATCTGGTGGCCATTTTTTTCAACGGAAAGATTCAACATTTTTTCAATCATTCACGTCTTCTTTCACTGAAGAATTTAGTACCTCTTCGACACTTGTTTGCCCACGAGCTAATTTTAGTAAAGCACTACGTCGCAAAGTTCTGACTCCAGTTTCGCGACAGATTTGCCGTAGCTGCGTGGTGCTGCATTCTTCTAGTACGGCTTGCTTTATTCTTTCTGTCATCGGCATGAGTTCATAAATTGCAAGTCGACCTTTAATTCCTGTTTGATTGCAAGTCGCGCATCCACGTCCGCGAAAAAGTTGAAATCTAGGAATATCTGCCTTTGGCACACCGAGTGAAATCAAAGTAGCCTCGGGCACCTGAACGGATTCTTTGCACGATTCACAATTTTTACCTATCAGTCGTTGTGCGACAATTAAGTTTAAAGTGGATGTAATAATATACGGAGCTACTCCCATATCAATCAATCGACTTATCGTGGAAGGCGCATCGTTTGTATGAAGCGTGCTGACGACCATATGCCCAGTAGAGGCTGCTTTGAAAGAAATTTCCGCTGTTTCTAAATCACGAATTTCTCCGACCATAACCACATCGGGATCTTGACGAAGAAATGCACGCAATGCAGCCGAGAAATTAAGATCTATTTCTGGATTCATCTGCACTTGATTAATACCTTCAAGATTAAATTCGATCGGATCTTCGGCCGTACAGATGTTGGTATCCGTTTTATTAATTTCAAATAATGCAGAATAAATTGTCGTCGTTTTCCCGGAGCCTGTAGGTCCAGTGATCAGTATCATTCCTTGTGGAAGAGCAATAGTTTTTTTCAGTAATTTTAAGTCTTCATCTTCAAAACCAAGCTTTGTCATATCAAGCTGAAGATTTGTTTTATCTAAAAGACGCATGACGATTTTTTCGCCCCACATCGTGGGTATGGCACTAACACGAAAATCCATCTCGCGATTTTCTTTGGCTAATTTAATTTTTAATCGGCCATCTTGGGGTCGGCGTTTTTCTGCAATGTCCATGCGGGACATAATTTTAATACGAGACGTGATCGCTGGCCCCGTCTTTGTTGGCGGGCTTGAAGTTTCAACCAAATTTCCGTCGACCCGAAGCCGTACTCTGAATTTTTTTTCATAAGGCTCGAAATGTATATCTGAAGCCCTGCGCCGAATAGCTTCCATCAATATACCATTGACGAATTTAACTACCGGAGCATCTTCTACCTGCGAACCGGTACCCACTTCAACAGCACTTTGCCCGGCTCCGAACTGAATATCGTCAGCTGCTTCTTCATCAGCATCTGCACCCTTGTTCGTAAAATCTGTAGCTGCAGCTGGATGATATTTTTCTATCGCTGCCAAAATATTTGACTCAGTAGAAACAACGGGCTGAATCTTACATTTGGTAATGTATCTGAGATCATCGCGAGTTTGCAAATCGCTTGGATCCGCGAAGGCAACGACCAGTGTTGTTCCTGCTTTTGAAATCGGTATAACACAATTTTTTTCACAAAAATCTCGGTTTGCCATAGAAATAACAGATGAATCAATTTCAAATTGTGAAACATCGACACCAGGAATTGCATATTGTTTTTCTAATGCTCGAAGTATTTGAGAATCTTTTATTATTCCCATCTGAACCAATGTGGGGCCTAATCTTGCTTTCGATCTTTGTGCTTCAACCATCGCGACCTGCACTTGATCCTGACGGAGCAAGCCCTGCTTGATTAGAATTTCCCCTAATTTATTCAATGACATACCAAACAGTTTAATGAGTGTGACGTTTTTTGTAACTAGACCAAGGAAGAGTTTTTAAATAATTCTAGAATCATACCATACTTAATTTTTAGGATTTCTATTTCATCAATGACCGTGATCTCTGCACGTCTAGCCTCTTCTGCCAACACAGGTTCATTTCTAGAGCATAGATCAATAAATGCAGCTCCGCGGCTGAGGAAGTTAAAGTAAGTAATCGATTCGTAAGCTTCTGGATTATTTATTCTAGATAAATTAGAAATCAAAAGCACACTTCCACTTTCAAGTTGCGTCAGCTCGCTGAGAGGTACTGTTGATATCTTAATTCCGAAAGCGTATAACAAAATCAGTTTTTTTATCTTTTCTGCATCCGAATTCTTATAAGTCGCTATAATAATTTTATTAAAACCTGACTGTGCCAGCTTATACGTTAAGGCTAGTACAAAATCATAATCTCCGATAACCACTGCCGATTCAGAAGTTTTCAAGTCTGGTACTTTTGTTAGTATTGCCTTGTAGACAGAATCAGAAAGCACGTGCATCGGTCGAAAATCAGTTTTGAATTTAACCAGCGTGTCCGCCACGCCAAAGCGGCTGGTTTTTAAATCTAAAGTGGGCAACAGTGGTTTAAATAATTCAAAGTCGCCCGTACCAAGTTCGATAATATCAATCTGCTTATTTAAAAGTTCCTTGGGTGCTAACCCACTTTCATTATTCAACATTTGAAAATGAGTTTTTAAATCGGCTAACTCTGAATATGTTTCTAACAATGAAGTTTGTGAAAAATGAATTATTTTTTTCATAAGATCAGCTTCGACTTTCAAAATATTTTTTACCGGAATCTATATCTTTGTGAATCTGAGTTTTCAAGGCTTCAACCGATGTGAACTTCATTTCGTCTCTGTGAAAATGGCATAGCTCGACGGAAATATGTTCTCCATAAATATCTTGATCAAAATTAAAAAGATGAGTCTCTACTTTCAGATAAGGATCTTTACTTTCGAAGGTGGGATTGAAACCAATGTTTGTAATAGCTGGATAAATCTTATTCTTTAAATTTACTTTCGTAAAGTACACACCCAGTCTTGGAATAAATTCAATTTCTGGGCTTAGATTCGCGGTTGGTACCCCTAAAATCCGACCCCGTTTGTAGCCAACTCTGACCGGTCCACGTAAATAATAAGGTCTTCCCAAAAGTTCTTGAGCTTTTTTTAAATCACCGTGTTCCAACATTTTTCTAATTTGCGATGAAGATACGATCAATCCATCCGTTTCTACTGCAGGCACGATCGTTAAACCCCATTTTTTTCGATTACAAAAATCTTTAAGAAAATCTGTATTTCCCGATCTTTGATTACCGAAACTAAAATCATAACCCACTATAAGATGCCGAGGCTGGTAGAAACGCTCGATGTATCCTTCAAGATAATTTTCGGCTGGCATACGGGACAAGTCCTTACTAAATTTTTCTTCAATCAAATAATCAACGTCCAAAGTCTGCATCACTTCAGCTTGGTCTTTGTAATCAAAAAGTCGATGCACCGGCTGATCTGGATGAAGAATAGTTCTAGGATGAGGCTTAAAGGTACAAACGACTGATTTTGTATTTAATTCATGCGCCGTTTGAACCAATTTACGAAGAAGGCTTTGATGACCTAAATGAACACCATCGAAGTTACCTATCGTTAGCACAGACGATTCAAAATGCGGTAGCGCTTGCTCTTGTGTTCTGATCCATTTCATCGTTTAACGATACCCTATTAAACAGTTGAAATAACCCGAGAACTTGGTTAATTTTGCATCGCGTGAAAATATCTTTTGGAAAAAAACTAGGGGTCTGGGGTCGCTGGTTTACTATTAACAGGGGCTTCTGGCTGCGCGCAATTTTATGTTGGCTAATTTCCCTGTTTTTCTTGAAATTTGATGAAGTGGGCTCTTATGACAATCGCTTTCGCCTGCGCGGACCACAAAAAATCTCTAACAATGTTGTTCTGGTCACTGTAAAGGCTTCCGATTTTTCACAAATTTTTGATTCAAAAACAAACACGTTGATCAATACCAATGAGTTTTCAGAACTAAGCGATAGCTTTTACTGGGACCGTACCCTTTGGGAAAAACTGATTTCTGAAATCTTAAAATTAAATCCGCGCTCTGTAGGTGTTACCTTGTACTTTGGCGACAACGTTGGACAGGTCCGTTTTACGACTGATGAAATAATCGCCTTCAAAGACAGTAAGGTTTTCTGGGCAACGAACTCAAGCGAACTTGCAAAATTATCATTACCAATAGCAACTCGTCCAAACAGATTGAACCTAGGTCACATCGATATTCTAAAAGATGATGACGGCATCAGCCGCAGACTTTTTGTTAATCCAGATTATCTGCCAAACCTAGCTTTCAGACTCACGCAAGATTTTAGAAAAACAAGCTATAAAAATCAAATCCCAATTATTAACTATACGAAAAGTGATCAATTCCAAAATATATCATATTCAGATATCATCAACCAAAAATTACCCAAAGATTACTTGAAAGGAAAAATTGTTCTGATTGGAACTGAGAAATCAGCCTATTCACAAATTCTGACGCCGATGGGTTTAATGTCCAGACATGAATACTGGGGTCAAGTTGTCGAAAATTTAATTCAGAATAATTTTATTAAAAAATTACCCTTCTTAATTTATGCCGGTTTTTTATTTCTACTTGCCTTAGTAGCTATGGCGATTATTTCCAATTATCCGCAAAGTGTAGCTTTTTTCTTCTTTCTTTGGCTAGTCACTATGACTGCAGCATTTTCTGCTTGGATCTTTGATAACTTTTCGATTTGGATTCCGATCATCAGCCCCATCAGTTTGTTTATTTTTATTTGGCTTCTGTTTACTGCATATCAAGCACTTCGAATTGAAAAAGCGCACATGCGATTAAAACAAGAACAAAGCTATCTTGCGGAGCTTGAGCAGTTAAAAAATAATTTTGTAAGTCTTATCAGCCATGATTTAAAAACCCCGATTGCAAAAATACAAGCGGTATTGGATAGGCTTTTATCATCCGGAGAAGTCCCTGCAGAAATCAATGAAGACTTAACCAGCCTAAAAACGTATTCTGAAGAGCTGAACAGATACATTCAATCGATCCTGAAAGTACTACGTGTCGAATCTAAAGACTTTAAGATCATGAAAGAGACCGCAGACATCAATGGCGTTGTCGAAAACGTCGTGGAGCGCGTTCGCCCATTAGCAGCTACGAAAGATATACGTTTGGATATTAATCTTGAGCCTATGTTTCTGATTGAGTTTGATGTGACTTTGATGACTGAAGTTTTTCTGAATATTATCGAAAACTCTATCAAGTACACGCCGTGTGGTGGTTCGATTCGAATTCATTCGCGAGAAACTGAAACCGATGTTTTTGTTGAGATTACGGATACAGGAGAAGGTATCAGCCAAGAAGATCAGGAAAATATTTGGAAAAAGTTTGTGCGTGGTAAAGCCCAAGAGCACAAATCCAAAGGCTCTGGCCTGGGTCTGTATTTAGTTAAGTATTTTATTGAACTGCACGGCGGAAAGATATCTTTAAAGTCTGAACTGAAAAAAGGTACAGCAATTTTTGTAAGCTTACCGCTTGGCAATGAAATCTAAAATAAAAGAAAAGAGAAACGGATGAAATTACGCACCCTTATTGTTGACGACGAAACAGAGCTTCGAAAATCGATCGTATCCATTTTAAAAAATACTCAACTTGGAATCGAATTTGAAATCGAAGAAGCCACCAACGGCTTAGAGGCCATCAACAAAGTAAAGACAAGCGACTGGGATCTTGTATTGATGGATGTTCGCATGCCAGAGATGAATGGTCTGGATGCTTTGAAAGAAATAAAAGAGCACAACCCAAGCACATTTGTTGTGATCATGACAGCTCACTCAAACCTTGAAGATGCGATTACGGCTATCAAAGAAGGCGCTTATGATTACCTAGAAAAGCCAGTCCGACCCGAAAAGCTAACGGACATCGTACAAAAAAGTTTAGAGGCTCATGAAATGGTATCAAGCTTAGCTGCTTCCAATCCAATATTTGATGACGATATCGAAAGTGAGATCGTCGGCAACAACACAAAAATGAAGGAAGTTTTTGGTCTGATTTACAAACTGTGTAAAGTAGAAACAACTGTATTAATTCGCGGTGAAAATGGAACTGGGAAAGAACTTGTGGCCAGAGCTATTCATTTCAATTCACCCAGAAAAAGCGGTCAATTCGTTGCTGTGAACTGTGGAGCCATTCCAGAAAACCTGATGGAATCAGAATTTTTTGGACATGAGAAAGGCGCATTTACCGGAGCTATTGAAAGAAAAATTGGTAAATTTCAAGTGGCTAATAATGGCACATTGTTTTTAGATGAAATTGGTGAACTAAAACCAGAAATGCAGGTGAAGCTTCTGCGAGCTATACAAGAAAAGAAGTTTACCCCAGTTGGTAGTAACCGTGAAGTTAAAACCAACGCTCGCATTGTCGCTGCTACAAATAGAAATTTAGAAAAAATGATGGAAACTGAAGATTTTCGAGAAGACTTATTTTACCGCTTAAACGTAATGCCGATCTTTTTGCCGCCACTTAGAGAGCGTCCTGATGATATTCCTGTTTTGGCAGAAACTTTCTTGCAAAAATTTTCAACTCAGCATGAGAAGAAAATTTTAACGATAGACGTCGACTGTTTAGAAGCCATGAGAAAATATCGCTGGCCAGGTAATATTCGAGAACTTGAAAACATCATTGAACGAGCTTTCATCGTCGAAACTGGCGCCTCGATGACTAAAAAGAATTTACCACCACAAATAATGAATGAACTTAATAGATCAGCCGAAAGTTCGGTGGCTTCAGAAAGCACTCAGTCGAACACGACAACTGTAACTGGAATACTGGATTTTGAAGTTTATAAAGAAAAGGCTGAAAAAGATTTTATCGTCAGCGCACTCCGTGCAAACAAGGGAAAAATAAACCAGACAGTTGCGCAGGCCAATATTCCGAAGAATACACTTTTACGTAAAATTCGTAAATATGGAATAAATGTTAAAGAATTTAATGATTAAGGTTTAATAGTTCTAACGAGGCCTTTATTACTTCCGAAGCTTTAATCTCTGTCATGCAGTGATGATGCCTCAGCGGACATTGCTGGTGGCCATGCTTGCCACAAGGCCTACAGTTCAAAGCCATGTTTTGTACGACTTTGACTCTGTTTGTCCAAGGTCTAAATCCTAAATCTAATGTTGTTGGTCCGAAGACTGCGACGACATCGGTGTTCACACTTGCCGCCATATGTGCTGGTGCACTGTCATTACAAATAACTAAGACGCTTGATTTTATAAATTCAATGGATTCCTTGATGGATTTTTGCCCAGCGATGACCTGGGCCGACGGCAATTTCAATTTAATCTTTTGGCAAATTTCACGCTCATCGGCTCCGCCCATAAGAAATATTTCGTAGCCTTGATTGGCAAAAAAATTACCGGCTTCACAAAAGCCGGCTTCAGTCCACTTTTTCGTGGCCCAAACACTTCCTGGAAATAAACAAATTTTCTTTCCTTTGGACGTTGCAGTTTGCATGCTCGAAAACTTTTCCGGCAGAGGATTCAGATCAAAGGCATTTTTGGTTTTATTTAAATACGACCAGTCCGTTTGTTGCAATTCATCTTTTAGTACCAAATCAACTGCAGACATAATCCAGAGCTGCCTTAATGGTTCAGGCCAAGAACTTTTAAATTCTACGGTTTTATTAAAAATAAATTTACCTAAAAAAGATTCAAAGCCAATTTTAAGATCCGCTTTTATTTGCCAGCAAAGCAACTGACTTCGGATGGATCGATGAACACAAAACAGATTACTAATTTTTATTTTATTTAGTTTCTTTTTAACTTCAACATAATCAGAACGATTGTTTTTTCTAACTTCAAAAATCAAATCAACAAGATTCTCTTTTAAAAAGTAATCTCCAAGTCCTTTTTTGCAAACAAGAACGATTTGATCATTGGGATACGTTTTTCGGATACTTTTAAGAAGTGAGATCGACAAAAACAAATCGCCAAGAAATGCCGTCTGCACGACGACCTGATGAGACACTAAACCCATTACTTTTTCTGACCCGGTTTAATTTCAATGACCTCTGATACTAAAGTGCCAATTTTTATTTTGGCTTCGATACGAAGCACATACTTATGATCATCATCTGAAATCCAAAAATACAAATCCCCTGATTGCTCTAAGGCTCCGCGTGAAGCGATTTGCGCCTTGATTTGAATGGCGTTGAATTCTCCGGCAGGCGTGCTTAATTTTTCCTTCTTTAAAGCTGTTGCTTTAAAAATGATATTTTTTTGGTCGTCAGCAACACGAAAAGAATACTCTTTTCCGATCTCCCACTTGAAAATGCGCATGTAGAATATTCCACTAAAAGCATTTTGAGAAAATGGCAGAATCTCCCACTCTTGTTTTTTCTCTTCGTTTCCATTTTTTTCCGTGTATTTGTGTTCCCAGTAGTTGGCTTTTAAGGTTTTGTGATCAAAGTAAGACCGACCTTCGCGCAACTGACCGGACTCTTTGATATGTAATTTAAATACATGCGGAGTCAAATCCTGGTAATCGACGTAAGTTTCCACCTGATCATCAACCGAGTAGAAAGTTGAGAAAATGCCGCTTGTTTTTAGGTCAGTTAAAAAGTTGTAGGATTTGCGACCGTTAACTTCAACAAAAGGCATGACTTTCAATGTTAGTTTTCCGGCTTCAGCCGAAAAATATCGGACTGAATGCACGACGGATTCATTCTCGGTAAACGGGTCAGTCATTGGCCTTCGGCTAGCTCCCTCGAACCCTTCGTTGTCCTCAAGATCAGGTTGACGGCTCAATGGTATGGTATTTTTTGCTTTTGATTTATTTTGTTTTTGATTTTTTAAAGCTGGAATTTGCGCAGTGGGTTTCACAGGTTTAACTGTTTCTGGCAGAGTTGGTGTTGGAGTGGAAGCTGAATTTGGTTTGGAATTCGGCTCTTCCTGGGGTGCTATTTCCGGCTTGATCTGAACTTTTTGTTCAAAATCAGCATTTTTAAAAAGATCTTTTTCACCTTTGTATTTTAGGTAACTAGAAGCACATGAAAAAGTAAATAGAACTAGAATACAAAGAATAAATCGCAGATTAAAGAACTTCACTTGTTTTTTATTCATTCGAACTTCTTCCATCTTCTATGCACCCACATCCAATGTTGCGGATGTTTGCGAATTATTTTTTCAAGTTCCAAATTAAAACGATTTGTGGCGTTTCGCTTGTATGTTTCATCATCATCACCATAAAAAGCCGACAAATCAATTCTTTCGCCAAAGCAGACGTGCAGTTTATCATCCGCACTCCAGTAAGTGTGGATGCAAATAACGGGAGCTTCTGTTTTTTTAACAAATAAAGCTAGCCCATAGGCGGTTCCTGTTTTCACACCAAAAAATTCAGACTCCACACCGAACGGCATGCCCATAAACTGGTCTAATACGAAGACGACTCCTTGTTTTTTCTTTAACACCGACAGAATATCAAAGGCATTCCTCTTAGAGTGTGCATTGATAAACTGCGTCTTAGAAGCACCCCTAAGTGCGAACCAAAAGGCATCAAGAAATATGCTTTTAAAGCGCTTGGTGATAATATGACATGGTAAAATATCGCGACTAATAACTGCAGCTGCCAAATCTCCACTGCCTAGGTGTAGCGACAGAAACAAAATACCTTTATCTGCAGTTTGTGCTGACTTCAAATTTTCAAGTCCTTCGAATATAACGTGATTTGAAATCCATAAATCATTCAACGAAGGAATTTTTATGACATCAAAAAAACTGCGACACATGTTTTGCACACATTGCCGCGCAATTTCTTTTTTTTGAGCTTCAGATAAATCGGGAAGGGCCAGGTTTAAATTTTCAAAAATTACTTTTTTACGGATCTGGCAGATATCGAACCATAAGAAAGCAAGTGATTTACCCAGATAAAGATTAAAGCGCACTGGGAAGAAAGACCAGACATAAGCTAGGGTAAAACTACAGATTTCGGCAAATTTTTTCAAATAATTCTACCTTTTCAAGAGATTCCATTTCGATCAAGTAATCTATTTCAAAGATTTCTTTTGTAATCTTATGACTTCGAATTTTGATAAGATCTTTTGATGTTGTTACAAGCTTTAATTTTGGATTTTTTTCCCGCTTTCTTTCAAAATCTGACCACAATGTGTCTAAGTCTGAATTTGAATACTGATGATGGTCAGCAAATGTTTTGAAATCATCAATTTGAAATCCTGCTTGCTTAAGAGCTTGTTCGAAAGATTTTGGGTTGCCTAGACCACAAAAGACAAAAAGCGCATCCGTGTGCGGATTTATCCCTGCAAAAATCAATTTGGCCTGGGCATGAAAAATCGACTCTTTCAACCCAGAACTATTATTTAAAATCAGCTCTGTGATTTGATTCACCCTTTCGACATCAACCAGATTAGTTTTTGTTAAAAGAATTGCTGAAGCTCTGCTTAAAGAATTTAGTGATTCTCGAAGTCGACCCACGGGAAGCGTCTGTAAGTCCCTGAGCGGTGCAGTTGTATCGATCAAAACCAAATCAAAATGACGGTTTAGTTTTCTGTGACTAAAGCCATCATCGATTAACATTAAGTCTGGCTTGTCTGCAGCTGCAGCTGCCATTGCTGTTTTGAATTTTGTGGGCCCAGCCCAAACGGTACAAAAAGGTAATTTTGATTGCAGCATGCAAGGTTCATCACCGTAAACAGTGGTTGCTTTATCAAGGCTTAAATTTATCGGCACCGCTGTTTTTAAAGTTCCTTTATAACTACGACTTACTATCACAATCTTTTTAAAAAGTTTTTTGTTAAAAAGCTCGGTTGCAACAAGATATACACAGGGAGTCTTACCCGTTCCCCCAACAGACAAATTACCAACTGAGATTACCGGCATGTCCAAGAAAACTTTTTTTATAATACCATAATCATACAATTTATTTTTGACCTGGGTGACAAAATCATAAATCAACTGAAGGGGTTTGAAAATCATAAATAAGACTCTAGCGAACGAGCTACTCGTGCAGTAGCTCCCTTGTCACCAAGATAGCTAGAAAGTTGACTAAGCTCAGCGATGGTTTTCTGTGTATATTCAGCGTCTGTGATGTATCGGTCCATCAGTTTAAAAAGTTCATCAGGGTTCACGTCATTTTGCTTACGCTCGGGGACGACTTCACGGCCTAGAATTAAATTCACCAGGCCAAAGTGTTTTACACCACGAACAAAAATTTGTGCAAAAATCCCGGTCAATTTACTTAATTTGTACATAATCACCATGGGTTTTTGCATAAGACCCACCATCAACGTGGCTGTGCCTGAGGCCACCAGCACGTAGTGAGCTAGGCTGATCATCTGATAAGGATCTTCCCGAAGTAAAATATACGGTGACTTAAAGATTTCTAAGCGTGTTTGCATTTCTTCTTTTTTAATTGTTGGAGCTACAAAAATCATAAGCCTTAAGTGTGGATGCTTCAGCAGCAGCAACCTTGCAGTTGCTAACTGAATATCAAAAAGCTGATCCAGTTCACCGCGGCGGGAGCCGGGCATTAAAGCTAAGATTTTCTCTTGAGCTGTCACGCCATATTTCTCTCTGCGCGAACCGATTTTCTGTTCATTAAATAAGTCTGGGTCTAATTCATCTAACAGCGGATGCCCTACGAATTCATACGGTACATTTCGTGATTTATAGAAATCGACCTCAAAGGGAAATAACAAAAAGGCTTTTACGCAAAACTTCTTGATAGTTTCGACACGACTTTTTCGCCATGCCCATACCTGAGGAGAAATATAATAAAAAACCTTAAGACCTAAGCCATGCAGTTTTCGTGATAAAAATAAATTAAATTCTGGATAATCCATTACTATGACGACTTTTGGTTTTCGCTGTTTGGCTGTACGAACCAAGTTATCAAAAATAAGTTTCAATTTCGAATACTGCGAAAAAATCTCAGCAGCTCCAACGACAGCCATTTCTTCAGATTTTCCAAACCGCTCAAAACCCTGCTTTTCCATTTCATCAGAGCCCACTCCAAAAAAGTGGTAATCTTTTCCTGATGCTTTCCAATGCTCCATCAGCTTCAGTGCATAATGAGCACTCGAAGCTTCAGCCGCAACAATCATAATTTCGATTTTCACTTTAGTAACTCAAGTGATAAGGATTGGGCCAAGATTTGTTCCACCATTTCTAGGGCCGCAGTTGCTTCCCGAGCTGTAATAGCTAACTTGGCTTTGCCAAGTAAGACTTGCACAAAGTGATCTACTTCCAGCGCCAAGGCATCGGCTTTTGGAATTTGAATTTTCAGAATTTCGTGGAAAGGATCTATAATTAATACTTTTAAAATCTCTGCCTCAAGATTTACTGTATTCACATAGATCACTTCATCTTTTTTAACCAAACGATAATTTCGAACAATCTGTGGTGTGACTCGAGAGTTATTTATCGTCACTTGCATTCCACTTTTTAATTTCAATCTAATGGAAACATCATCCACCGTGGTCTGAATCAGCTTCGCTGCCGAGACTTCGAAGCTGATTATTGGTTCTTCAAAAATCCATTGAACCAAATCGATATCATGAATCGTCAAATCATGAAGCACACTCACGTCGCTGCCGCGCAAGCGAAACGGAGCTAGCCGATTTATTTCCAGATAACTAGCATTCTGTTTGTTATTTTTTAAAAAGGTAAATGCAGGATTGAATCTTTCGATGTGTCCGACAGTTAAAATAGTATTATTTTTTTCAGCAAGTTCACAAAGTTTACGGGCTTGATCTGCCGTGGCCGCAATCGGTTTTTCAACCAGAACCGGAATTTTGTGAGTTAGAAAAAACTCGGTAATATCATAATGAGCTTGCGTCGAAGCTGCGACGTGAACGTAATCAACTTGGCCAACTAGGTCTTCCATTTTTTCGAATGCTTTAACAGAAAGTTCTCTTGCTACTTTTTGAGCTTGCACAAAAGAATGGTCACAAACGCCAATAAGCTCGACTTCGGGGTGAGCTTTTATTTTTTGAGCGTGAAACTGTCCCAAGTAACCAACACCAACAACAGCAGCACGTAATTTCATAATTCTCCTGAAAGGGCCGAAGTGTTACTCTTCAGCGCTAATTG
Organism: Bdellovibrionales bacterium; assembly: GCA_043747425.1. GTDB lineage: Bacteria > Bdellovibrionota > Bdellovibrionia > Bdellovibrionales > Bdellovibrionaceae > Pseudobdellovibrio. The sequence continues at coordinate 76,006 of JAYTPC010000029.1, forward strand.
AACCACCCACATTTCGGGAAATGGCAATTCCACGACTAGAACTTTTAATAAAATTCACCAAGTAAGATATATTTTCAGAGGGCTGGCATTCTTCTTCGATGCGACTGTAAGCATGTTCTAAAGTTGTTGAACCCATGATGACAATGCGAATTGCTTTATGAATATTTGAAACTTCCTGCTTAGAAAAACCTTTACGTAGCAACCCGACTTTATTTGTCGCGCGCACGATCGCATAATTTCCTTGCGCTCTTGAAAACGGAAGAATGTCTTTATTAATAATACTAGAACCGGCAACAAAAGAGTTTTTTCCAATTTTAGAAAACTGATTAAAAGCACAGACGCCGCCGATAACGACATTGTCTTCAACGACACAGTGTCCACCGAAATGCGAGTTGTTGGCTACAATAACGTTATTCGCAATTTTGCAATCATGTCCCACATGCGAATAGGCCATAAAGTAGCAGTTGTTACCTACGACTGTTGCACCGTCATGCTTGCTAGTTGCTATATTCATCGTGGAAAATTCGCGAATCACGTTATTGTCACCAATAATCAATTTGGTCGGCTCTGCCTTGTAACTGATATCTTGTGGCGGCCCACCAATAACTGCACCTGGGGAGATGTGATTATTTTTCCCGATTTCAACAATACCAAACCGGGAACCTATCGTAACATGACTTTCTATAAAAGTGCCCTGGCCAATTTTCACTTGGCCCTGGATATTGCAATACGGTCCTATCTCGACATCTTCGGATAATACAACATCGGCAGAAATAATACTTGAAGGATGTATTTTCATAAAATTCTTTTCATTAATTATTAAAACTACTTTTCTTTATCAAAAGCCTTTACAACTTCTTCAGTAATTTCAGAATCTGCTTGAGCATAAAGCACGATTTGTGCATTCGGATTACTTTGGATAACCATTGCAATACCTTTATCTTTAGCCACTTTTTCGATGACCTTTTTCATTCTTTCAACGATTGGCTGCAAAAGATCTGCTTCTTTTTTGCCAAGCTCTGTTTGTGCTTTTTGGGCGATCACGTTGAATTTTTGCATTTCTTCTTGAAGTTCTTGAGCTTTTTTTGCCAACGCTTCTTCAGCAAGTACAGATTTCTTTTTTTCGAAATCTTCGCGCATTTTATCAATATCAGCTTTCTTTTTTTCTAAATCTTTGTTCTTTTTCTCTGCTTCTTTCTTCATTTCTTCTTTAGCTTTTTTTCCAGCAACAGATTTTTCAATTGCTTTTTGCACATCGACATAAGCCAATTTGAATTCTGCTGACGCAAAAGATGTAGATAATAAAACAGCTACTAGGGTTGAAAACATTTTCATAAAATCTCCTTTTTGTTTATTAACTTAAAAAAAACTTATCATTCATTCACTAAAACGGTGGGCCTATCGAGAATTCAAAATTAACTGTATCCCGGTCCAATTCGTCTGAGTTTACAGGCCATCCCCATTCAAACCGTAAAAGTCCAAGTGGAGATTGCCAACGAAAGCCCATTCCGACATCACTTAAAAGATTTGCCGATGAAAGATCATCCTCAGCTTGTCCGATATCGTAAAAGAAAACTCCAGTAAGACCTGCCTCTTTTATTAAAGGGTACTGAATCTCAGACTGAAATAAAATTTCTTTCGTACCACCAAAAATTAATGTGGAACGCCGTCTTCGCTCTTCATCCGAGATCGGGGTTGAAACATAAAATGGATTACCATCATTTGTGACAATTTTGTTGTAACGGTCTTGCGAAAAGATTCTTCGCCCGACAGTTCCTGAACCGAATCCACGAAGCGAGTAAGCGCCGCCAAGTTGGTAGCGCTCTGTGAACGGAACGTCTTCGCTGCCCTCGGTGGGTTGAATATTCAGATAAGTTAAATTATTTCGCCAAACAACATCCCAAAAAATGTTTTTGAAATAGCGCAGTCGAGTTGAAAATTCTTGATACTTTAAATCTCCACCCAATCCAGCGCGCTCGTAGGATACGTCTGCAAAAATTCCTTTCGATGGAGAAAAACGATCATTCCTGGTGTCGTACTCTAAAGTCAACGTGGCTGAGCTGGTTATACCCCTGGCCGTATCCAGCGGAAACAAAAATGGATCTGTATTTTTATTTGCAAAAAGATCTGTTTTATCTAATTTGTAACGAACGATGGCTCTGAAATCATCATTCCAGATCGGGTGTCCAAAGCGAACAGCAGCACCCGTTTTTCTGTTGTCATAGTTAATACGTTCTTTGTTTTCGATGTAAAAAACATCAAAACCTGCAGACCATAAGGTATCATAAAAGTAAGGCTCTGTAAGACTCAACGAGTAATCTTGACGATTTTGGGTCGCGTCGATGCGTGCCCCTAGCGTTTGACCAAGACCCCGAAAATTATTCTGCTGAACGGAACCACCGAGGCTTAGGCCCTGTACGTTTCCATACCCTGCAGTCAGCTGCAATTGACCGGTGTTTCGTTCTTTGATGACGATATCGATATTTAACTGATCTGGTTTTTCAGGCGGCGTGCTTGTTTTAAAACTAACTTCATCAAAAAAGCCCAAACGCTGAATGTTTTCTTGCGATAGACGCTTTCGCGTCTCGTTGTACAGCTCACCCTCAGCGATTTTAAGTTCTCGGCGGATGACCTTGTCGCGTGTTTTCGAATTGCCCACCACATTAATTGATCCAAAGTAAACCTTGTTGCCTTTTTCAAATTCAAATACTAGATCTACTTTTTTTTCTTTTTCATTAAACGCGTAACGTGGATTCACGTTGGCAAATGCATAACCTAAATCGCCGCACTTTGCCTGCAAGTCGGCAATATCTTTTTGCATCACATCGACTGCAAAAACTCCGTTATCCTTAATTTTTACGGCATCGTAAAGCTCTGACTTCTGAAAAAGCAGATCTCCAGCAAAATCAACTTCGCCGATGCTATACTGATCACCCTCGTCGATGTGATATGTGATATAGATCGATTTTTTATCAGCAGTCACTGTCACCAATGGTCGGTCGATTTTTACCTGAACGTAACCCAAGTTCCAGTACAAAAACTTTATGACCTGAATGTCGCGCTCGAAGGCCTCTTGCTTGAAAGAGCCCGAGCTACTAAGGCCAGAAAAAAAGCCAGCTTCTTGAGTAAATAAGCGTCCTTTAAGATATGAATCTTTTAAATTGTTGTTTCCTATCAGCGTGATTTTTTTGACTTTAACCTTGTCGTTTTCGGTGATCAGAAATTTAACCCTAACGGTTTCATCTTTCTTCACGTCTTCAATAATGGGTTCAATTTTGACCAAGTAAAAACCCTTATCTTCGTAGAATTTTTCAAGCTTTAAAGTGGCTTCTTTAATTTTGGATGTGTTTAAAATTTCATAATTTTTTAAGCCGGTTTCTTTTTCTAGGTCTTCGGCTTTTTGCTCGGTGTTTCCTTCGAACTGAACTTCGGAAATCGTTGGTTTTTCGACAACTTTATATTCTAAATTGATTCCACCCGCAGTTATTTCTTTTGCAGCTTCGATCTGCACAAAGTAGCCCATCTTAAATAAAGCTTGTATGTCTTCGGTCACTTGTTTTTCTGAAAACAAACCACCGACTTGCGAAGACATCTTGGCGAGCATTGCTTCTTTTTCGATTTTCTTTTGGCCGATTATCGTGATGGCGTTGATCTTGGTGACACTCGCTTTAACTGCTGTCTGTTTTTTTGAAACTCGTCCATTTTTCTTTGCGACGGGCACTTTAACTTTAGAAGTTTGTGCAACAACATCAGAGCTGTAAACAGAAGCTGTGACGAACCCACAAAATAATAAAATCCCTAATTCTTTTAATAGCTTAATAATCACTGAAGAAGGCTAACTAGACTTAAGGGCCTTGTCAAAGAGGGTTCCTTAGCTATTGCGCAAAACGTCCATCTTTGACTTTAAAGACACGAGGAAATAAGCCGGCAAATTGTAAATCATGAGTTACCACAATAAGTGTTAACCCAAGTTTTTGTCGTAGTTCAAAAAATAGCTGCTGTATTTTCAGTGAATTTTCTGAATCTAAATTTCCAGTTGGCTCGTCTGCGAATAAAATTTCGGGATCTTTGATTAAAGCACGTGCAATTGCAACTCGTTGTAATTCTCCACCGCTGAGTTGATTCGGATAATGATTTTCTCTGGATTCTAAACCCATAAATTTTAACCACGATGCTGCTTTTTCGGCGATATCTGATTTTTCTCCACCTGCTATAAGGCCAGGCAGCATTACGTTTTCTAGCGCCGTGAATTCCCCAATCAAATGATGAAACTGAAAAACAAAACCCATTTTCTGATTTCGAAACTCAGCTAATTTTTCTTCGCTCATTTTAAAAATATCTTCACCCCGAAAAAAAACTTCTCCTGAGGTTGGTCTATCTAAGGTCCCCAAAATTTGTAGCAGCGTCGATTTCCCAGCCCCCGAAGCCCCTAGCAAACAAACAGCTTCATTTTTTTGAATTTGTAACGAAACTCCTTTAAGAACATGCAACTCTGACGAGCCCGCCGGATAGCTTTTAAAAATATTTTGCGCTTCAAGCAAATAGCCAGAAGTCGTAGCTTGATGCAGATTATTATCCATTTTTTAATCCCTCTATGACCTCTAACCGACTGCCTTTAATGGCAGGAGCCAGCGTCGCGAAAAAACAAAGTGCAATTGTTGAAATACCAATCGTCAATAAATCTTGAATGCGTAAATGCACTTCAATTTTGTCAATTTTGTAAACGGACCCGGATATAAGACTGTATTTATTTTGTAAAATCATAAAACCAAGACAAAGAGCAAAGCCAAAAATAAAACCGATAAATGTGCCAATGACTCCAACCAAAACTCCTTGACCGATAAAAAGATTTCGCACATCTGCAGTACTTAATCCCAAAGTTTTAAGTATCGCGATATCAGCATATCGCTGCCTAATGAATACGTAAAGCGTGCTGGAAATGTTGAAAGCCGCAACAATCACAATGATGAACACAACGAAAAAAATAATAATTCTTTCAATCTTAACGGCTTCAAAAAGATTTCTGTTTACGTCGTACCAATCACTAATGGCAAACGATGGACCTAACTGAAGTGAAAAATTTGCGGAAGTATTTTCAGCCAAGTCACGATTTTTTAATTTAATAGCTGCGCCTGTGTACCTGTTTCCGATTTGGGTTAAATTTTGAAGCGCCTTTAAGTCACCAATAACGAGCCGTTCGTTCCACTCATTTTTACCAAAGTCCAAAATACCAGATACAATAAACTGCTTGGCTTGACGCCTAAAACCTGATTTTTCAAATGGTGTTGCCAGCGGAACAACCACATACATCGGGTCATTTATGTTTAACTGAAAACGCTTAGCTAATCCCATTCCGATCACGACGTGTTCAGAATCTAAATGCAGAGTCCCCTGTTTGATTCGGTTGTCTAAATGTAAAACCCGACCCATCTCGGTAAAATCAACTCCTTGAAACAAAATTCCAGAAACTTGTCCTTTATTAGCCAGCACTGCCTCAGCGTAGGCAAATCGCATCATCGAATCTATGTTTGGCTCTAACGCTTTTAGCTTGTTAGAAAACTGGGCCCAGTCATCAATTAATTTTCCACGTCGCACCACCTGCACGTGCGCAGTTACATCCGTCAAAGAATTTTTTAAAGTTTCCTCGAAGCCGCTCATGACAGCCATCGCAGCTACTAACGCTGCGACACCCAAAACCAATCCTAAAAAAGCTAACGGAGCAGATCCTCGTTGCAAAAAGCTTTTGGAAAATAATAATTTATAAGCCATCCACACTTTGAATTTATAATCTGCTGGAATCTTCAATCGACTTCCACGTCAGAAACTTGGCCTAAGGTGCCGTTCAGCTGAGCTTTTAAGTACGCCATTATAAAAGTATCAAAATCTCCGTCCATCACACCGTGCACTTGATTTGTTAAATGTCCAGTACGGTGATCTTTAACCATTTGATAGGGGTGCATCACATAAGATCTGATCTGTGAGCCCCATTCATTCGCTTTTTTAAGCGCGTTTAATTCATCTTTTTCACGGTTTCTTTTTTCGATTTCTTTTTCGTATAAAGCGGCTTTCAACATTTTCATGGCTTTCTCGCGATTTTGAATTTGCGAACGCTGAGTCTGACAAGAAACCACAATGCCTGATGGCCTGTGACGTATGCGAACCGCTGAATCTGTTTTATTCACGTGCTGGCCGCCAGCTCCGCTAGAGCGGTATGTTTCGACATCAATATCATCAGGTCTAACTTCAATATTTATATCATCATCAACTTCAGCCCAGACAGAAACAGATGCGAAAGACGTGTGTCTTCGTGCATTTGAATCAAATGGTGATATTCGTACCAATCGATGCACCCCAGCTTCTGCTTTTAAATAACCGTAAGCATATTCGCCAGAAATAAGAACTGTACATGATTTTATTCCGGCTTCTTCGCCATCGGATCGATCTAAAACTTCAATTTTATAACCGTGTTTATCCGCATAGCGCGTGTACATGCGAAGTAGCATCATGGCCCAGTCGCAACTTTCCGTTCCGCCAGCGCCTGAGTTGATCGATAAATAAGTGCTGTTGGCATCTAATTCCCCACTCAGCACACGCTTCAATTCAAGACCCTGACCGATTTTATCAATTTCTTTAAGTTCAGATTTTACCTCTTTAAATGAATCTTCATCGTGTGCTTCTAGCGCCATTTCTAAAAGTAACTTTGAATCTTCTAGACGACTTTGAAAAGAACTCCATTCTTGAATGGCTTTTTCAAGAATGGATTTTTCTTTGTTTAATTTTTGCATTTCATTGGGCTTACCCCAGATGTCCGGGTTTTGTGAAGCCAGCTCTAATTCTTGAAGGCGCTTTTTCTTACGATCCAAGTCAAAGGTACCCCCGAAGCTCTGCAGAGAATTTCTCTAATTCAGTGATATTTTTTTTTACATCAGGAGATTCAGCTATAAGTGACATAACACCAGTTTAAAAAAAAGACTTTCAGAGTCAATCACGAAAGCAAATGACGAACCTGCGTAAAACACGAATTTTGAATTCGAAACATCAAAGCATGTTCAGAGTCAGAGATTTCGTGATCGTAACCCAGCAAATGTAAAATTCCATGAATCATCATGCAGGTTAATTCTAATTCGAACGAATGATGTTGCTGTTTCGCTTGTTTTCTTAGCACAGTATTGCAAAAGAGAAGCTCGCCAAGGGTTGATTTATCCTCTGAGGTGAAGCTAAGAACATCCGTCGATTTGTTTTTGCCACGATACTGGTGATTGATTTTTTTCATCGCCAAAGGCCGCAGAAAAACAAAAATGATTTCCGTTTTTAACGACAGTTTTGCTCTGTGACGAAGCCGCTTTTTTTTCAGGTCACTGACAATAAAACTCAGCGCTTTATTTAAACGCTTGGTGTTTAATTTTTCTGAGGTCTGATTGACAAAAGTTATCTTCATAAGCAAGCCTACAAAGTATGCCTCAACCGCCAAAAAATCTCAAAGACATTCAATCATTGATTCAAATCATTGCCGATCTGCGGGGGCCTGATGGCTGTCCGTGGGATAAAGAACAAACGCATCAGTCGTTAGCGCCCTATGCTATTGAAGAAGTCCATGAATTGGTTGAAGCTTTGGAATCAACGGACGAAAACCATATGTGCGAAGAACTTGGCGATGTGCTATTTCAAGTCGTATTGCACAGCCAGCTGGCCTCTGAGCGAAATGCTTTCACGATGAATGATGTCGTTTTTTCTATTGCTAGCAAAATCGTACGTCGGCACCCTCATGTTTTTTCAGATCTAAAGGTTTCAGGAATTGATGAAATCTTCAAAAACTGGGACGAAATTAAAAAACTTGAAAAAAAACAGTCTCCGAAAAAAATGAAAGTTATTGATGTGCCCGAAGGTTTACCAGCATTACAAAGGGCTCATAAAATTGGTGAGAAAACTGGAAAATTAAATTTTGATTGGTTAAAAATTCCCGATGTTCTTCGGCAGCTCAAAGCCGAGATAACTGAATTAGAAGAAGCCCTGGCAGAACCTCATTCAGAAGAAAAGCAAAAACACCTGCAACACGAAATTGGCGACGTTCTTTTTTCAGCAGCACAACTGTCGCGGCACTTACAGCTTGAGCCTGAAAGCAGCCTCAGGGAAGCCAACCGGCGGTTTTTAAAGCGCTTTGAAACCATGCTTATCCTTGGAAAAATCAATGCGGACGAATTTAAGAACCTATCCTCTGAATCGAAAGAAAAGCTTTGGAATGACGCAAAGAAAGAATGTCAGATTAAATGACTGAACGTTTGACGAAATCACATAATTTCATTCTGGAATTTTCATTAAAACTGTGCAAAAAATTTTCAATATATTTTTTTAAAAATAATTCATAAATTATTTTTTCAAGTCTTTTCAACAGCTTAAGTTGTCCTTGTTTGATACAAACCAAATAATAATCCAGACAATTCAACTTGTTAGCGCGAATGTCGCGAATTTCATTTATATCTCTAAACTGGTGTCTACGCCTACAAGATTTTCAACCAGTCAGACGATAAGAGTCTGGTCGCTGTAGGCAAACAAAGAGGAAGCCGTATGAAAAAAAATGTTGTTTTACCACTGATAATCTCTTCATTCGCACTGATAATTTCTGGTTGCGATAAAGGTGGAAGCGAATTTTCAATTTTATCGGATTCCGCACAGTTTCAACAAGCTTCGACGTTTGTGCCTAGAAAGCTTGACGTGTTGTTTGTCGTTGATAACTCAGGCTCTATGCGAACGTCACAAACTAATTTAGCTAATAACTTTCCCTCTTTTATCAATTATTTCAAATCCAAGGGTTATGATTTCCGCATCGCCGTGACAACAACAGATGCTTTTTATGGAGAGCAATTTTTATCTAGTGGATGTTCTTTATGTAACCCAGGCCAAACTGAATTTCGGGGTAACCCAAAATTTGTAGACAATAATACTCCGAATCTAGAAGCAACTTTTGGAGCTAATATACAAGTTGGGACAACTGGCAGTGGTGATGAACGCGCTTTTTCTAGCTTTAAAGCAGCTTTGGGTAGTTCTTTAAATTCTTCGTTTCACCGCCGCGATGCTTTCTTGTCAGTAATTATTGTTTCAGACGAAGAAGATTTTTCGCACAATGACATTAATCAAAACGAATCTTATACACAACCGACTTTACACCCAGTTGTGATGTACAAAGATTTTTTACAAACTTTCACCCTGGGTCAAGCCACAACAGATTTTTCAGTTTCTACGATTTCTATCATCGACGAAGCTTGCAGAGCTTCATTGGGCGGAGCTGCTAAAATTGCAACACGTTATATGGAACTGGCACAAACAACAGGTGGCACAAAAAATTCACTTTGTAATTCGTTTGCAACTGTTTTGGATAATATCAGTGCCTCGATTGCAGCACAAACATTAGCAGAATTCCAACTGAACAAAAAACCAATCATCGATTCTATTCGTGTTGTGATTGATGGAATCTTAGTTCCACAAAGTGCAACTAACGGTTGGTCTTATGACAGCACAGCAAACAAAATAAAAATCAACGGTTCTACGTACCAGCCAAATTCTGGTTCTAGCATCACAATCAACTTTGACCCAGATATCACTTAAGAAAACAGGAGATTATAAAAATGTTAAATCCTACTGAAAATGACTGGTTTGTTCTGCTGAGCGATCAAAAATATGGACCATATGATTACAAAACTATGATTCATATGCTACAAAAAAACGAATTGATGGATTTCAATTATGTTTGGGCTGCGCACCTTGAAAGCTGGACCCCAATTTATCAGTTGGAAGAATTTAGCAAAGATCGATTTCAGATATTGTTGCAAAAGGAATCTGATTATCTAAATTCATTTGTACAACGAAAAAGCAATCGTATCGAAGTTGAAATTCCCTTATTAGGTCACAATTCGATTCGCTTTTTTGATGGCCATGTTACTTCGCTTTCAGAAAGTGGAGCTTTGTGTCTTCTGAACACTCCGCTGGTGCAAGTGGGCGACATTTTGAAACTGCATATCAAGACCAACGGCCAAAGCGCAACGGCATTTAACACAGAAGCTGAAGTCATTCGGAAGAACTTTTCAAAACAAAGACTGAATTCAAAATCTGGACTCTATTATGCGGTCCGCTTTAACGATATACAAACTGTAGGTTTGGAACAAATTCAAAAAATGGTCGCCGCAGCTTAATTAATTTTTTTAATAATAATACCTTTGTAAGGAGGAAATATGGCTTTTTTAAATTTCATGAATCATTCGGGTGTGGTGGGTTGGACAATTCTTTTCACTGGAATTGCAGCCCTGGCCTTAGTGGTCGAGCGCGCACGAACTTTATACTTCGATTACGCTTTAAATGTGGATGAATTCACAAACAAGATTCAAACATTAGTTCTTGGTAAAAAGAACGAAGAAGCTATCATTGCCTGCGCACAGTTAGAAACAAAGCCGCTAGCAAGAGCTTTCAAATTGATCCTTGAAAAGTCAGACCGCGATGATGAAACTATTTTTCAAGCACAAGATATCGCGATGGCTGAAACCGTCCCACTTTACACGAAGCGCTTACATTATTTATCAATGCTAGCCAACGTTTCCACATTGCTTGGTCTGTTAGGTACAATCCACGGATTGATCTTATCGTTCCAAGCGGTAGCACAAGCTGATCCGGCTGAAAAACAAGCCATGCTAGCATCTGGTATCGCCGTATCAATGTATACTACGGCACTTGGCCTTGCCGTTGCGATTCCTGCGATGGTTGCGTTTTCATTTTTAACATCTAGACAAAATCAGCTTTTAGAACAGATGACAGAAAAATGTTCTAAACTGGCTGAAATTCTAACAAGCAGTCATATTCCAGGATTAACAAAAAATACAGTTTTTCCAGAAGCCACAGCAAAATTAAAAACTGGCGGACCAACTCCTCCGAATGTGACTTCGAAAGTTTCTTAAGTATCATTTGATTTTTTTCTTAAGGAGAAAAAAATATGCGCAAACGATTTAAACCGATTCTGAACCATAATTCTGAATTTGAACTGGATTTAGCGCCATTGCTAGCGGTTATGGTGAAGTTAGTTCCGGTTCTTCTGGTGTCCTCTGCATTTGTGCAGATGATGATCATTGAAACGGAATTACCACAAGTCGTACAGCAAGCGATCGAGCAACAAAACAAAGACCCGAAAGCAACTCAAGTTGCCGTCGAACTTTCTAACAAGACAGGCCTTAAAATTGTTATCACGCAAGATGGCAAGCAGTATGTTGAAACCGTAGCACTAACGGCTGAGAAGCAGTTAGATCTACCGAAGATTCACGCAAAGTTTCAGGACATCAAAAGATCACATCCTGAAGTTTTCAAAATTGAGATGAGTCCTGAGGAAGATGTTCCTTACAAGACTGTTGTTCAAGTAATGGATGAAGCTAGAAAATCAAGAAGTAACAGTATTAACTTTCCTGTCAAAGACAAAAAAACGGGGCAAGATACAACAACGTTGTATATGTTTCCTGAAATTGTTTTCGGCAACACGATGGATGGATAGATTATGGCACGCCGAAGATACATTCCTGAAATAAAGAAGAATCAAAGCTTTGGATTAAATATCACGTCGATGACGGATATGTTTACAATTTTGCTTGTGTTTTTGCTACAATCATTCGCTGCTGGAGAAATAACAATCGATCCGATTCAAGGCGTGCGATTGCCAAGTTCAACAACAGAGAAAAACCCAATCGACGGAGCACGCATTTCAATTTCTCCAACAGAGCTTAAATTTGATCAGTTAAAAGTCGCTGACGTGCAAAATAATTCAATTGCTTCTGCTGCGATTGATCCTAATGATTCTAATTTTATTAAGCCTTTATTTGACGAATTACAAAAATTTAATAAATCCAATGAGAAATTAGCTAAAACTGGAAAAGTCCTTTTCCAAGCCGACCGTGATACACCTTACGCAACTTTACGTAAAGTGATGTACACAGCTTCGATGGCCGGTTTCCCGAATCTCAAATTGGTGACGACCGCTGCAGCAGGAAATTAAAATGAAAACAAAAGTGTCCGTAAATCTATTCTTGGTAACCCTTCTTTCACTGCCCGCTTTTGCTTTGCAAGAAAGCACAAAAGGGTTACTTCCCGAAGTTCGTTTGGATTCAAATGAAGATAAAAATACGGAAAAAGCATTCCAGTCTGAATTGCTGATCACCAAAACTGAAAACAAAGCGATCGAATCACTATCTCGGATCATCACCAAAAAAAAAGGTGCACCGGATGAGGCCGATTTATTATTTCGCTTAGCTGAATTGTACATGCGCCGGGCTAAATCAGGTCGATTTTTTGATCTGAATCAAAAACCTGATCTGAAATCTGCAAAGCCGGTTGTGACACAAAAAAATGCCTTTGAAGCTTTGAAAAATGCGATTGGTATTTATAACCAGTTAGAAAAACAATTTCCTAAGTACAAAGAAATGGACGCCGTTTTCTTTAACAATGCCCTAGCCCACTTACAAACGAAACAAAATGAACGCGCAAAGCAATTGTATGATCGTTTGATTGCGGAGCACCCAAAATCAAATTTAGTGCCTGACGCTCTTCTTGAAGTGGGCGAAATTTATTATTATCAACAAAGCTTTTCGGTGGCATTAAGTAAATTTCAAGCCATCGAGAAATATCCAAACTCAAGAGCCTACCCGTACGGGATTTACAAATCGGCTTGGTGTTTTTATAACCTAAAAAGAACTGATGAAGGCGTTAAGCAACTTTTGGCGGTCATCCGTCAAAATCCAGCAGATTCATCAGATCCTAAGAAATACAACTTACGTAAAGAGGCACTTCGAGACGTCACCTTGTTCGTGGGTGAAACGATGCCACCCGAGCAGTTATTTTCTTTTTTCGAAAAAATCACTACAGCCGAAGAGCTAGGTGATTCAATGATGGGTCTGGCACAAATCTACGAATCTCATTCTAGGTACAAAGAGATCAGTCTTTTTGTGAAAGAATTTATTGAGAAACACCCAGAAAGCCCCTATGCACCGAAATTTTTTGCGAAGTTGATCGATACAAATGAAACTTTAAAGCAACGAGAAACAGTCATCAGTTATTTAAAGAAAATGTCCGAGTCTTGCGCCATTTTGGCTAGCAACGATTGCAACGAAGTTTTCAGAAGATCTAGTTTGGATATTTCTAAAAAATGGTGGGATATCTGGCTTAAGAACAAAAAGAACACTGAATTTTCTAAATTAACAGAACAAGCTTTTGAAATTTTACTTTCAGGCGACAATGTTTTAAAGCCAGATTCTAAATCACGGTATGCTTATGCAGAACTTTTATTCCAGCAAGACAAGTTCGACCTAGCTAGCCAAAATTACGAAGAGGTCTCGAATCACAAAAATATTGATAAGACTTTAGGTCATGATGCCCTTTACGGCGCCCTATTTTCGATCGAAAAAACTTTAGATAAAAAAGATGACACAGTCTTGACTGAACGTCAAAAGTCGATGGCCGAACGCTACGTCAAAGAATATCCAAATGGCGAACATGTCACTTCGTTGCAGTTCAAATTAGGTTTTATTTCTTACAAACAGCAGGACTATGCGACCGCAGTCAAATTTTTAATGCCGCTGACGACAAAGTCTAAATATCCTGAGATCAAAACCAAAGCGGAAGATCTTATTTTAGATATGCACAATATCAGTAAAGATTATAAAGCGATTCAAACTTTTGCAAAAACTGTTCTAAAAACAACAGAAAGCGTTTCACGAAAGCAAAACTTAACAAAAATTTTAGAAGAAGCGCACTACGCTCAAATTCAAGCTGAAGCGGCTGGCTTACCAGTTGAAAAACGCATTGAGCAATTGCGCTCGTTCGCTTCACAGCACACAACTTCTAAGTTGTCTAAAGATGCATTCTGGCAATCGATATCTTTGGCTTATTCGAATGGCTTTGATGTTATGGGCGCCGAGATGAGCCTGGATTACATCAAACAGTATCCTGATGATCCTAAAAAATTAGACTCTATGAAGGAAGCAACGAAGGCCTTTATAGATGCGGGTCAAATAAAAAAAGGTATTCAGTCTGTTCGAGAACTTGCTCGCGTCGATAGCGGTCAAGGTTTTAAACATCTTGAAACTTCATGCGATCTACTGCGTATCAATAACCAACTGCCTGAGGCACGTGGGTGTTATAAAGGTCTTTTTGCCTTAGCAGATAAGACAAAGAAAACAGAACTTTTATCTAAGATGGTGAAATCATTCAAAGATGGAACTCAATCTGCTGAATTAGAATCATTAGAAAACCAAATCCTTAAAGAAAACATTGAGCCGTATGCAACTAAACTTTTAATTTCTAAAGCCAATGCGTTTTTAGAAAATAAAAAATACAGCGAAGCTTTCAATTTGGCTTTAAAAATTAACAACAGACCTGTCGATGCAGACACTAGGGCTGAGGCTAGACTGATTCAAGCCGAAGTTTTAGAAAAAGAGTTTGTATCCCAAAGCGTAAAAGCCCGCGAGAACAAGTTTGCGATGGTTTTATCGATGAAAACAGAGCGCTTAGACAAAGCACACACTGCCTTTTCAACAACGATTAAGATGTCGAAATCAGACCGTATTCAGGCACGTGCACTGCAAGGTATAGATCGTTTGTATTCGCACTATGTGGAATCGATTACCAATATGCCAATCCCCGATTCATTGACTCCCGATGAACAAAAAAACCTACGCTCTGAATTGGTAAAGTTAACAAATCCGTTTCTAACCAAGAAAGCAGAAAATCTTGTTCGACTAAGAAAGATCTCCTCATTGTCTTCAGGCGATTCTGAAATGATCAGTTGGTCTGATTACAGCGTTGAGAAAACTATTGAACCACGGATTCAGTTTCCATCAGCGCAGAAACTGTCTTATTTTATTCCTTCTAAGTTTGAAATTGAATCTGGTGGCTTCACCCGTCTTCCAGCAAGTGAAAAGAAATGTGATGTCGCCGGAAAACCGACGGCTGCCAATCTTGGCGGCTGCATCCAAATTAAAAAATTAGCCGAAGCAGAAACCCTAGCATTCAAATTATCTAGCTTGAAAGAGACCAGATCCACAGGACTGTACTACCTCAGCGTGATTGCTGATCAACAGGCAGATTATGAAAAGGCTTTGTGGCTGATTGAAAAGGCAATTGTTTTAGAACCTGAGAATTCTATGGTGAATTACCAGAAAGGCAAAGTTCTGTATTCTGTCGAAGGAATTAACAGTGCTTTACCTTATTTCGAAAAAGTTTTAGACATGAAAAATTCGTCACCGGAGCTTGCAGTGATGAGTGGCCTGAAGTCGTTCTCGGACCGAGATTATATTACTGCTTCTGAGGAATTTTCTAGATTATCTAATGATCAGCTTTATAATTATAGACTGGTCGAGCTTTATGTAGAAGCGACAGCACAAAAAGGCGAAACGGAGGCAGCTTTGAAGTTATCATCAAAATTCCTCAATATACGCCCTGACTCTGTCGATATGTTGATACAGCAAGCGCGCCTTTTTGAAAATTTCGTCATGAATCCGAATAACGCAATGGCTAGCTATCAGAAAGCTTTTACAAAATCTTCTGATACAAGCCAAAAAGATTGGTTGAAAAGAAAAATTGAATTTTTAAAAACTAGTAAAAACAGTCAAATAACGTCGAATGTAAGCGGGAATTAAAGTGGACTGCAAAAAATTAAGGAAGCGTCATGAACGTGCAGAAATTACAAGTGATGTTAGCAACCGTATCTGTGATT
>JAYTPC010000030.1:0-13570 GCA_043747425.1 Bdellovibrionales bacterium
AGTGATTCATTATGTTTTGACCTCGTCTGTGATTTCAGTAATTATCCTCTCACAAGTTTTCTTTCAAATGTAGAGGGTTTTTATGAAAAGTTCGTTCACGTTAGTGCTTGTCCGACACGGAGAATCTGTTTGGAATCAAGAAAATCGCTTCACCGGATGGAAAGATGTCGATCTTGCTGAAAAAGGCGTTGCGGAAGCACAAAAAGCAGGCAAGATTTTAACAGATCGTGGTTTTCAGTTCGACGTGGCCTACACCAGTCGTCTTACGCGAGCTATTCGAACATTAAATTTTATTTTAGATCAGATGCAGTTAGCCTGGATTCCCGTTACAAAAGAGTGGCGCTTGAACGAACGTCATTATGGTGCTTTGCAAGGTTTAAATAAATCTGAAACCGCAGCGAAACATGGTGATGAGCAAGTGAAGATTTGGCGACGCAGCTACGATACACCACCGCCACTGATGTCAAAAACAGATGGTGGTCATCCAAGTCTTGATGCTCGATACGCGGATGTGCCGGCCGGCGAATTACCTAGCGGAGAATCCCTGAAAGACACGGTCGGGCGCGTGCTTCCGCTCTGGAACCAAAAAATTTCTAAAGACATACTTTCTGGAAAAAAAGTTTTGATCGCGGCCCATGGAAATTCAATTCGTGCGTTAATTCAGTATTTGGAAGATTTATCGCCAGCTGAAATCATGGAAGTGAACGTACCAACGGGCGTTCCGTTGGTGTACGAGTTAGATCAGGACTTGAAAGTCATTCAGAAAAAGTATCTGGAGTAGTTATTTTTTTTGAACTGCTGGCTTTGATTGAATTGTTTTTTTATCTTTTGAAGAGAAAAATTTTGCAAACCCATTCCAAGTATTGGTTGCTTTTTCTTTAACCCAGCGAAATGGTGATTTAACTGTATCGACAGCTGCCTTCTGAGTCTTTTTAATTCCTAAATCGACAACTTCATTTGCTGCTGTTTTTGCTTCAGCAATGCCATTTTTTATGACTGCAGCAGTAGCCAACTGTGATTTTTGAATACTTTGATCAACAACATTCTGAGCAGCTGATTTGGCTTCGTTGACAACAACAATTGCTGATGTTTGACTTTGCAGAATCAGATTTTTCCCAGCGACTTCAGCTTCCAGCAGTATCACAGACGAAGCTTTTTGTGCTTCAGCAATGGATTCTTTAGATAATTCACCAGCTGTTTTTTTCGTCTCAGCAAGGCTGTCTTTTAAAATAACCTGAATCGTTTTTTGTGCTTTTTCTATGGTTTGATCTAGGTTTTTACTTTTTTCATCTTGAGCTGATGCAGCTGCGGCAACTTGGCTTTTTTCATCAATCAGAACTGGTACAAGTTCAATAGCAGGAGCAACTTCAGATTCTTCAATTGGCAGTTCGCTAGAGTCAGAATTTGTTGCAGAGGTTTCTTCTAAAGTTATTAAGTTTCCAAATAGTTTTTTAATGGAATCTGCACGGTCTTTTTCAGGAACGGACTCCACATTTAAGCAAACAACAGAAATAATGGTGTTGTCGTCATCTTGCAAAGTGATTAAAGAGCTATTTCCTTTAAATTCAAATCCAATATCAGCTGACGTTGCTTTTGATTCTGCAACATATTTGAAAGCAGAACGTTCGCTTGGCTTTTCAGATTGGTTCGAGAAAACACACGCAATGTTTCCTGCCAGCGCGTCTTGTTTGTAGGAATCTTTGCCGCTTTTAATTTCTCCACGTGAAAAATATAAAAATTCGGCTGCGTTTTTAGTTTGAAGTAACTTTTGACCTGCTTCGTTGAACTGCACACGAATCGTGGTCGGTGTTGCAGCTTCTGGTGATTCAGGTAGCGGCGCTTGGTCTTCTGATAAGCTGGTATTCCATGCTTGAAGAATTTTGCACTTAATTTCAATTATTTTGACTGCTAAAATGTCTATATCCTTATTTTCTGTTTCGGATTTCGAACACCATGTTATTTTTTCTTTGGTCATTTGCTGAACTATTCCTTGGCAGTTCTCAACCTGCTTTTGGGCCAATTGGATGTAAGTCTTCTTTAATTCAACATCATTTTGTAAAGTTAGTTTCTCAAAAATTGCAGTTACCTTCGTTTGATCTGATTCAAGCGCTTTGGCTTTATTCATTAAGTCAGCCGAGCATTGAACCGGAATGGTTTTGTCTGCCGATTCTATTTCTGTATCGACAGGTGCAATCTTTTTACTTGGAGCTTTTTGACAACCTATAACTAGCAGGGTAGACGCGCAGAAATAGATGGCAGTTTTAAATAGTTTGTGTTTTTTCATAAATACAAAGCTCCTTATTTTGTGATTTAAGGTGCAAGGGGTTGGCCATATATCAATATGAGACAATGTGCCGCCGTCATCGCTGCTGCTGGCCTTACTTTTGATTTGAGCAGATCCTTTCAAGGTTTTTGGGTGCAAAACAGTGGGCGATGATTTAAGGGATGTAGCTGGTATCGACACGGTTAAGCAAAAAATGTTGATACTGCTTTGCAAAAGTATAATAATTTTGCAGTGATTAAAAATAAAAAACTGAAATTATTTAAAAACTGCAGACTGGTTAACTCTGACTTCAAGGGCTTCGCAGCGAAGTCAGCATTCATCGTTGAGAATGGCATTATTGCCTGGATGGGCCTACAGACGAAGGTGCCTAAAACATTAAAATTTCAATCCGTTACCGACTTAAAAAACAACTTGGTTTTACCTTCGTTTATCGAATGCCACACCCACACGGTTTTTGCGGGATCTAGGGCTGATGAATTTGAGCTTCGAAACAACGGAACAAGTTACTTAGAAATCGCTGCTGGTGGTGGCGGTATCAGATCTACAATGGCAAAAACTCGCAAAGCTTCTTCAAAGCAACTTACCAAAGAAGCGCAGAATCGAGTTTATCGATTTTTGAAACAAGGCGTATCCACTTTAGAAATTAAATCAGGTTATGGACTTGATTTGAAAAATGAAATTAAAGTTTTAAAAGTGATCAATAGTCTTTCTGGCCCCAGGATTATTTCTACTTTTTTAGGAGCCCACGCGCTTCCGCCAGAATTTGATAGTCACAAGCAATATTTAAATTACTTGATGGATGTGGTTTTACCACAGGTGAAAAAGAAAAAACTTACTGAGCGTATTGATATTTTTGTTGAAAGTAAATTTTTTGAAAAGTCAGATGCCGAAGTTTTTTTGCAAGCAGCAAAAAAGTTAGGTTTTCAAATAACGATACATGCCAATCAGTTGACTCTTTCCGGGGGCGCAGAATTAGCTTTAAAACTCGGTGCAAAGTCTGCAGATCATGTAATTCATTTAACAGATCAGGCAATTCAGAATTTTGCAAAATCTGATTGCGTCGCCGTGCTGTTGCCAGCTGCTGATTTATACATGAAATGCGAATATCCACCTGCGCGTAAATTAATAGATGCCGGGGCCACTGTCGCATTGGCGACAGATTTTAATCCGGGAAGTTCACCGACGCAGGATTTATCTTTGGTTGGATTGCTAGCCCGATTAGAAATGAAAATGACTTTGCCTGAAGTCTTTCTGGCTTATACAATAGGGGCTGCTAAAGCATTGGGAATTCATGATCAAGAGGGCTCGCTAAGTATTGGAAAAAAAGCTAATTTTATTAGCACCTCTGCTGAGCTAAGTGACTTTTTCTATTCGGCTGGACACATGCCGGAACACCTTCTTTTCATTCAGGGAAACCCAGTAACAATTCCAAAGATTTAGTTAATTAATGTCGCGCAACGTTAAAATTTAAGATTCTTAAATTTTTGTTAAATTTAGCTTGTTAAAGTGCACAAAGCTTTTCTAGGCTACGCGTATGGCAGCAACATATTCATCCTTCATGACAACCCGGTTTTATAATCCAGTTTTTAATACAGCATTGTTCGATGGGGCATTTCGAATTTACTTTTCACAGTCCTACGAATCGTCTGCGCTAAAGATTTACCACTTACTACAAACAGAATTTCCGCAGCTTTGGATGGACATGAAGAAATGGTCTTCCGAATCTAAAGAGCATATTTTTTTACTGATTTATCCGGATGCGAATAGCGCTGAATTAATTTTTGAATCCGCTAATAAATTTGGCGATAATCACGCATCCATTTTTGCCAAAGATTGGGACGAGGGCTTGGCCATCGGATTATGTCAGCCCAGTGAAACTGTAAATATACAGAATCAACTGGAAACCATACAGTTATACCTATCATCTTGGCTGCAAAAACAAAGTTTGCTAAACTTAAATAATGCCGTTACCGAAAAACAATAAGGGTCAAATCTTAGTCGAATACTTACTTCTTATGGTCATTGCAATTGCTTGCGCCACAATTTTGACTAAAAAGTTAATTTCACGAGGATCTAATCCCGGCTATATTATCCAAATGTGGAACAAGGTCATCGTTATTATTGGTAATGATTTACCCGATTGCGCAAACCAAACTGATTTTAGCAAGGCCAACTGTCCCCCTTAGGGTGTCTATACGTAAGCGGAACCCCGAGTTTTGATAATTTTATTTATTTTCTTTTGCATGGATTCTTGAATCTCATTTGCTAAGTCATGGCAAAGTTCAGAATCATTTACCTTATCTGGATGAAAAGGTAAATGAACTGGTTTTGTGAAAATGATCTTCCATTTTGCTGGCAGGGGAATAATATTTAGCGGTAGCGGTAAAACCAACCCTCGAAGAAACTTAGTGAATTTTAATTTTTGCAGATTGATGTGCGTCTCTTCAGCACCAATGACAATTGTTGGAACAATCACCGCACCTGTTTGAAGCGCTAAGCGGACAAATCCGCGTTTAAATTCTTGCAGCTGATATTTTTTTGCAGTGGTTTTAAAATTCCCGTTCGCTCCCTCAGGGAAAAGCACAATGACACTATTTTTTTTTAAAAACTGAAGTGCATTGTCGAAAGTTGCTTCGAAAAAGCCAAGTTTTTTCGCTGGAAGCGCTGTTTTATCCGTTAAGAACCACAGTTGATGAGTCATAACCCTTGGTATGCGGTTTGTTTTCTCTTGTAAAATGTAGGCTAAAATCATGGCGTCAAATCCAGAAAATCCGGAATGATTTGGTGCAATGATTACGGGTCCTTTCAGCGGTATATTTTCAAGGCCTTCGATTTCAAGTCTGAAATACTTTTTCATGAGCTCCATGAAAAGTCGCGGGAAAACTTTGTAAAGCAGCGAATCGGTATCCAATTGCTTGAGATTGAAAATTTTTTCTTTGGGTTTTTTTAAAAAATTGATCATGATAGTCTTATGAAAAAATATATCATGTCTATCGATCAAGGAACAACTGGATCCACAGTTGTCTTGTTGGACCACGTCGGAAGTCTTGTTGCAAAAGCTTCGGTCGATTATCCGCAAATATTTCCAAAACCGGGATGGGTGGAACACAACCCCGAAGACATTTGGAAATCGGTGCAGCAAGCGGCTGAAGAATGTTTGGCTCAGATGAAGCTAAAGAATTCAGACAACACTTTAGATATCTTAACGATTGGAATTACAAATCAACGAGAAACAGTCATTGCCTGGAGAAAATCAACCGGAGAAATTCTTCATAACGCTATTGTTTGGCAGTGTCGTCGAACAACTAAGATGTGTGATGCATTGAAAAAGACCTGGGCAAAAAAAATAAAAGCAAAAACAGGATTAGTATTAGATCCCTACTTTTCAGCCAGTAAAATAAGGTGGCTGATTGAAAATAGCAGTGCCGTTAAGAAGGCAAAGGCAGAAAAAGATCTTTGTTTTGGAACTGTAGACACATTTTTAATGTGGAAACTATCTGCCGGAAAAATATTTGCAACAGATGTCAGTAATGCTTCAAGAACCATGTTAATGAATCTTAAGTCAACGGCGTGGGATTCAGAATTACTAAAAATATTTAAAGTTCCTATTTGGAGTTTGCCTGAAATCAAATCCTCCGCTGGTTTGTTTGGACACACCGAGAAACTACCATTTTTGGAAAAAGGAATTTCGATCACCGGTGTCGCTGGTGATCAGCAGTCCGCACTTTTTGGCCAGGCTTGTTTTAGAGCTGGCGAAAGTAAATGTACTTTTGGTACCGGAAGTTTTATTTTGATGAACTCTGGCGAAAAGCTGATTCTTTCGAAGTCGGGCTTACTGACCACAGTTGCGTGGAAAATTGGAAATAAAAAAACACAATATGCGCTGGAAGGAGGCGCATTTATTTGTGGAGCTGCTGTGACCTGGCTGCGGGATGGTTTAGGCATCATAGAAAAAAGTTCTGAAGTTGAGTCTTTGGCAAGACAAGTTACAGATTCTGGCGGGGTTGAATTTGTGCCGGCATTAACTGGTTTAGGTGCGCCTCACTGGGCACCTGAAGCTCGTGGAGAAATCACGGGGTTAACACGCGGAAGTCATAAATCTCATATTGCTTTTGCTACATTAGAAGCTATGGCTTTGCAAAATGCTGATATTTTATTTGCCATGCAGTCAGATTTAAAGAAAAAGATCAAAGTACTAAAAGTAGATGGTGGGGCTTCTGAAAATAATTTGTTGATGCAGCTACAAGCCGATTATTTACAAGTTCAGGTCGTGCGACCTCAGCAAATAGAAACAACGGCAATAGGCGCCGCATTTTTAGCGGGAATTGGATGTGGTCATTGGAAAGACACATCTGAGATCAAAAAAATTTGGAAAAAAGACCAAGAGTTTAAACCAGTTATCACAAAAAAGATGCTGCAAGTAAGATTGGTCAAATGGAAAAAAGCTATTACGAAAGCAAAACAGAATTAATCTAAACAAGGCTAAAAACAAAAAACTATTTTTTTTGTGCTTTTAATTCTTTTAACGACTGATTCATTTGTTTTAAGCGACTAGAAAAAGAAGTTAACATCGAGGATGCCCAAGTGGGTAGATCACCTAGCATCATTTCGTAGCCTTCGCTAGAAATTTTCATCATCGTACAATCTGTAACTGCTTGTGCGGAGGCCGTTCGCGAACCCTTGTCTATCAAAGCAAACTCTCCGAAAGTTTCGCCAGATTTCAACCTGGCGATCTCGACTTTCTGACCTGATTTGTCCTTTGTAAAAATAAGGATTTCACCAGCTTCGATGATATAAAAATGGGACTCGATATCACCTTCAAAAAAGATGAATTCTCCGGCCTTAAAAGATTCTTTGGTTATCGAGCTCATCGGTTCTCCTTGCAGATCATTACCAGATCATCATGCCTAAATTTTAAAAAAACGACGAGTGGTTTTCTGTATCTGATCTTTCAAGGCAGTCTTTGGTCTAGCTTAACAAAATATGCAACAACAGTAGCTAAACCAATCCTAGCAGCGTAATATATTTTGATCATGTTTCAGAAAATTATAAGTATCACAGCATTTTGTTTTTTATCTTCAGCAGCACTTGCTCAGAACGCAATAGAACTTCGGCAAAACCAATTAAAAAAAACTGGGGAAGCTCAAGCTGAACTTAAACCTACAGAAATTAAAGCCGAACCTGACAACAAAAGTAAAAAGGCAGACAAGTTAGAGAAAGAAAATCTAGCTGATAACAAAATTCTGAATGATTTCTTTGAACTAAAAAAAACAAATACAGTGCTTGCGACGGATAAGCTGAAAGAATGGCAACCAAAGAAAATCGAAGAAGGTTATTACAAGAAGTTTTTCCTAGCACAAATCGAAAATTCAGCAATGGCTTACTGGGAACTATTCAAAGAATTAAAAAAAAATAAAAAACTGCGTCGTGTTCAATTAGAGACTTTGAAATTAATTTTAGAAAATGATTTGTTGAACAAGGAAGAAATAAAAAATTCGAAAATTCCTTTAAAAGACTTCAAAAAAGAAACAAAATTGATGGTTCGTCGTATGAACAGTTTACCCGAAGGTTTAGATTTTGAGCTGAAATACCTGAACTGGATACGTAAAAACCAGGTCAATACAGAGCTATGTTATTCAGAACGAAATCGATGGTTGGCGCAAACCAGTCTTGAGTTAGCCCAAATTTCTGCAGGACTTAGCGAATGCCCTATCGTCTTTAATGACTTTATTTACCGCACACGCATGCTTATATTTTCAGGGGAAGAGAAAAAAGCAAAAGCAGAGCTTTCTGATTTTATTAAAGCGCAAAATTTACTGAATTGGCAAATAGCATATCTACAAGCCATATTTTTTTCGAATGTTGGAGATCCGATCTCTGCATTCAAAGAGGTCAAAGATTTCGAAAATGAAATTTTGGCTTCTGATGATTATGCAGATAATTTATTCTACATTGCCCAGCGTGCTGGTGAGCTTGAAAAAGCCGAAGATCTGATCAACAAAATAATAAAACAGGCAAAAACTGAAAAAGAAAAAAAGGAATTTATCTTTCAAAAGGCTTTTTTATTTTATCAAACTCAGAAATACAAACAGGCTATTGTATTGTTTGACGACTTGATCAAAAAACATCCGTCACACAAAGCAAAACGAAAAAAATCAGATTATGATGACTTAACGTGGTTGAAGGCTTGGTGTTTTTTCTTAGATAAGAATTTTATTGAAGCTAGAGTCGAATTCACGACAAATAAAGCTTGGACTAGGGATAAAGCTAAAAATCTGTATTGGTTGGCGCAATCGGAATGGGCCTTAGATAATCAGATCACAGCATTAGAACATTACAAGCAGCTTGCACAACCGCTACTTAAGGGCGAATTTTTCAATTACTATAATCTTTTAGGATGGTTGCGGTTTGAAAATTATAAATCTTTTGCGACAAGTAATCTGCTAGCAAACCAGTTATCATTGTTGAAGTCGGGAAGAGGTCCATATTTTCTTCCCGATGACCAGACTAATCCATTACGGATGATAACCGAGTACAAAACATACTTTGAGGATTTATCACAAACAGATGAAGGCGATATTCAAATTGTCAATCAAGAGGCTGCAGTTGTTTCTGAATCCGACAGCGAAATCACGATTGAAGGATCTGCAGATCTTAAGCGGCAAATCAAATGGGCAGAATCGTTAAGCAGGTGGGGCTACGCCGATTTAGCAAAATGGCATTTGTTTGAAGTTGAAAAGTCTTTGAAAAAACGAATCACTGCTGATCCTTTAATTCAGTACTATATCGATCGAAGTCTGCATAATAGAGCGTTATCACTGATGCAAAAGATAACATCAACACAACAAAAAAAGATCTCTTTAAGGGATGATGATTTATTGTGGAAATCAATTTATCCGAGAGCTTACCAAGTTAACGTCAGTGCAGAATCAGAAAATCGTAAAATTAGCCCCAACTTAATTTGGTCGATTATGAAAGCCGAAACCCAGTATAAGCAAGATGCTATTTCTCCGGTCGGAGCTGTTGGTTTAATGCAGTTTATGCCCTACACGTCGCAAAAAGTTGCCTTGTTGATCAAAGAGCAGCACGATCTGCAAAACTTATTTAAGCCTGAAATTGCCATTCAATATGGTGCTGCCTACTTAAAAAAATTATCAGTTGAATTTGATGGTCAGCTTCCGCTGATTGCAGCAGCTTATAATGGTGGCCCACACCGCGTGAAATTATGGCTTCGAAATTTTGGTGAAATTGATTTTGATGTGTTCATCGAACACATTCCGTTTGTAGAAACCAGAACATATGTCAAACGCGTACTTAGTTTTTATGTCACTTATCAGAAAATTTACGATGAAAAAATTGATTTCAAAAAGATCAAATTTTTGACCGAGAAAAACCCTTACCAGATTAAAGAACCAATTTCACTTAAAGAAGAGTGGGATATTCCAATACGTTAAACATAACAGACAAGGATGTCAGATGATTTTAATATTAGTGCTACAACTGGTTACGCTTCAGCTTTTCACAAGTAAGGTCTTCGGCCATACGGTTTCTGATAAATCAGAAACCGTAATTACGAACCTTGATCAAGCCCGTGCGTTGGGTGGGGTTATTTTATCAAAAGATCTATCGTTGAATTTGGCTGTGGCCCATTTGAACCCGCAACAGTTGAATCAACTTTCAGTGCTGAACCATGCGCAAGGTAAATGCGCTGGATTTGAAACCTTAACGGGTGCAGAAGTGAATCAGCCAGGGCTTCTATTAGAAAATTTAAAAACGATTAACTTAAAGATCAGTTCTTTAGGTGTCATTAAAAAAGCTTCTGTAGAATACAATGAAAGTTATCAGAAACTAGCAAACCAGACTGATCCCGTTCAACTGCAGCAAACCGTAGCATGGATTTCCTCGTATCCGAACCGATATAATAAAGCGGCATCACCAAATCAGCACGTGGAAGACCTGAAAATAAAACTTCAAAACATGCTCGTTGACTCGAAGTGGACTTATCAAATTGATTTGATTTCGCATGAATCTACCAAACAGAAGACACTGCGTTTAACAATTCCTGGAAAAACAAATCCAAATGATATTATTGTTCTTGGCGGGCATTTTGATTCGATCAACCAAGGGTATTTTGGAAATAAGGACAAAGCACCTGGCGCAGACGATAATGCTTCGGGATCTGCCAATCTAATCGAAGCATTAAGAGTTTTAAAATCAGCTGCACAGCCAGAGCGAACATTAGAATTTTATTGGTATGCCGGTGAAGAAAGTGGTCTTTTGGGATCAGCAGAGATTGCAAAAGATGCTAAAGGAAAACAGAAAAATGTTATCGCGGTTTTGCAATTGGATATGACACTTTTTCCGGGTAGTGGCGAACAAGTTGTTGGCTTAATATCAGATTTCACCAGCCCATGGCTTCGTGATGTGCTGACTTCTATCAACAACACGTATGTGAAAGCTCGGTTGGTCGAAGATCAATGTGGCTACGGTTGTAGTGATCATGCCTCATGGCACCGTCAAGGTTTTCATGCCGTGACGCCGTTTGAAGCTGTGACCAGTACCATGAATCGAAATATTCATACAGAAAAAGATGTGATAGATTCTAGATCCAGCTTTCAGCATTCAAATTCATTCACGAAATATGCAGTGCTGTTTGCTCTGGTGTTTGGAAATTCCGATTTAAGACCCCCAGCATTTTAGATCTAGACGTTGAATTTGAAAAACAAAATATCGCCGTCTTTAACAAGGTATTCTTTTCCTTCAGAGCGATATTTTCCGGCCTCTTTTACTGCGGCTTCAGATTTTAAACTGAATAAATCTTCACAGTGATAGGCTTCAGCTCTGATAAAGCCTTTTTCAAAATCAGTGTGAATCACGCCGGCAGCTTGTGGCGCTTTGAAACCAGATTTGATTGTCCAAGCACGAACTTCTTTTTCGCCAGCTGTAAAGTACGTGGCAAGTCCAAGCAAGTTATAAGCTTCGCGGATAAGGCGGTTTAGTCCAGGCTCAGTAGCGTTCATGCTAGATAAAAATTCTAAACGCTCTTCGGGCGGAAGCTGTGCAATTTCTGCTTCCATCGCAGAGCATATCGTAATGGTGTTGTTGTTTTCTTCCTGCGCGCGTTTTTGAACAGAGCGTACCCAGTCATTTCCACCTGAAGCAAAGTCTGTATCAGACACGTTGCATGCATACAAAACAGGTTTACTTGTTAGTAAGTGCATATCCATTGCAAACGGAGTTTCGAGTTCATTTAATTTCACTGATCTTGCGGGTAATCCTTTAGCCAGTGCCTGATGAATTCTTTGAGTGACATCAAGCTCCATTTTCATTTTTGGATCGGCAGAGGTCTTTGCCATTTTTTCAATTCGTTTTATTTTTTTTTCTGCAGTATCGTAATCAGCCAACATCAATTCGGTGTTGATAATTTCGATATCACGCAAAGGGTCCACACTGCCAGAGACGTGAATGACGTTTGGGTCATCAAAGCAGCGCACAACGTGAACAATGGCATCTGTTTGTTTGATATGACCTAAGAATTGATTTCCTAAGCCTTCGCCTTGGCTTGCGCCTTTAACAATTCCTGCGATATCAACAAATTCTATTGTTGTTGGAATTACAGACTGGGGTTTTACGAAACCGGTAATT
Organism: Bdellovibrionales bacterium; assembly: GCA_043747425.1. GTDB lineage: Bacteria > Bdellovibrionota > Bdellovibrionia > Bdellovibrionales > Bdellovibrionaceae > Pseudobdellovibrio. The sequence goes on from JAYTPC010000030.1 coordinate 11,930, forward strand.
TTATCTAAACGTGTGTCTGGCACGGTGACAACGCCCACATTAGGATCAATCGTGCAAAATGGATAATTTGCGGCCTCAGCTTTACCTGAAGTCAGTGCATTAAATAAAGTTGATTTTCCAACGTTTGGTAAGCCAACGATTCCTACTTGTAATGCCATCTGTAAAACTCCTTTAAATAAAAAATCAATTTAGTACACTATAAAACAGTACCATTAAAATCCGTGCAAGCACGGTCAAAACCTTTAGTAATAAAACATTCGATCCCGTCACAAGCTTTTTCAAACACGGTCGTAAGTTGCACTGATTCGTCTTTTGAAAAACCAGTTAGCACATAATCACCAATATCAAAATCGGGGTGAGCAGGACGGCCTACGCCAATTTTAAGCCTGGCGTAATCCATGGTCCCTAAAAGTTCGGTGATATTTCGCACGCCATTTTGGCCGCCGTGACCGCGGTTTTTATGAAAGCGGATCGAGCCAAAAGGTTGATCAATATCATCGTGCAAGATCAGCATTTTTTCTTGCGGCACTTTGTAAAAATGAAGTAGGGACTGAACTGATTCGCCAGATCTGTTCATAAATGTTTGCGGCTTTGCCAACAGTATTTCTTCATTATCTAGCTTCATTTTTTTTGTCATTGCTTTGTGCTCGTCACGAAAATCTGGCGTGTTGCCAGAAAGTGATTTTAACCAGTAATCAACCAGCATAAAACCAACATTGTGTCTGGTCATTTGATACTGTTTTCCTGGGTTACCTAAGCCTGCGATCAGCCACATAAAATTAAAAATACCTTCTTCTATAATGCAATTTAAATCAAAAAAAAGGCGACCTGTTATAGTCGCCTTTTTAGAAATTATATTTCGATACCGATTACTTCTTAGCTGCTGGTTTTGCTGGAGCTGCTTTTCCTGCTGCCGCCGCTGGAGCTGCCGCTTTTCCTGCTGCCGCTGCTGGAGCCGCACCCGGAGCTGCTTTCGCACCAGCCGCTGGAGCCGCTGCCGCTGCTGCATCTACCACTGGAGCTGCAACAACTTCATCTTCCTGAACAACGACTGCCGCAATTGTTGTTTCTGGACGAGAAATCATTTTAATTCCTGCTGGAATTGTCAATTCAGATACGTGAAGTGAATCACCAACACCTAAATTTGTTACGTCAACAGTGATGAAATCTGGAATTTCTGTCGGTAAACATTCGATCTCGACCTGACGAGAAACGATATTCAATAAACCGCCTTCTGCAATACCGATAGCTTTACCTTCAATACGAACTTCAATAGAAACGCGAACCATTTTTGTAAGATCTAAAGCAAACAAATCAACGTGTTCTGGTCTACGAGTCAGTGGGTGCACGACCACTTCTTTAAAAAGTGCGACTTTACCGTTTAATTTTGCATCAGGGCTTTTGATATTTAATAACGCATTTTCAAAAGCGCGAGAGTTGTATTTTAAGACATCGTTCACGTGCAATTGCACGGTTACGTTTTCAGTGGCTCCGTAGATAACACCTGGAACCATTTTGTTCACGCGTAAGCCACGAGCGTTTGCACGACCTGCTTCACGTTTTTCGACTGTTAATTCAATTCTTTGTTTCATTTTTTTCTTCCTGACTACTTCCTCGCGAACCTCGACACCATGTCGAGTT
>JAYTPC010000031.1:0-1508 GCA_043747425.1 Bdellovibrionales bacterium
CCTTCTTTTCGGATTCACTGAATGGAAAGTAAGTGGACAAAAATTGATTCATGGGTCCAAATTTTTTCGAGTTTTCAAAATCATCTTTGTACCATTTTAGAATAGAAGACAAGGCCACAGTGTTTTTCTGCAAAACATTACGACTTTGATCGTTAAGAAAATTTCTAGCACCGGCATCCAATAGTTGCTCCATATTAGATTCGGTGAATGCTAATTTCATTAAAGATGGACAGCCAATCGAAGCGCAGTTAAATGCAAAATGCATTCGTGGTTCATCGAAGTCTTTTCTTGCTATGTCCTGTTCGATTTCATCTAAAAAGCTTTCTTTTCCTAAAAAATTAAAAAACTTAATTTTCCAAGGATTGCCAAAAAGACCGCCAATTTTTTTGATAGACTTAAGATTCTGATCTTTATCAAGCTCTTGAATGATCAACTTTAATGTGAATGCATTGTAAGAATTAAATAGAAAAGCTAATTTTTGCTTTTCGTTCCATTTCGCGTATTCAGCTGCAGTGACGGCAGAGACATCTTTTAAATACGCATTCAGATCAGTTGGATTTTTCATTAACTCGAAATATTTTACTTTTGTCGTTTTGTCAGCTTCGACAACATATTCTGATAAGACTTTACCCCACTTCGAATGGTTCTGATCAAAGCCCGATGGCAGAGCATTTAGCGATAAAGCCGAAAAGAAAAACAAACCACTTAATATCAATAGCTTCATAATTAACCTCTTCTCCATGCATGGAATTTTTTTAAATATTCTAAAACTTTTTGCGGTGCGTGGGCTTTTTTCCAAACACCTGCAGCGTACTTATTGGCCTCGGTCATGGTTGGATAAGCGTGTATCGTTGAAAGAATTTTATTAAGACCTAATCCATGCTTCATCGCTATAACGAACTCAGGCAGCATGTCACTGGCGTGATCTGCAACTATGGTCACACCGATGATTTTGTCTTTTCCTGGTACTGTTAGCACTTTAACGAAGCCGTAATCGCTAGAATCGGCAATGGCTCGGTCTAGGTCATCGATTGGATACTTTGTTATTTCAAACGGAATGTTTTTTTCACGAGCATCTGTTTCATTCAAGCCGATTCGAGCAATTTCTGGATGCGTAAACGTGGAATACGGAAGGTGATTGTAATTAATTTTAAACTTCTTAAAAGGTGAGAATAAAGAATTCACAGATGTAAACCATGCCTGGTGGGAAGCTGCATGGGTAAACTGATATGGTCCAACGACATCACCACACGCATAGATATTTGGAATATTTGTTCGTAAGAAATCATCGACTTGAATCGTTTTTCGTTCTGTTAGTTCAACGCCAAGATTTTCAAGACCAAAACCTTTTACATTGGCTTCGCGGCCTGTAGCGACCAAAACGACATCAAATTCAATTCTTACTTCTACACCTTGATTTTCAATGATGACGAAATCTTGTGTTCCATTTTTTTCAAACTGTTTTATTTTAATCGAAGTTTTTATTTGAATATTTTCACTTTTGAAAA
>JAYTPC010000032.1:0-22288 GCA_043747425.1 Bdellovibrionales bacterium
ATAAGGAGACTCCGTGAAAGCACAAGTTCAAATAACCGAAGGTCTACAAAGAAAACTGAATGTCGAAATAAATCAAGACGTAGTTAAGTCAGCTTTTGAGAAAGCTTACCAAGATATCCAGCGCCAAGTAGAAATCAAAGGTTTTCGTAAAGGCAAGGCGCCGCTAACAACAATCAGAACGATGTACAAAAATCGTATTCAAGGTGATGTTGCGCAAGATTTGATTTCTAAACATTATCCGGTTGCTCTTCAAGATCAAAAAATTGATCCCATCAGTTACCCAGAATTTGAATTCGATGATCCTACAGAAGAAAAAAATTTTTCGTTCGCGGCCATTTTTGATGTGCGCCCAGAAGTAAAATTAAAAAAATGGGAAGGCCTTGAAGTCGAAAAAGAAAAGTATGTTTTTGATACTGCTAAAATTGACCAAGTTATTACTAACATTCGAAATTCAAAAGCAACCTACGTCGACGTATTAGATAACCGCCCCGCACAAATGGGTGATGTGTCTGTGATCGACTTTGAAGGCTTTGTAAACGGTAAACCTTTAGAAAATGGCACTGGCACTGACCACAGTTTAGAACTTGGGTCGAAACAATTCATCGACGGTTATGAAGAAGGAATCGTTGGCATGAACATCGGTCAAGCACGCACGATCGATTTGAAGTTTCCAACTCCATACCATGCACCAGAACTTGCGGGTCAACCTGTCAGCTTCAAAGTAACTCTGAAATCTTTAAAGAAAAAAGATTTGCCTGAAATGAACGACGAATTATTAAAAACAATTGGTGCCAATCAAACTGTTGAAGAATTCAAAAAAACAATCCAGCAAGACACCGAGCAATCTGAAACTAAACGTATCGATGATAATTTCAAAAACCGTTTGTTAAAAAAATTAGTTGAAGCAAACCCGGTGGATGTTCCAGCGTCTTTGATGAAAGAACAAAAAGCATCTTTGATTGCTGATTTTAAAAAGCGCATGACCGATCAAGGCATGCAGCCTGCTGAATTTGAAGACTATGTACAAAAGTGGGATTCTGATTTTGCAAAAACTGCCGCAGAAATGATTCAGTCTAGCTTTTTGATCGACAAGCTTTCGCAAGAACACAATCTGATCTGCACGCCAGAAGATCTTGATAAAAAGTATGATGAATACACAAAGCAAACAGGTATTGAACTTGCGCGCATCAAAGAATGGTACGGAAAGCCAGAGCAAACTAGCCGTTTAACTTACATGATCACTGAAGAAAAGGTGATCAAGCTATTAACTGAAAAGACCAAAATCAAATTGGTAGACGCTAAAGATATCAAAGAAGAATCAAACTAATTTTCATCAAAGGGAATTCATCTAAAAGTGAATTCCCTTTAAAAATTAGAGTCTTTAATTAACTGTTCAATTAAACGAGCCTGTTGTTTCGAAACGATATTTTTTATTACTCAGATGTTCCTAATCCTAGGACGTAAGTTTTTTGACATACCTGATTTATTTCTGGACTGGATGCGGTTGATAGTAAACCTGAAATACTTTTTCTAAATCCAATGCGCCAAGGCAATCTAACGTTTCAACACGCAATATTTCTTTTTCAAAAGCTACAGCCAATTTATTTTCTGTTTCGTTTGATTTGGAATCAGAAATGGTTTCAGAAAATTGGATTTTTGCTATCTTACTACATTGCTGAGAAGCGACTTTAAGTTCGGTTAATGTTTTTTCACTTTCCAAAAATATTCTTTCTTTCATTATTCCGGGAAACTCGGCTGAATAGTGCTGGTAATCCTAATTATCAAAGGATGTGCCTCTAAAGAACTGATTTAAATTAAATACGACAGTTTGTTTTACTTCGATTGAATTTTTCCAGACCTCATAGTCGCCAGTTGTTACTTTGCCAGGCGCTAGCCGCCGAGCAACTCAACATAAGAAGTATTGAAAAATTTATTAGCTTAGTAAAACTCACTCGAATTCCTCAAAGTTAAGGTCTAAATAATTAGCTGCTTTGAATTGAGGATAATACTGATGCATTTTTATGAGCGTCGATGCGATGATCGCATTGGTATAAGCAGATGATCTCCACATAATTAACGATCTTGCGATAGCAGTCGCTGTAAAAAAGTTTTCTGCTTTCCAGAAATGCGTTCCGTTTTTGGTTTTTATATTTTTTAACAAAAAATGAATTCCTTTCGACAATGATTGAAATGTTTTTGAATCTAGGGGGCTAGAATAATGCATCAAAGCGTCCATAGCAAATGCTGTTGTTATTATTGGATCTTTCCAAAAATTTCTTTCGTTTAGCCAGCTGCCATCTGGATTCTGCATTTTAAAAATCATCTGCAGAATTTTTTGTTCAGACGTTTCTGATATACAGGATTCACCGGCGTGTTTAGCTCGTCCCAGTACGAATGATAAATTAAACATATTGGGGTAGTAAATCCCACACGTCGAATGCTCATCAGCTTCGATCATTTCGTTTAGCATTTGGCAGGCAGCAGCTTGGCCTGGTTTTTCTTTTTGTTTTGCTAACGCCATCATCTTTAAAACGTTCGCGTTAACAACGCAGTCCACATCATTTTTATTAAAAGGTATTCTAGTACCTTTTCCAGAGTCTGCGAAATAAAAGCGAGGCATCTCAGGGTTTTTTTCATCAAAAAGCCAAGTCATGTAAGCGCCGGTTTTTATGCGGTGACGTGACTTATTGTAAAACATTGGTTTTCGGTTCGAATCAACAAATTCTGAAAATTTGCTTCTGGTATGATGTATTCAGCATTCGTAACTTTAGAATTTAGCAGCAGAGCTGAAAACACGACAGATGTTGTATCGGCGTCATTGGGAACATTTGTAAATCCATACCATAGCGGAAATAGGTCATGCCGACTGGTCGTCTTACCATTTTTCCGTTTGATAAGGTTTCAGGGTAAAAAACGCAAAATTGTTAGTCAGATGAATTGAAAAATCTATTTCGTTAAAGTTTTCATCGTCTTCCAAGCCTTCAAATAACTAAATGCCTGATACGCTTGATAATCAGTTTTGAAAAGTTTTTCTTTTTCTGACAATTCAGAATCTTTCTTGCTGCCGATGTCTTTCCACCAAGCAACAGCATTTTTCTCCATCGATGGAACATCTGATTTCTTGTTGGCGATCAGCTTTTCTTTATCACTTTTTAGATGACCAGAAATATCTTTTTCTCGAACACCTTTTGATTTATTAACTGCCTTTGCAAAAATCTCTGCATCAACTTCTTCAATTTCAACATCGGGATGTATACCTTCCGATTGAATCGAAGTGCCGTTCGGAGTGTAATACCGTGCTACTGTTAATTTCAGTCCACTACCGTCACCCAGGCGAATAACAGATTGCACTGACCCTTTACCAAAGCTCCGTTCACCAACCACCACAGCGCGCTTGTTATCTTGCAAAGCACCAGCAACAATTTCACTGGCACTGGCAGAAAATTCATTAATCAAAATTACGATGGGAACATCCGGATATAGTGCTTTTTTACTAGCACTGTTTACCTCTTTATTTTTTTGATCGCGGCCAATAGTACTAACAATCACGCCGTCTTTCAAAAACATATCACTTACTTTTATGGCTTGTTCCAGCAGGCCACCTGGGTTTCTGCGCAGATCAATTAAAATTCCTTCGATCTTGCCGCCATTTTTTTCTTTATAATTTTTTAAAGCTTTTTCTAGATCAGAGCTTGTGTTTTCGATGAAGCTTGTCACCTTGACGTAAATGTACCCCTCGTCAAGATTCGCTGTTTTGATCGATTTAATCTTCACAATACCGCGAACGATAGCAATGTCTAATGGCTTGTCTTGTCCATCACGAATGACTGATAACACTATTTTACTACCGCGTTTGCCTTTTAGTAATGCTGAGGCTTCAACTAGTGTGAATCCTTTTGTAGATTGTTGATCAATCCCTACTATTTTGTCGCCAGGCTTTATTCCTGCGTTCCATGCCGGAGTGTCTTCGATTGGTGAAATGATAGTTAGCACGCCATTTTGAATAGAAATTTCAATACCAATTCCACCGAATTCGCCGGCAGTTTCTGATTCAAAATCTTTAAAAATATCTGCCGCCATATAATTTGTGTGCGGATCAAGTTCTTTGAGCATTCCTTTAATAGCACCCGTGACTAATTTTTTAGTATCTACTTCTTCAACGTAGTACTGCTGAACCAAATTTAAAATCTTACTGAAATTTTGTAAATCAGCATAACGGTCCTGTGCAACACTGACTAGGGGACGACCGCCTAAAATAATCAGCATAGCAATAAATAAATAGACACCATATTTTCTTTTCATAAATTTTCCTTAAACCAATTTTTTGGGTTTATTGGGTTTTCAAAATGTCGTAGTTCAAAATAAAAATCGGATCCTTTGGTTAATCCAATAATATTTTTTGTTAAAACCAAGTCATTCAATTCAGTGATTCCTTTTTCTAAGCCAGCGTAGACAGAAAAGTAGTTGTCATCATGCTGAATAATTAAAGTTTCTCCCCAGTGGGGAATCACGTCACGAAAAATGACTTGGCCTGGACCGACCGCATAGACATTTTTTCCAGGTGACGTTTCAAAGATTAGCCCGCGAATTAAAAATGCAAATTCGTTTTGGTCATCGCGGTAAGAACCAAATGATAATTTCGGCTGGCCTTCCGTCGGAGCCATCAACTTTCCTTTTAATAGTAAAAGAGACTTCTTGTTTTCAGCACTCAGTAAAATGCGTCTTTTTTGTTCCTGCTCTAAAAGGTCAGCCTCTTGCTGCTTAAGATCTGTGATGACTTGTTGCAGTTCTTTTTGATAATCAACCAAATCGGTGCGGCCCTGGGCTAAATTTCGCAAAGACGACTTGTAATCTTTAAATAGATTAAAATCAAATTTGTTTAAACCAGATAAAATTCGTAAATTTCTCTCGAAAACTAATGGGCTATCATAAGACATCAAAGCCCCCCATTTAAAATTTTTAAGATATCCTAATGCTCTGGCTCGCTGCAGCAGCACTTTTCTTTTTTGCCGAATCAACTTTTCTAATTCTTTGACGGTCTCATCTGTTTTAGAAAGCTCTAAATCAATTTGTGCTTTTTTGTCTAAAGTCAGGTTGATATTTTTTTCGATTGTCTGATCGTTAGCAATCGCTAAGTGACAGCTGAAAGATAATCCAATTAAAAAACAATAGAAAATAAATCTATTCATACGCAAATAAACTAAGCCGTTGAAGGGCTGATCGTAAGCTGAACGATGCTCCGGTCATAACGAAAAAGAACAGAGCTGTTAAAACGAGGAAAACCTCAGTAACCGACAGGAATGTCAAACTAGAAGCCACGATCTGAAACCCTTGATCCACTAAGAAGTTATTTTTAAAAATATAAAATACAGAAAAACTTAATAAAATACTAAAAACCAAGCTTAGTGAAAAAAAATAGACTACTTGGCTTAAGTATTTCCGATAAATCAGCCATCTGGTGGCGCCGACTAAAGATAAAACTTCGATCTCGTGTTTAGCCTCGTCTACTAAAGACCTAACCATTAAGGCAGATATCAACGTGACGGATAAAGACAGCACCAAAGCCAATGTAAGGCCAATAAATTTCAACGCCCGGTCAAGTTTCGCAAACTTACTAAGCCATTCACCACCAAAAGAAATATCTTCAACGAAGGGATGACTGCTCACAGCTAATTTTAAGTTAGCAAAGGCGCCATCACCGGAAGTATCCAATTTAAGTTTTGCTGTAAACGATTCGGGGACTAAATCGATCATTTCATCCACGCTGATCATTCCGGCAGAGTATTCACCAAACATTTTTTTAAAATCATTTGTCGCAGCCGTACGGTCAATGAACTGAATGTCCTCTAGTTCACTGCGATTTTTCAATAGCTGTAAGACACTTTCTTTATCTGCAGCATTGGCATCTGCTTTTAGATAAATACTAATCCGGTTGTCTTTGTCCCAAAAGCCTAACAAAATATTCAGATTTTTATAGAATAAAAAGCTCATCAAAATCAACAGCATAGAAAAAGTTAAAACCACCAACAGACTTAATTTTAACGAAGACCATCTCATGTGATATGGTCCCGAGTGATTTGCCCTTTTTCTAACTCTAGCACGCGGCTATTTTTTAATTTCAAAAGACGGTAATCATGAGTCGCTACAAAAAAAGTGGTTCCTTTTTTCGCAAACTCAAAAAACAAGTTCAAAATGACATCACTCATTTTAGGGTCTAAATTTCCGGTGGGCTCATCAGCGATCAAAAGTTTAGGCTCATGAATTAGTGCCCTAGCTATGGCCACACGCTGCTGTTCGCCTCCTGAAAGAAAATCTGGGTATTGATCACGCACGTCAGCTAACCCCAACTGTTCAAGCAGCTGCATGGTTTTATCCGTCTTATTCACGCCAGGCTTGTTGATAATTTCAAGTGGCAACACCACATTTTCAAAAACAGTCTTATTTTTTAAAAGCTTAAAATCTTGAAACACAAAACCAATTTGCCGGCGGTAAAACGGAATCTGCCCCAACCGCAAACTTTTTAAAGAATGCCCGCAGACCTGCATGTCACCACTTGTGGGTTTTTCAAAAGCAGAGATCAACTTAAACAAAGTTGTTTTTCCAGCGCCACTTGGGCCCACTAAAAAAACGAAATCGCCAGTGTTTATTTGCAAACTTAAATCTCGAAGCGCGTGGCGATCAGAGCCATAAGTTTTATAGATATGTTTTAATTGAATCACTTCTTAATAATCTAGGATAATCCAGCCGTTGAGGAGGCTAGATTTCGGCAGCAGGATACGTTTCTGGTTAGGTTCCTGCTTGCGCCCAATCAATCGAATACTGATGCAGCTTCGTCAAAGCCGCTTCACGCTGTTCACGACGATCTACACTAGGTATTTTTTCATAAGAAAGCTTAAATGTTTTAAGCACTGAACCATTTTTAAAAACCCGACTGACCAGCAACTGTTCACGCAGGCCCCAGTCTTCAGTCTGGACATGAATTTTCTGTCCCTGAATAAATAAATCTGAATTTCGTCCAACCACCGATTCATGCATCCCGGTAAGTTAGGCTATTTGAACTAAATAACCAACGTGTTCCGCAACGCAGAAGTTCCTGGACCTATCCCATAGGCCAGTGCTGCTGCACAATTAAAGACACAGTCTCAGATTAAGACGTAGAATTTTTAGATAGCACAGACAATTTTGGTCCTTGTATTGCAATTTCTATCTATTAAGCGAGGGAAGCAAATGAACACATCTCTGATATCAAAAAGTTTTACAGCTGTCGTAGTTTTACTGGTCGCACTTAACGGGTGGGGAGCAGAAGAAATATCGAAAGATAGATGCGAAGCCAACTGTAAATCTATTAAGAAAACTTTCGTTGATGCCTGTGCAGTAACTTATCCGGTAAAAGATCCGGACGTGACAGCAGGTGCCCGTCAAAGCTGTGTTGCAGTTGATTTCGCACAATGCAAAGCTGATTGCTCAGAATTTACATCGAAAAAAGAAGCTAAAGCAGAATGCACAACACTGATCAACGATTACAAAAAAATTAATGAAAAGATCAAATCTGCTTGTGCTCGTGCAAAACAAGGCAACACTGAAAAATGCAAACAATTAGCAGGATCATGTGGAGGCAGCTTAGATGTTGGCGGCATGGCGGACGATGGAGAGGAGACTCCGGAAGAAAGCGAAAATATTCTAAAAAATATTTATCCCATATTTTCTGTTGGTGAAGACAAACAGTCAGGTGCTGACAGCTGTACGATAGAAGATGACGAAGACAAAGAAGCTACCAACACAGAACGAATTAACGAAAAAATAAGTAAACTTCGTTCGGATATTTCTTCGCTTAAAGAAGACGTCGCGAAAGCAGACGATGATGTTGCTAAAAAGAAGCAAGATGTTGAAGAGAAAATTCTAGAAATAGAAAAAGAAATGGATAAAAAAACTACTGAAAGAAAAACTGAAGCACAAAAAGAAACGTTGAAAATGCAAGAAGCTGCGCTAGATGCGATTAAGCGAAAAAAGGCGGCTTTGAAAGCTGTTGAAGAAAGAAATCGAACCATCGCAAATCTTCGAATTCAGCAGCAAGAAGAAGCCATTAAGTTCACGCAAAGTAACTTGATGAAAGCATGTCGCGATCAAGCTTTAGAATTAAAGGCAAGAATGATTGCCGATGCAACAAAAGCGGCAGCAGTTTCAAAGCAATCTACAGCGGTAACTGGTAACATCAAAAAAGACGTCGAAACTTTTGGTAAGCAGTGTATCAAGCTTGCAGGCATCGAAAGAAATAAAGCCTTCAAGGCGACACTGGATAAAATCACAATAGAGAATTCTGCGATTAAAGATTTAAACGACACCATCAAATTAGATGATCAAGCGGCTGCAAATCGCCAAAAAGATTTAGAAGCCCGCGAAAAAATTACCGGCGAAGAACAAACTAAAGCAGAAGAGAAAAAAACCAAAGAATTGGGTCAATTAAGCCAAAAGGTTGCGGATATTCAAGCCCTAGTAGAAAAGAAGAAAGTAACTTTCGCTGAAAAAGCAAAAGCCAAAGAAGATGAGATCAATCAGTTGATTTTAAGGTTAAATAACAAAGCCCCAAGATTTCAAAAAATATCAGCTGATATTTCTGAGGGTTCTCTGCAGGCGTCAACTATCGTGGACAATTGTTGCAAAGATGACAGTGCAAACTCTAGAATTTGCCAGCAATTACAAAAAGATTTTCCTAATGAGGCAAGAGCTCTTAAGAAGACAAAACCAGGTAAAAAACAATAGCTCAAAGACCGACTTAAAAATTTAAGTCGGTAATAAATCCATCAAGCATTCGCGCCAGTACTCTGGTGCGTCTTTGCTGTAATCGATAGCGACATGAAAGCCGGCTTTACCTAAGAATTTTGTTCTTGCTACGACGCCTGAAATTTCTAGTTCCATTTCGTGAATGGTGAAGTAAACACTTTGGCCTACCAGTTGATCGATATTTAGGTTGGCTCTAAGTACTTTGCCGACGAAGTCTTCTCTTTTGAAGTGAAGTAAGATGCCGGTCGACGAGGCTTCGATAACTTCGCCAAAGCTTGCTAGCTTTTGCAACGTTTCAAGGGACGCAAAATTATCTAGCGTTAGTGGTGTAACTTCTTTTTTTATCGATTGTCGGAAACTGCGTGCTTTCATCTGCTTTAACTCCTAGTGATACCAAATATATCGTCATGAACCGGACTAAAGTTAATATGCTGCACTTAGAATAAATATTTTTCTTCGAATCTTCACATAAGTTTCGAACAAATTATCTTTTTCTGAGAAAGCTTTGGGTGAAGTCAGCATTTTATTAAAGTTTTTTCTGCGGTGATCCGAAGTCAATTTCGACCTTAATTAAGTCTCATTATGAGAACTGTGGCTTATTCAAAAATGTCTTTTATTCCATCCATCCAGTTTGTGAATTTCACATCATCAATAACAGTCGCGGTCTTAGCATTATTAAAAACGTACAGCTGAGGTGACTTAAAATCTGCTTTCAAATGCTTAAGGTGTTTTGAATCGTCACTGTTATTTACTGCAGTGGATTTAATTTCAACTAAGATAATGCTTTGACCAGGTCGTTCGATTATAAGGTCGACTTCGACTCCGTCTTTTGTAGCTAAATATGAAAATTTGAAGTGCTTTTCGTAATAATCGTTCAGTCGAATAATTTCTAGAATAACAAACTGTTCGAATAAATTACCATATTGAATTGTTTGAGCAGTTAAGGGTACTTTAAGGTTATTTTGTAATGCTCTTGTAACTCCACAATCGAAGAAATAGAATTTTGCTTTCTGACTTTGTCGCTTGCGTACAGAGTGACTATAAGGTTCTAGGAAGAAACCGATCAGGGTGTCATCAAGAATTTGGAAGTAACGGGCAACACTTTTAACTTCAACGCCTGAATCTTTACTGATTTTAGAAAAATTTAATATTTTTCCGTTCATTTGTGCTGCGACTTCAAGAAACTTTCTAAAAGGGTCAATTTTACGGATTATTTGTTCGACTAAAATTTCTTCTTTGAGGTAGGTCGAAACATACGAATAAAGTGCACGCTCTTTTTCAATTGGTTCAAGTTGGTAAATTTCTGGTAAACTTCCAAAAGCTAAAGTTTCGGCCAGATTAAATTTTTTACCCATTTCTAAATGGGTAAAAGGATGTAAATGAAACTCGGAAGCCCTTCCCCCAAGAAGGTTTGATGAACCACGTCTTAATTTTCGAGCACTTGATCCAGTCAGTGCAAATTTGATTTTATGCTTTGAAATACCAAGATGTACGACATCCAGTAATTTTGGATTTTTTTGAATCTCATCAATCAGAATCCATTCTGGTTTTTTTATTAGCCAGTTCTCAAGAATAGCTTCGGGCTTTTGATTTAAAAGAGCTTCGGTAGCTGGGTCTAGCAAATCGTAAATAGCTATCGATTTCCCTTTAGACCACTCTTCTAACAAAGTACTTTTCCCTGTACTTCTTGGGCCAAGCAGCAAAAAAGTTCGTAGTTTCGATAACTTACATAATCTAGGTATCATATGTCACAATTGTACGCCAAATCAGACATATATGCCAGGAATTTAATTTACCGAAAATAAATCGAGAACAGCATATCTTCGCTAAGAAAAATAAAACCCAAGTTGATATCTTGCTGAATCGGTTTTTCAGACTTAATTTTGAAAGTACAAATATCGGTGTTGGCGTAAGCTTGCCAATCAAAAGTTACCAGATCTGTCAGTACAAACTTCGATACTTGATTGCGGCTGCGGCTTGATAGCGCTTTGAACGCAGCTTCTTTGGCAACCCATAGAAATTTTATGTTAGGCGCTGAAGCGCGTTCGGTTTCACCGCTGGTGCGCTGAAGAATCGCGTTTGAAATACGCTTTAAGCTTTCGACATCAAAGCCATGTTGAAACTTTGAATAGCTAAAGCCACCGATTTGCTGGTTGTGCGAAATACTGAAATATCCGTTTGAAGCTGTCGGAATTTGGTTTAGATCTGGCAGCGTGGCCAATTGTTCGCGGCTAAAGTGCGCGGTGAATTCTTCACCTAAGTATTCGCGGATGCTTTCACGGCATTTGGGTTCTTTTGATCCATAATTTTTTGATAAAACAAATTGAATGCTAGCATCGTTAACTTTGTTTTTTATAAAAGAAACGATGTCTTGGCTGATGATCATCAGTATTCGAAATGCTGCGGCCACTGTACGGTCTGACCACTGGTAATTTTCATCATACGGTCTAATGAAGTGAAAGCTTTCAGTCTTAATTCTTCGTTTAAAGAAATTTCAGGCTTGAATGTTGTAAGCGCTTGTTTGATTTTCTCTAGAGTATTCAATTTCATATACGGACAGTCGTTGCACGCACAGCCTTCATTTAAAACCGGTGCTTGAATTAGTTCAACGTCAGGTCGCAGTTTCTTCATTTGATGAAAGATTCCGGTTTCTGTGGCCACGATGAACTTCTTGGCTGGATTTGTTTTTACTTCCTCTAGTAATCTTGAGGTTGAACCCACTACACTTGCATATTGCAAAACAGAATCGTCGCACTCGGGGTGGGCAATTACCACCGCATCTGGGTGCTGCTGAATTAAAGTGAATAATCGTTTTGCATTAAACAGCACGTGCACTTCGCAGGCCCCTGGCCAAAAAATCATTTCGCGGTTTAATTTTTTGCTAAGCCATTTTCCTAAATGCTGATCAGGTCCAAATAAAATACGACGGTCTTTGGGAATGCTGCCAACAATCTGGGCCGCGTTACTTGAAGTGATAATCACATCCGAAATAGATTTCACTTCAGCGCTTGAGTTGATGTACGTCACGCAAAGTGCATCGGGATGCTGGCGGCGCCAAGCCAAGTATTTGTCAAACGGTGAGCCGCTGACTAGCGAACACCCAGCATTTGTATCTGGAACAAGGACGGTTTTTTCTGGATTTAGTATTTTCACACTTTCAGCCATGAAAACAACGCCAGCCAAAAGAATATTTTTATTTGGCACCAGCTGACCCTGTTTAGCTAAGTAAAAACTGTCGCCCACGTAATCTGCTAAGTCTTGAATGTTTCCATCTTCGTAGTAATGAGCAAGAATTGCCACATCTTTTTCTTTTTTAAGTTTTTCAATGTCTTTGACGATATCGAAACTCATCATTTAAACGGTTGCTCCGCCTTTTAATATTTGAATCACGTTTTTTGACACGTGCTTAAAGCTTTCTAAAACGCCACGACCTTCAAAAGCAGTCGCTTCAATTTCTGGCGAATTGTATTTATTAATGTGCTTTCGCAATTCCGAAATTGGTAATGAATTTGGTAAGTCACGTTTGTTGTACTGAATTAATAACGGAACTTCTTTGATGTCATAACCTTGCTGTTCTAAATTCTTTTCTAAATTTTTCATCGAAGCTATATTTTCTTCTAACCGGTCAGCTTGCGAATCCACAACAAAAACAACGCCGTCTAAACCCTTAAGGATTAATTTTCTGGAAGCATCATAAATAACTTGGCCAGGAACTGTGTATAAATGAAATCTGGTCTGAAAACCGCGTATTTCGCCGATTTCTAATGGTAAGAAATCAAAAAACAACGTTCGTTCAATTTCTGTGTTTAGCGCCACAAGCTTTGATCTTTGATCGGCGGCTAGGCTTTGATAAACCCACTGAATGTTTGTTGTTTTACCGCCAAGTGAAGGGCCATAGTAAACGATTTTGCAGTGAATTTCTTTGGCGTTGTAATTGATAAATGACATTTACAATTCAACCCGGTTTTCAATCGCGCGGTTCATCGTGCGATCATCAATGAAATCAATATCTGAGCCCATCGGAATGCCGTGTGCAATTCTAGAGATTTTTACATTCTTTCCTTGCAGAACTTTGGCTAGGTACAGTGAAGTCGTGTCACCTTCTAGATCGGCATCAAAAGCAAAAATAACTTCTTTAATGGCCGGAGCGTCGCCGTTAACACCGGCGTCAACTTTATCTATAAGCTCTTGAATTTTTAAATTTTTTGCCGTGATGCCTTCCAACGGAGAAATCACTCCGTGCAGCACGTGGTATCGGCCACGAAAAGCACCCGATGATTCTATGCGTACAATGTCCGAAGGTTCTTCGACCAAGCATACCGTTTCATTGTGGCGATGCGGATCGCTGCAGTATCTGCAAATATCACGGTCGGTATAATTAAAGCACGAAGGACACGTGTGCACTTCAGCTTGCACGCGCTTGATTGATTCTGACAGCTGCACCGAATACGATTCATTGGATTTTAAAATATAATAGGCCAAGCGTTGCGCCGTCTTTGGACCAATACCTGGCAGCCGGCTTAGTTCATGAACCAATTTTTCTAAAGCAGGGATATGTAACATCAGAATCCTGGAATATTCATGCCGCCAGTAACTTTAGACATTTCTTGCGAAGAAGTCTCTTTAGCAACTTTTAAAGCATCGTTGATGGCTGAGGTCACTAAATCTTGTAACATTTCAACATCGTTACCGCTGATCACTTCAGGATCAATTTTCAAAGCCAAGACTTTGTTATCACCATTTACTTTTGCAGTGACCGCCCCACCACCAGAGGTTCCATTAAATTCACGTGTGGCTAATTCTTCTTGAAGCTTTTTCATTTTCATTTGCATTTGATTAGCTTGTTTCATCAAGCCAGCCATTCCATTTGCACCTTTAAACATAATCACTCCTTTAAATATTTTCTTAAGTTAAGTCTTTTAAGTTTTATCTAAGTATCATTTTTTATAATTTTAATTTGTCCTTTAAAAACTTCTTGTGCTCTTTGAACTCGCGGATCTAATTGCCAAGATTCTTTTTTCTTTTCGTCGGCTAACACTTGCTTTTTTACGGCTAATGTTTGCGCGCTGTCGCCTTGGCCTTCAGGCTGAGCTTTAAGCACCTCAAAAGTGTAGCCCTGACCAAACTCTGAATCAATCAATCCTTGCAGTTTTTGGCGCACTTCTGGGGTTTGCAATTGTGTCCCGATGAAAGCAAATTGCATTAAAGGCTGCAGCGAAACTTTTTTACTCTGACATCCGACAAAAATTAAATTTTCAATTTTAGAGGCCATCAAAGCATCAGTCGCTTTTAGTTTATCGACAAACAAATGCCAGTTGTTCGCATCTAACAGCGGAATCTCTGCCGGCACTATTACCTTAGGTTTTGCTATTTCAGCAGCTACGGGTTGTTTTATTGCTGGCTGAGGAGTTTCCATCAAAGGCACCTTTTGCACTTGCGCCTTTGGTTTCTCCTCAGAAGGCTTTGGGATTGGGGGGCCCTCGGTGGGCATTTGTGATAATAGCGTTTGCAAATCGTGCAGCGACGGCGCTTGGGCTAACCGCAACAGGGCAATTTCAAAAACAATTTGTGAATCCTGCGCACGGCTAACATCTGTTAAACTTTTCAAAGTCATATCAAATAACAAATGCAGATCGGAATCAGTGATTAACTGAATCTGATTTAATAAGATTTCAATTTCATCGTCTGGCAGATCAATCAATAAACGGGCTTTCGAATCAATTTTTAATATCAAACTATGACGAATAATTTTTGCTAAATCTTCCAAAAATAAAATAGGGTTTTGTCCCGATTGCGATAACTTTTCTAAGGCCGTAATAATCTGTCCAGGGTCACGGTTTAGAATATTTTGAAAAACTTCGTAAACCAAAGAGCGTTCGGTTAATCCTAGAACTTGACTGACTTCGGTTTCTGTCAACTTTCCATCGGTAAAGCTGATGACCTGATCTAGAAGGCTAAGACTGTCACGCATGGATCCGTCACCCTGACGAGCAATCAACCACAGGGCCGCAGCATCCGCCGTGTATTTTTCTTCGCTGCATATTTTTCTTAAATGATCGGCAATTTGTTTTAAAGATATACGTCTAAAATCAAAGCGCTGACAGCGCGATAAAATGGTTTGCGGAATCTTATGCACTTCGGTGGTAGCTAAAATAAAAACTACATGCGCCGGAGGCTCTTCCAAAGTTTTTAATAGTGCATTGAATGCGCTAGTCGAAAGCATATGAACTTCATCAATAATAAAAACTTTATATTTTCCAACAGCTGGCGCAAACATAACATTATCACGCAAATCACGAATGGCATCGACTCCGTTATTCGAAGCCCCATCAATTTCGATAACGTCAATCGATCTGCTGGCTGCAATTTCTAAACAGCTTTGACACGTGTGACACGGAACAAATTCAACAGCATTCGTGCAGCGAATCGCTTTTGCCAAAATTCTTGCTGATGATGTTTTCCCAGTTCCGCGCGGGCCTGTAAAAAGTAAGGCATGCGGCAGGCGATCATTTTTTAAAGCATTAGTTAAAGTTTGCGTGATGTGCGATTGGCCAACCATTTGGTCGAAAGATTGGGGACGATATTTTCGCGCAATAACTTGGTATGACAGAAAAATCCCCTCAGATCGTTTTCAAAAAAATTATACTAAAATTATAAAAAATTAAAAAAGTGGCTAGGTGACCCATATCACCTAGCTCGTTAGACACCGTTGCTTCCTTCCGGACCTAGCGGAATTCACTAAAAAATCTAGCGTATGGGACCTAGCCATCTGTGGGTGTAGCTGATCGCTCCGCTTCAAGCAGTGATTAATGCAATGAGCTACCGATAATTTCACGAAAAATTACCGATAATTAAGGTAAATTTTCACAAGCCAAAGAGCGCTTACAAGACTGCATTGTTTAAAGGCAAATAGAATGTAAAAACGCTTACAAAAAAAGGCTCAGATCGCTGCTGATCATGCAACTGTTCGACATGGAAAGAGCTTCGAAAGCCCGTCTCAGACTGAGATTCAAATGACCAATTGATCTTGTATCGCTCACAAACGTCCCTGTTGTCTCAAAATAAGACTGGTCCATTTTTTGGAATGAACTGGTTAATCGAAGGAGAACTTTATGAAAAATTCATTATCAAAAGCACTTATCTGTGGGGTTATTGCCTCATCATTTGTCTTGATCAACTGCCAGAAGGCAGGTTCAGGCCGCGGAGTCAAAGGCACCCGAAGCGGAACAGATACTGCTAAAGTTACACCGACCGAAAAACAAGATGCTGAAACCAGCAAAAGTTTTCTTATCCAATGTTCACCTGAGTTTTTGCGCCAGTATGATTCTTGGATAAAGACAATTGAATCCAAAGATGTAAAAGATATCGTAACTTTTAAAAAAGATGAACTTACTGAAACTCAAAAAGAAAACTTAAACTTACTATCAGATCGCATAGACACTGAAACAAAAAGTGTGATGTCTGAATTTGAAATCATGCAAAAAGCTCAGTCGAAAAAAGATGAGAACACATCTATTCAAAAAAAATTGGACGGATGCTTTGCTAGTGATGGCAAAAGCAAGACCGAATATCCCATTTTGCAAATCAAAGAAAAAGCGCACAACGTTGCTTTAAGAATCTCTGAATTAACTGGTGTAAAAACTCCAGCTGCAGTCGAAGGCGAAAAAGAGTTAGCAGAGCGTAAAGAAAAAAGTTTAGCTGAATCGGATGTCACTAAAAAAGCCAGTTTCTATGTTTCTGAAGAATTAAACCAGGCCTTAGACGACACGAAGATTGACGACAGCTTTTTCATGGACGGCAAAGTATTAACAGGTGCGAACAATTTAAATAAAGCAAAAGAAGATGCATCAACTTCGGTTTGCATGACTACAGTCACAGTCGGTGCAATCAAAGATTTGAATACGACTTTAGACGCCGTAGATTTCGATCCTAGCGACGACTCCAGCGAAAAAGTCGCAGGTAAAAAGGTTTATAATATTCGTTTTTCTAGTGTAGACGGGTTTTATACTCTGAAATGCGTTCTGCCAGCTGCGAAAAAATTGGCTGCAGGTTTTGCTGAAGCAATGGGTGATTTACTTCAGACGAAAAAACAATTGGCTAAAAAAGAAAAAGCAGCAGCAGAAGAAAAAGCCAAAACTGAAAAAGAAGTTGTTAAAGAAGAAAAGAAAGATGTCGAAGTAGCTGATACAGAAGAAGAAAAAGACGAAGAAAAAGAATCTAGCAAGGCAAAAGAAACCAAAAAAGAAGAAGTAAAATCTAAGACTGTAAAAAAATCATCAACCAAACCTGTTGAAAAAGTTAAAAAAGTGAAGAAAATAAAAATAACTGCAAAACAAAAGCAAGAATTTTTGGACGAAGACTTAAAAACAACTGCCAAAGAAGTTGAAAAAGAAAAAGCAGTTGAAACAAAGACTGAAACTAAATCGGACGAAGTAAAAACAGAAGAACAATACATTCCGTCTCATTTAAGAAGTAAATAACACTTTTTCCAGACTTTCTGTTTCTTCAGCCCAGTAGCTGTAAGAACCAAAGTCTGGAAATAATTTCGGAAAACTAGGGTCTTTCCATCTGTTCATAATCCAAATCGCATAATTAATAATGCGGTATCCACGAAGCAGCGGGATTAACTCTAGCTGCTCTTCTGGAAAATCACTTAACTCTGAATAACCAGCAACTAAATTTTCATACTCAATGCTTCCTGAAGTTTCAGCTGACGGCAGAAGCATCCAAAAATCTTGAATCACGGGGCCATTGATCATGTCATCGAAATCAACGACGACGAAACTTTCGTCGGCCGCTTCTAAAATATTTCCGCGGTGTAAATCACCATGGGTTCTAATAAACGGAACGTCTTGCAGTTGGTCATCTAAGTTTTCAAATATTTGCAGAGCAGCCTTTTCATAACGTCCACGAACCTCCGGAGATACCATTCGTAAAAGCTGCTCTAGTGAATTCCATTTATTATCTTCACTGGGTCCTAAGAAAGCCCTGTGCACAGCGTCTTTTCTGCGTCCGATGTTATGCAAGCGGGCGATCCAGCGGCCTAATTTTTTATAATGCTCAGGCCGAAACTCTTGCACCAAGCGACCACGCACTTTATTAAAAAAAGCATAATTTATTTTTTCGATTTGATCTAATGTTGAACCATTTTTTAAAATAAGGGCTTCAGCGACTTCTAAAGATTCACGTTTAAGCTCTGCGGTGAATTCATGTTCATCTAAGATAGTTTCTTTAGACCAGCGCCCGGGGCGATAGTATTTGGCTATGATCGAATTCTGATTTTCTAGCTTGATTTCAAAGACGCGGTTTTCATAGGAATTGAGTTGAATAAGTTCACCCGTGACCTGGTACCCATTTCTTTCAGCGCTTAGCAGGATCAGATTAGGGTCTAAATTGTAAAACAGGTCGGTATCGACGGTGGTGTTCAGCATAGCGATCAAATGTACAACAATGAATTTTTTTCTGCCAGCACTGAATTTCAAAGCCTTATAAGCATTTTATACCGCATACAAGCCAAAAAGCAGCCTCTGTTTTTGGCCGCTGGCTTGCTTTCATTCTTATCTGGAATCAAAAATTTTAAGGCCGCCGGAGGGCTCTTTATGACAAAATTAAACGCTAGAACATCTTTGCTATCATTAGCCGTTTTGGTCTTACTTTCTAGCTGCGGCAAATCGAAAGAGCTAAACACTCCAACGCCTGCGACGCCGCAAGTGGCAGCTCCAACGATGAACACTCCAAACACTCAGCAACCGGTCACAGCTTCGGAAGTTGAAGTCAACACGAACCCAAATAATGACTTACTACCAGATGACGGAAAGCGACCAGTTGTTGTGCCGAAGAATAACGAAACAAAGTCTGGTGAAACAGTTTATGAGCACACAGCGAATTCAGAAACAAAAAACCAAGCAAGCCAGATTGATTTCTTAAACCAAGTGGCGTTGAAAACTGGCGGGTCGGCCAAAGAGCTTTTATACACTGGCGCGGGTGGTGGCGGTTTGCTCGAAGAGTTTAAATCGTACGGTTTAAAAGTAAATCAACAGCAACAGCAAAAAAATTCGAATTTAGCAAAAGCCATTTCGAACGCACGATTAACTCGATTAAGCTCGGGTCAAATGCAAATCGACTTGGTCGTTGATGAAACAATCAACGGTCAGGGTGGATTAAAAAGTTATCGATTAATGGCCACTGCTGACGGCGAAGGAATGAAATTAAATTTATCACAGTCTTCTGGCGATCTTGATTTCGAAGGCGGATTTTTAAAATGTTTAGATACGGACGGTGGTTGTTCACATTCGTATGCGAAAATTAAATTCTCAGAAGCATACACACGTATTATTTTTAGAAATTCTTTTTCGAACACTCATTATTTGATTCAAAAAGATGTTTCTAACAATTCAGCGTTTGATATGTTGAAAACATACGTAAAAAATACGTCTAATGGTTTAGATACGAATCAAAAATTGGATGGCCTTGAATTAGCTTCATTTGAAGTGATCAACGGACGCTCTGCGATGGGTGCAATGCTCACAACCAAAGATCAGCAAATGATTGGTTTAAGTATTCCATTGTTGGTTTCTAGCAAAAACTCTGAAGTGAATGTTGCAGTTACGAAATCGACGGATCTTTCGAAAAGTTTTTCTTTACCGTCAGGGCTTAACTATTCGCAAAGATTAGCTTCGGGCATTCTGGAAGCAAAATTGATCAACAACAACGGCTTAGGACAGTTGAAAATAAAACTGAACTTAGGGTCTGGTTCCATCTGGATGATCACTTCACCCGTGAAAAAAGATTTGCTGAAGCTAGAAGATGTTCGCCAGTTTGAATCAAAACTAAAAAACTTTTAGATTAAAAAAGCATCACATCAAACAGTTTCAAAAAAAATGAAATGATAAAAGGGGCTATCGTGGCCCCATTTGTTATTAAATCGAATAGGCCCTTTAATTGCTTTGTCATAGTTCGTACAGAAACGAAAACGACAATCACCTAAGGGGAAACCATGTTTAGCAAAATTTTATCAGCCGCTGTTTTACTAATTATTTCAACTGCTTGTGTAGCAAATGCTTACACAACAGCCAACGATCCGGAACCACTTCCAGGTTACGAAGAACCTTTCCCTGGGGACAATAGTAGTCCATGTGAAAATCCTTACGAACCTTGCGATCCAGAATATCCACAGAATCCCGATTATCCGGGTGATGATAACGGTGATGATGGTGGTTACGATGATGGGGATCAAAACAGTGATGTTAAACGTGTTTACATCGGCAGAACTGTTCGTAATGAAAGACTTCGCCTTCGTGAATTAGCTGGCTTAGATTCGGCTTACAACGGATACGAAGTTGTTACTGTGCGCGGAACGACTCGTCCAAGCAGTTCTGAAAGAACAGTCGTGCAACTTATCGCAGATGGCCGCGTGATCGCGTCGCAAACAAACCCCGGATATCAAATTTATTTGCGCCCACAAATTCGTGCTGAGCTGGGTACTGTCGTTCGTTCACTGCAGCTAGCAGTTTCCGGATCGACATATATAGAAGATCTTGAAATTGAAGTTGTTCGCCGTGGCAGTGGTGGCCACAGCCCACAACCAGGTTACGGCCAGCGCCGTGTTGATATTCCGATCTTTCGCAATACTTACAACTACGAGAGCATTCATTTGTCTCAGTATATCAATTTGTCCCAATACCGCGGATTGAAGATCAAAGAAGTCATCGTGACGGGATCGGCGCAAAATCAAAATGTATCTGTGGACTTGTTGATAAATAATTACAATCTTGGTCAGCAGATTTTTTCTGCGCACCGACATCAGCATAGTTTTCGATTACACGACCAGGCGGTAATTGGTCAGAACGCGAATGACATCGCATTTTATGTGCGTGGAAGTATGAACTTTGAAAAAGTAACTTTGGTTTTATCACGCTAATAATTAAGCACTTAATAGTCAGATAAAACTTGTCAAAGCGGGCGCCCCATGGGATCTAAAACCAGGGGCGTTTTAATAAAGGAAAAAATGGAAAATACAGCAAATTTGTTAAATCAAAATACAGAAAATTCAAGTACTTCCGCTATAATGCCTATGTTATCAGAATATATGGATTACCGCGTATTTTTAGCTGAATTTTACCACTTTAAAAAGATGCAAACCAGGCTTTCGATCCGCCCTTATTCTTACGCGATATTTTCTGCTGCGGCCGACATTAAATCGCCGAATTATTTAAAAATGATTATCGAAGGCAAAAGAAATTTATCTCCAGACATGGTCGTCAAATTTGCGAAAGCTTGCGGGTTAAATAAATCTCAGGGTGAAGAATTTCGCCTGCTGGTTTTCTTTAATCAGTGTGAAGATCCTGCGGATCGCAATTATGCTTTAAAGCAATTGTCTGAATACCGCATGGAACAAAAAATAAAGCATGGTGAACTTGATAGAAAAGTTTTAGAAAAAGTTCCAAACTGGATTGGCTGGATCATTTATGCCTTAGTTGACCAAGCGGGTGTGACTTTTCAAGTTTCTCAGTTAAAAGAAATACTTCGTAACAAGGCCTCAGAATCAGAAATCGTAGCAGCCCTTGATGGTTTATTAAAATCAGGTGAATTAGCAAAAGATCCAGTCACTGGCGCTATTACCAAAGGTAAACCGACTGAAGCCCCAGAAGAAATTCCATCAGCCCTTGTGCGCAAACTGCAAATGCAACTGATGTACTTAGGTTTAGAATCTTTGTACCAAGATCAACCGAACGAACGCGAATTTGGATCTTTGACGCTGTCATTAACTGAAAAAGAATTTGAAGAACTTAAATTCAAACTCAGACAGATGCGCAAGTCTTTGAACAAAGACAATTCAATCGCAAGACTGGTTGATAAAGGTCAGCGCGTGTACCAACTGAATCTGCAATTATTCCCCGTAAGCAATGCGTCCAAAAAGTTTGATGCTTAAAATCTAACTGTTAAGAACACCCCAACACAAAAAAGTGAAATCATCATTTAAGGGACTTTATGGCACTGGAAAAACCTGTGCTTTGTGGAAAAACCTGGGGATTTGGTTGATAACTCCCTCTAAAATTAAGATTTCTATACAAAGTTTGGTTGATCAGCACAGTTAATAATTCATTGCGTTAGTTCGTCAAAACCAAATCGCACCACCTAGAAAACTCTCAAAAAAATGTGAAAAAGTGAAATGAAGTGAAACAACTAGAGTTTTTACTCGTCTGAATTAATGCTTAAAAAAGTATGTTTGGGGTGAATTCGGCAGCTGTTTTTTGGCGCTAAAAAGCGTGCAAAATTTTACTAAAATGTGTGCTAGGATAAAGCCAGAGTTAAGTATTTCTGTGGGGGCGTAACGGCTTCGACGTGGGAGCTGAAGCAAAAGGAGCATACCGGGGAGAATGAGGACCTCGATAAAAACATTCAAACCTATACTATCAAACGATAGTTATTCTTTAGCAGCTTAGTCTGCTTTCGGTGCTTGGGTGAATCGCCGGTGTTGATTCAAGCTCCGTCACTAATGCCGGAT
>JAYTPC010000033.1:0-1363 GCA_043747425.1 Bdellovibrionales bacterium
AAAAATCACTGCGACAACGAAACTTCCAAAAGGAAAAGCAGAATCTGCTAAAATTGAATTTAAAGATGGTGCGTTTACAACAAACGTAGATTTCAAAACCGCGTACCGCATTGAGATGGTTGTTGAAGCCGATCTTAATGGCAAAAAGAATAGTTTTAAATTTCAGATCGAAAAATAATTTGTTTTTAAGGGAATTAAAATGAATAAAGCCTTTTTTGTTTCAACCGCGTTTGCTTTTTTTAGCATGAGTTTTATAAGTCAAGATGCACATGCGCTTGAAGGACTTACGCCATTAGAAAATCAACTTTATGAAAAAAATCAGGATTTTCAAGCGCTAAACTCACAGGTCGAAGCAAAAGAGGCCTTAACCACTTCAGCATTTTCGGGCTACTACCCGACTTTAAATCTGGTAGGTGGCTGGGGCCAAAATAAAATGGATGATATCCAAGGTGGCGAACAAGGCTACTTGGGATACGCCCAAGGAAAACTTAATTTATTTCGCGGCTTTAAGGACCAATCTGTCCGGAACCTGCGAAATAATGACCTAGAACGAATCAAGAACGAACTTGAATTTAAAAAAAGAGAACTTCGAATTCAGCTGACTGAAGCTGCGAGTGACATTATTTTACTTCATAAGCTGGAAGACATTTTGAATGAAGAATATAAAATCACCCAAACTCAAAAACAAATGGCTGCAAAAAAAGTGGCTGCAGGTCTTACTAGTAACGTTGATAATATCGAATTTGAACTGCGTGAAAGTGAACTGCAAATAGAACAACGAAGAATAACGCAGCAGCATTTAGAAGCTCATCAGCGGCTTCATGTACTTTTAGGCTCTGAAGTTTCGGATAAGGAACTTGAAGGCTTAGACTTCACTAAGGCAGAAAATTTGATGAAGGATCTTAACCCCGTTACTTTGGATAAAACGCTTGATTACAAGAATGCAGAATTAATTCAAGCTCAAGCTGAGTTTGAAAAAGCTGAAATCAAATCAGAATTTTCCCCCAGTATTGATTTTACATATTCAATGGGGCGACTGACTCCTTCCGAGAATAATCCCATTAAGTTTGATGAATCCCGATATGCTTTGCTAGTGACCATTCCCCTGTTTACAGGATTTGATACGTACTACAAAACCAAGGCGGCATCGAAGCAATCGCTATCTGTCGAGCGTTTAAAAAATCAAAAACGCAGTGAAGCATCAGCGGCAATAAACACTGCTAAAACAAAACTTTCTGAATTGTCTGCTTTACAAAAAATTAACGAACAAAAACTAGTAATCTCAAAAAAATATTTTGATCTGACACTGTCTGAATACCGGCGCGGAGTTAAAAATTCACCAGACCTAGTGGGTGCAACTGAA
>JAYTPC010000034.1:0-13734 GCA_043747425.1 Bdellovibrionales bacterium
TAAAAATAACGTGGCTGGAATTGCCATGGGTTTAATTAAAGAAGGCGACCGCGTTGCTGTGTTGTCTGATATCTTAGGTGATGAAGATCACTTGGGTGACATGGATTTCAAAGTGGCGGGAACTGCTGCAGGAATCACAGCTTTACAAATGGATATCAAAATTGATTCTGTTAGTTTTCAGGTAATGGAAACAGCATTGATGCAAGCGCGTGATGGCCGTATCTTTATTTTAAACGAGATGGAAAAAGTCATGAAAGTGCCACGTGGTCAAATTTCTGAATTTGCTCCGCGTATCGTAACTATTAAGATCAAAGTCGATAAAATCAGAGAAGTGATTGGTTCTGGCGGTAAAGTTATTCGTGGTATCACGGAACAAACTGGCGTTAAAATCGAAATTCAAGACGATGGAACAATCAACATCGCCTCTGCTGATCCGTTGGCAGTTAAAAAAGCAATCGCGATCATTGAAGGAATTTGTGCGGAAGCTGAAGTCGGAAAAACGTATAACGGTAAAGTCATGAAAATTGCTGAATTTGGCGCGTTCGTAGAAATTCTGCCAAATACACAAGGCTTATTGCACATTTCTGAAATTGCTAACGAGCGTGTTCGTCAAGTGACTGATGTTTTAAAAGAAGGCGAAATGATTGACGTGAAAGTACTTGAAGTGGACCGCGCTGGTCGCATCAAGCTTTCTCGTAAAGCATTGCTTCAGTAGTCGGTTTTTAAAAAACTGTGAGCTCATTTAAAAAATCAATTTTACCTAATGGAGTTCGGGTGGTTACAGAAAACCACCCGCATTCTAAATCTGTCTCTATTGGTGTTTGGGTGCTGACAGGCACCAGGGATGAAGCCGAAGACGAAGTGGGTTTGTCTCATTTCGTCGAGCATTTGGTTTTTAAGGGCACGAAAACCAGAAATGCGTACCAGATCGCAAAATCGTTAGAATCACTTGGCGGAGATCTGAACGCGTACACCACGCGTGAATACACCAACTATCACTGCCTCGTATTAAAAGAAGATTGGAAATTAGGACTAGAAGTTTTATCTGATCTGGTTTGCAACATGGATTTAGCAAAAAAAGATTTTGAATTAGAAAAAAAAGTGATCTTGCAAGAAATTGCCATGTGTGATGATGCTGATGAAGAAATTATTTATGATTATTTTTACCAAGAAGTTTATAAAAATCATCCCTTAAGCCGGCAAATTTTAGGTAAAAGTGAAACCATCCAAAAGATGACACAAAAAAAAGTCATCGATTTTTACAAACGTTTTTATCAGGGCAGTAACCTGATCGTTAGCGCTGCGGGCCCCGTTGATCATGATGAACTGGTGATTCAATCCCAAAAACTATTTCGCACGCGTAAAAATTTTGATGCACCAACGGTGCGTAGGGCTCCAAGATGGAAAGTATCTCGGAAAATTTACGAAAAAGAAATGGAGCAAGCCCATATTTTGTTGGGTTTCCCGGCCACTTCCTTTCAAGACAAATACCGCTTCGAAGCGTTCATTGTGAATTCACTTTTAGGCGGCGGCATGACCTCAAGATTGTATCAAGCCGTACGGGAACGTAAGGGTTTAGCGTACAGTATTTACTCTTCAATCAATACCAATGTCGATTCCGGTAACATCACGATTCAAGCCGGAACTGACACTACAAAAGTGAAGCGTGTTTTAAATATCATCGCGGACGAACTTTTACGTCTTAAGCGTGATGGTTTTAAAAAGTCAGATATAGAATTATTTAAAACCCAAGTGCGTGGCCAGTTGGTGATGGGATCAGATGATATTGAAAACCGCATGAGTTCAC
Organism: Bdellovibrionales bacterium; assembly: GCA_043747425.1. Lineage (GTDB taxonomy): Bacteria > Bdellovibrionota > Bdellovibrionia > Bdellovibrionales > Bdellovibrionaceae > Pseudobdellovibrio. Next base: position 1,808 of record JAYTPC010000034.1, read on the forward strand.
TGGGCGTTAATGAAATGATTTTTAATGCTTATCGCTCTGTTGAAGATGTTATCGCTTCGGTAGAGGCCGTGAATGAAAAATCGGTGAAAGCGTACTTGAATGATCATTTTGATCTTGCAAAAGTTTCAGTGGCTTTGATGGGTCCAAAATTAAAAGTTCATAAACAGTGGATTGAAAATTACGATTTCTCTAAAAAACGAAACGCATAGGACTTAATATGAATATCAAAATAAAAAAGTGGCCACATTTCAAAGGTGAGTTGCCAGCGTACCAATCACCGGGTGCTAGTGGATTTGATGTGCGTGCGCAGCTGACATCTTCAGTGACACTGAAGCCAGGTGAACGCGGAATGATTCCAACAGGGCTTACGTTTGAAATTCCGGTAGGTTTTGAAATTCAAGCCCGTCCAAGAAGCGGCTGGGCTGCTAAGCAAGGATTAACCGTATTAAATACTCCGGGTACGATCGACGCCGATTACCGCGGAGAAGTAAAAATTATTTTAATCAACTTAGGTTCAGAAGACGTTGTCATTCAAGATCAAGACCGTTGTGCACAATTGGTGGTGGCTCCTGTAATCTTGGCAAATTTTCAGTTGGTCAGTGAGCTTTCGGAAACAGATCGCGGTGCAGGTGGTTTTGGTTCTACTGGGAAGAACTAGAGCGTACTGCTCCGTTCTCTAAAGACTTTGTGTATTTACGTCATCTTATTATTCGAACGGGACTTCTGATTGTGTACAATCAGAAGTCAACCAACGAACCCCTGTTCTATTTGAATATGCGGAACATCTCGAGGCGGTCGGTACCACTCATCAAATAACCTGATTTGATATCCACGCTAGTAATACAATAACAAAAAGTGATCCAACCAAAATGTAGGCCCGCTTTTTTTCAATTTGAAAATTCTCACACAAGCCAATCACTGCAAGTAATGCAGTAAAGCCAAAGCCGATCAGGCTAATGGGCGCGAAGTATTCAGAGACGATCTGAAACAAATAAAACGGAATCGATGCTAAAATAACTAAAATAAATATTTTCCGATAACTTTCTGACCTATTTTCAAAAAATTGGAAATAGTAGTAAATGAATAAAGTTAAAAGTAAAGCGCTGATAGTCGTCACGATTGGCATCAGAAACAGACCATAAAGTACGCGGTAAAAATTGAGCTTAATTAAGCCAGCCAAAATTCCAGAACCAAGCGCCAGTAAAATTTGTACCGTGAAAACCGATTGCCAGTTCCAGTCTGGTAAAACTTTTATTTTCTGCACAGGGTTCTTAACAAATTCAATTAGCTCTAGAGTCAAAGCTTTCAAATCGACTGAATTTTGTCCCGGAGTTACATCACGCATAAATGTCATTCTCGGCAAGTTTCACACAATGGTCAAGAAATCGATTGTAGTTCGTCATGTTGCTATCAGAAAATGTCTCTGCATAAGGTGGAGTTTCAGTGCCAATCGTTTTTGAAAACAGCTGATGAAGTCTGTAGTTCCAAGTTGGTGTTGATTCGACTTCAGGTGTCCATGTCTGTGCATTTTCAAAAACAGCATTTTCTTTTTTGCTGATCACGGTGATTGTTTCAACACAGGGGTTTGCCAACATTGATTTTAATTCCTTGAATGTTACCGAATCTAAAATGAAATGAAATGTTTTACCATTTTGCTGATCCAGCCAGTTATTAAGACACAAAATTCTGTGGGATGATTCTCTGAAAGGTAAACTGAGGGTGGTTGCCATATAGCCATGTTCGAACAAAAATCGAGGCAAATTACCAAAAGGCCGCTGATAGAAAAACAAACTTCTAGGTCCAGGTATAAACACCAACGGGTACTTCGTTAACAAACAGTTTGGCCTTAGGGCGAGGTTATCAAGATTCACAGTCAACAGCATAGAAAAAGATCTATGCCTTTGGCAAACTGAACGTATGTTTAAACAACGACGTTCTTGTTACTGTGCCTTTTGTAAAACACCTAGAAAGGTTTATAAGCACAAGAACCTGTCGTATTTTGAAGTACTCAGTCTGATATTTCTAAGCATCATATTTACTTTTGTTATCTACAAGTCGATGGATCCAAGGGGCTTATTTATTGTTGCTGCCTTTTTGTTATTCGGAGAAATTTTTACGCAAGTTAAATGGCGTAGCGCCATGGTCTGCCAGAATTGCGGATTTGATCCTGTGTTATATATTCGCGATCATGAGTTGGCTGGGCTTAAAATTAAAGCATTTTTAGAAAAAAGACCGAATTCTGCGTCTCATCTGCTGCGCCCGCCGATTGTTTTACCAAAAGTGAAAGCAGTGCCGTCTAAACAAGCTGTGCCTATGAACTCAGGCGGTAAACCAGCTGCGCCTTTTAACTCGAGCGCTAAACCGCCAGTACAATCCAGAAATCTTTCTTTAAAAGTTTAATTTTTTTCATCTATACTGCTGATTGAAATGCAGTTTAAAAACGGACTTCCAATTTTTTTAATTTTTTTCTTAAGTGACTTTGTGTTTGCCGCACAAAAGGGGACTGTGAATGTTCCTGAGGCTGATGTCTACATTAATGAAAATTTTGATTCCGATATTATTGAAAATGTAAAGTACGGAGAAACTTATCAGATTTCCGATAAAGTCTATGGACAATTTTATAAAATAAAATTGAAATCTGGAAAAATTGGCTTCATTCCTGATCATGAATTAAATGTGAATGGAAAAAGTTTTGAAGAAAAACCTTACAAAGAAACTTTCGAAGGAAATAAACCAGATCCAAAAAAATCAACTTCCAAAAAGAAATCTTCTGCTGATTTCCCTGATGATCAAGCTTTTAAAACTCAGTTAAAGGGAATCACGTTACAACTGATTAATTTTCATGAAGACACTCTTGGAACTTTACAGGTTGATAATCTTTACGCCATCGGATTTAAAAGCATGGATTTTACTTCGATCTGGGAGGTTTTTGGATCTTTTAAACCTCCGAAGTACTACGCAGAGAAAACAAAGGGCCGGACTGAGGGCTTTCACATATGGGGATCGCGCGGATTTAATGCTGTTATTCCCGTTTCAGATTTATCATACCTTCGGTATGGTGGGTCATTCTTGCTGCATCTGGCGCACACAAAAGTTGAAACCAATTTTAAATCTTATGACCTTCAGGATGTCACTGCAGGAGTTGCTCTGGAAGGCGGCTACGTTTTACAGTTTAAAAAAGTGGCTTTTGAAGTCACAGCTAAGTATATTTTCGACCGAAATAATTATGGTGGTTTAGGCCTTTCATTGCTTTTTTAAGCTGTGCAACTTATAAAATGTCATGTCTATTCAGGTATTAGCTGCTGAAGTTGTAAATCAAATTGCTGCAGGTGAGGTTGTCGAACGGCCAGCCCATTTGGTCAAAGAGCTTATCGAAAACAGTATCGATGCAGGATCTTCCGAAATCACAATTGAAACTTCATTAGGTGGCCGGTATGTTCGTGTTACCGATAACGGTGATGGAATCTTATCCGGTGATTTACCGCTGGCGCTACAGCGACATGCAACCAGTAAAATAAGTGCCTCTGATGATCTTTGGAATTTAAACACATTTGGTTTTCGAGGTGAAGCATTGGCCAGTATTGCGGCCGTATCGAAGTTAACAATTCAAAGTTTTCATAAACTTGAAAAGAAACCAAGCCAAGTTATTGTCAACTTCGGTAAAATTTCTGAGGTTTTGCCTGGATCCAGAGGCATCGGCACGGAAATAAAAATCGAAGATCTTTTTGAAAATGTACCAGCTCGTTTGAAGTTTCTAAAATCAGAAACAAGCGAATCTCAACAAATAAAAATGATCGTAAAGGCATTGGCATTGGCCCATCCAGCGATTCAGTTTAAATTGATTCAAGATGGTCATCTGCAATTGTTTTATAAATCCGAGGTTTCACTACTTGACCGTGCGCAGTCCGTATTAGAACGAAAGACTTTGTACTCGGCGAAAAGCAGCCGCGGGTCTTACGCCGCTGAAGTTATTTTTTCTTCGCCCGGTGAGGTCGTAAAAACATCAAGGCAAATTTGGATTTTTGCACAGAATCGGTATATTCAAGATCGTTCGTTGCAAGCTGCTGTGCTAGATGCATATCGAAGTTTATTGATGCACGGAGAGTATCCATTGGTGGTGATTAAGCTACAGTGTGCGCCAGATGAAATCGATGTGAATATTCATCCAACTAAAAGCCAAGTGAAATTTCAAGATGCATCGACTGCATTTCGGTGCGTGCATGGTGCACTTAGAGAGGCCATCGAAAAAGCTCCGTGGATTGAGAAAACTTTTCAGCCGGTGGCAGACAATTATGCAAATGCAGGTGCATTGAATGCACTTGAATACACCATTCCACAAGATATTAATCTGAGTTTTCATGATCATTCATTGGTTCACACGCAGTTCAAACAAAAAGATTTTGATTTGCAGAAAACCCGAGAAAATCAACTGCCAACTATTTTGCCAGAAACCCCAGGATATTGGTCATCGTTACAAATTCTAGGTCAGGCAAACTTAACATATATTTTATGTCAGAAAAACGATCGACTGATTTATGTAGATCAGCATGCAGCCCACGAGCGCGTTGTTTTTGAATCGTTAATGCAAAGCTGGCGCAGTAAAAAGTTTGAAGTTCAAGATTATTTATTTCCATTTGTTGTTGATTTATCAGAAGACAAAATTGAAGCCCTGCTGTTTTTACAAAACCAAATTTTAGATTTAGGAATCGAAGTCGAACGCCTTGGTCCAATGAGTTTAGGAATCAAATCAGCACCCCATCTTATAAAAGATGCAGCACTGCCGCAACTATTTGAGAAAATGGCGAATGATTTGATCGAATTCGGTGACAGTTACGCTATCGAAAAAAAGGTTGCTGATTTATTTGCTTCAATGGCTTGTCATTCTGTTGTGCGTGCAGGGCAAAGCTTAAGTCATTCGCAGATGCATGAACTTTTAGTTTCGATGGATCAGTTTTCATTATCTAGTTTTTGTCCACATGGCAGGCCCGTGTCTGTAGAAACCACATTTTCAGAACTGGATAAATTATTTGGTCGCATCAACTAGTTTGCAAAATCAAAAATATGTTTTTGTTGTGGGGCCTACGGGTTCAGGAAAAAGTGCTTGGGCGCTAGAGCAAGCTAAAAAATATTCAGGCAGCATTGTTAACTGCGACAGTGTTCAGTTTTATAAAGGTTTAGAAATAGGATCTGCATCACCCACAATCGAAGAAAAAAACGTGGCGCCTCATTATTTATATAACTACATTGAAGCACCATTTGAAATGACGGCGGGGCAATTTCTACGAGATTTTTATCAGCTTGTAGAAAAAAATGTTTTAAAATCTCCAGTATTTATTGTTGGCGGTACCGGTTTCTATGTACAAGCTTTAGAAAAAGGAATGTACGATGTTGAGCCCGCAGATCTGGGTTTAAGATCACTCATTGAAGCTGAGCTTAAAAACCATGGGTCACAGCCATTGCATGATGAATTAACGGCTGCAGATCCAGAGCATTTAATTCATCTAAACGATCACTACCGCCTTGTCAGAGCTATCGAAATTTTAAGAGCTTCTGGTGAAACACCAACTTTATTGAAAGCGCGTGCTGGTCGTGTTGAGAATAAAAATGCATTTCCATTTCCATACTTGAAAGTTGGATTTTTACAAACTAAGGAAGTTTCTCAGGCCAAAATTCTAGAGCGCTCGCAAAGAATGATAGAATATGGGCTTCTCACAGAAACTCAATTTTATTTAAATAGCGGTTTCAGCGATTGGAGTCCGTTGTCCAGTGTTGGTTATAAAGAAGCCGTCGATTACTTAATTTATAATAAATCAAAGTCACAGCTTCTTGAAAATGTTGTGACCAGCACTATGCAGTTGATTAAAAAGCAAAAAACTTGGTTTAAACGGGATACCTCTATACTTTGGTCTGACGGAAACTTTGATAATCAAACAAAATTAGATCAGCAGCTTGACCTGTATTTAACCACAATTGACCCAAGCACTTTAGAAAAGGGATAATAGCAAGATGAAAAGCATGACTGGTTTTGGAGTATCAAGATTTCAAAGTAATGATCTAACCGTAGAAATTAGTATTCGTGCTGTGAACGGCCGCTATTTAGAAACCCGGTTTCATTCCCCACGACTTTATTATACTTTCGAAAGTGAACTGAAGAAAAAATTAGCCGCCACAATACTTCGCGGCACAGTCGATATTTATATTTCTCGAAAATTAAAAAGTGCAACGACTTCAAAAGTGGTCAGTAACTCGAAATTAGCATCTGAGTATTTAAAAGCTTTTAAAAAACTTTCAACCGACCTGGGCTTTAAAGACAGTGTTCGTTTAGATCATATTGTGAAAATGCCCGATGTTATTCATATCGAAGAAAATGAAACTGTTCATTTGAATGAAGCTGTTTTGCTAAAAAAAGTTTTTGATGCTGCTTTGAAGAAAATTGAAATAGAGCGCCAGCGTGAAGGGGTTGCTTTAAAAAAAGATCTGATGAAAAACTTAAAAGATCTGCAAAAACACATGTTAAAAGTTACAAAACTTCGAGAAGAAGCAAATCAAGTTTTGCAAGAGCGCTTTGAAACCAGGATTAAACTTAAATTATCGAAAGAAATGGCTGGTACAACTTTTGATAACCAAAGAATTTCTCAAGAAATAGTCATGCAATTAGAAAAAGCTGACATCAATGAAGAAATCACACGTTTATCAGAGCATTTAAAAAACTTCGAAAAATTAGTCGAAGCCAAGTTCGTTGAAGGAAAGAAGCTAGATTTTTACACACAAGAGCTTTTGCGCGAAGTAAATACTATCGGTTCAAAAAGCCAGGTTGCAGGTATTACTGAAGCCGTTGTGGAGTCAAAAACCTTAATTGAGCGTATCCGAGAACAGGTGCAAAACATCGAATGAAGACGCAAATGATTATCGTGGCGGCTCCAAGCGGGGCTGGCAAAAGCAGTTTCGTTGAAAAAATAACCGCGGAAAATCCACGTATACACGACGTTATTACCTACACCACCAGACCCATGCGACATCACGAAAGCGAAGGAAAGCCTTACTTTTTTATAACAGTCGAAGACTTCAACAATAAAGTAAAAGATGGCTTTTTCATCGAATGGGCTCAGGTGCATACGAACTATTATGGGACGTCCTACAAACAGCTTCAGGATGCCTGGGCAAAGGACAAAGTGGTCATCATGGACATTGATATTCAGGGCGTGATTACGTTTAAGTCGAAGTTTCCACATGCCAAAACGGTCTTCATCTTGCCACCATCGATAGCCGAGCTTAGACGGCGCGTTATTAAGCGAGACGGGGGCCCCCCGGCAGATTTAGATATTCGCATGCAGAATGCGGAGAAGGAAATGGCAAAAGCTGGTGAATACGACGTGCAAATTGTGAATGACAATTTTGATAAGTCCTTTGCAGAATTTAAGAAAATAGTTGAGATTTGGATAGGTTAGGTTTATAGTCAGATACTTCTCTTTAAAATAATCATGTCAACACATGTAACCAATTGGAGGCCTAATGGCTCGCGTAACGGTAGAAGATTGCATGGATAAAGTTCCGAATCGCTTTGCTTTAGTATTATTAGTGGCTAAACGTGCGAAGCAACTTCTAAAAGGCAGCGACTGCACAGTGGCTATGAAAAACAATAAATACATCGTCAATTCCCTGCGTGAAGTGGCAATGGGTAACGTTGGATTTGAATCAAAAATTGATATAGCAACCGCAACAACCGACATGCTTTCTGATCTTAATAAATAACTGAACACGTCGGAAACAGCGAATTCATGCAAAAAGCCGTGAATTATGTGTTTCCACAGCTTTAGTCTGTAAAAATCAATAAATTTGAAGAATAATGAATAACCCGCTTAAAAAGCGGGTTATTTTGTTTTAAAATAATCAGATGCTGCAAATTCTTAGTGATGACCGACTTCCACAAAAGCAAATCAAAACCATTGAAGAGCTTTGTGAAAAAATTAAGTCTTATCATCCGGCAGCACAAACGCAGTTTATCGAACGCGTTTATGAATTTTCAAAAAAAAGTCACGAAGGTCAATTGCGCAGGTCCGGAGAGCCCTACATCACACATCCGTTAAATGTGGCGGGCATTCTGGCGGATCTGCACTTAGATTTAGATACGATCGCAACGGGCTTACTGCACGATACTGTTGAAGATACGCCAGCCACGCTTGAAATAATAAAAAAAGAATTCGGTGAAACTGTTACGGCGTTAGTCGATGGTGTCACCAAAATTGGATTGATGAATTTTCGAAATAACTTCGACAAGCAAGGCGAGAACATTCGAAAGATGATCGTTGCCATGGGTAAAGACGTGCGCGTGGTTTTAGTTAAGCTTGCAGACAGATTGCACAACATGCGAACGCTCAATCACATGCCTTATGAAAAACAGGTTCGCATAGCCCAAGAGACTTTAGAAATTTATTGTCCACTGGCTGGTCGAATTGGTATCAGCGCCTTAAAGATTGAACTAGAAGATTTGTGTTTTCGTTACTCAAGACCTGATAAGTACTATGAGCTTGTTCAGCAATTAGAAAAAAACGAAAATGAAACTGAGAAGTACATTGCTGAAGTTCGAAAAAACATTGATGAAGTTCTATCCAAATCAAACATAAAAAAATTTAAAGTCTACGGCAGATCAAAACATTTATGGTCTGTTTACCGAAAGATGACTTCAAGAAATTTATCATATGATCAAATTTATGATGTGCTTGCGTTTCGTATTACTGTCGAAAGCGTTGTCGAATGTTACGAGGTCTTGGGGTACATCCATTCCATCTGGAAGCCTATTCCGGGACGATTTAAAGATTTTATCGCCATGCCCAAATCCAACAAGTATCAGTCGTTACACACAACAGTTATTGGTCCTGGTGGTGACCGTATTGAAGTGCAAATCCGCACGGATGAAATGCATCTTATCGCCGAAAAAGGAATCGCTGCGCATTGGAACTACAAAGAGCGCGGCAAATTAGATGACACTGAACTGAAGAAAACAAATTGGTTACGAGATTTATTTTCGCTCAGCCAAACTGGTTCGCCCGATGAATTTTTAGATATCGTAAAGACAGATTTGGTTGAACGTGATATTTACGTCTTCACGCCCAAAGGTGATGTGCAAGAACTGCCAGAGGGTGCGACTCCGGTGGATTTGGCATTTGCGATTCACACGTCTTTGGGAAACACCTGTACGGGCGCACGGGTCAATGGCAAAATGGTTCCGCTAAAACATATGCTGTTGAATGGTGACCGCGTTGAAATTATCACTTCAAAAACCCAAACGCCGTCTAAGGATTGGCTCAAATTCGCAGTTACTAATAAGGCTAAAGCTAAAATTCGTCAGTTTGTAAAAGAAGAGCAACGACGAAATTCTATTGTGATTGGAAAAGATATTGTAGAGAAAGAATTTAGAAAATTTAGCTTGGCAGCGGCTAAATACTTGAAAGGTCCTGAGTTTGAAAAGTACATGAGCGAAAGCGGAATTGTTGATTTAGAAGAACTTTACGCCCGTGTTGGATATGGAAAATTTGAACCCAAACATCTGATCGATAATTTAAGCCCTGATGCGATTCAAAAAGAAATTGAGAAGAATGAAAAGCCCGAAGACATCACATTTTTAGAAAAAGTTGTAAAATCAGCTAAAGCAAAAATGCGAAAATCAAATTCACTGGTCACAGTGGATGGCATGGAGGACGTGCTGGTTCATTTTGCCAAGTGCTGTGGACCAATTCCCGGAGATTCTATTACGGGCTTCATCAGTCGTGGTAAAGGCATTATCATTCACCAAGCTGATTGCCGAAAAGTTTTTGAAGTTGATCAAATGCGCAGAGTCGATGTCACTTGGAATTCTAAAACAGCTAGTGACGGGCAAGAACGTCAGGTTAAATTAGAAGTCATCGGTCAAGATGTACCTGGCTTGCTAAAACTGATGTCAGAATCTTTTGCCGTACAGGGAATAAATATTGAATCCGCACAAATCAGAACCACCAGGGACAAAAAAGCAGTTTGTCAGTTTGAAATTTCAGTGAAAGACACCAAGCAGCTGTCAGCAGCTATTTTGTCGTTACAAAAAATCAAAGGTATTATTAATGTTCAGCGGATTATGGGTTAGTTAGTAAGATAGTCCGTAACCCACGCGGAATGAAAAAAAACTGGCAGTGACCGTGTCCGAACTTCTAAAAAACTGCTGTTCAATTGAAAATGGAACAAACTCCTTGTGAGTTATAAAGTATTCTCCGCCGCCGACCAGGCCATAACTTGTTGTTAAATTAAGATCACTGGTCCTAACAGCAGTTGATGATTTTGTGATGGGGTAGCGAAGATTTATTCCAAGTCCAGCCCAAAGGTTAATAATTTTTTTTTGATATAAGTTCAAACGTCCATACCCACCGGCAGTTAAATAATTAATATTTGTGCTGCAAAAACGCGATGTGGTGTTGTCACAACCGTTGATACTAGCAGTATTTGAAACGATAAATGGTTCGAAGCCCGCAGTTCCGCGAAACTCAAGCCATGGTTTCAGCGGATAATCAATTGTGCCGGTCACGCCGATTGAAACGCCAGCCATGCCAACATTTTCAGTGCTGGGTGTGGGTGCTACCCCGTCAGATTCTTTTGCACTCATGGTGTTAAACATCATGTTCACCAAAACACCGATTCTTTTCCCATTGTTTCTATAAACGGGTGAAAGATCTTCTTCACTGTCTGTTGATTCCTGCGTGTCTTTATTTTCTTGTGGCATTTCTGCTTTAGAAATTGGAGCGACTTCGTCATAGGTATTTTCTGTCTTCATTGGTTCTGGTTTTACAAAAGGTTTCGGCAGCAGTGATTGTCCTGGTAAAATATTTCCACGCGTTATTATGGCGATAGATTTCTCACCCCGCACAGAAATAATTTTAATCAGGCTGCCAGTTTTTTTATTTTTTTTATCAACGACATAGAACTCTTGGTCAGGAAGAATTTCTGCATCATCGTTATCAATCAGAACTTTACTACCTTTAATCTGGGTCACAATAGCTGCAGGCAAAGACTTTGAAATTATGAAAATTAAAAGGAAGAAGGAACTAACTGTTTTCAAAGGCACAGTAGACTCCTTTTAAGTTATCTGATTCAAAGTACGATTCACCTTCAATCAAATACTCCCATAAAAAATGGCTGTCTGATTTAGCCCCCTGAATAACAGTAATTAATTTCTTCGAGTTTGCTTTGGATTGTACGCTGGCATTTCTACAACCTAATTGTTTTAGATTCTGTACTGCAAACCCGGGAGCATCCGATTCAAAATCTTTACGCTCGGGCGAACGGTATATTGTACAGTTTGAAAACAGAAGAAATGATAAAATTACGACAACAGGACTTAAGTATCTCATGTTTTAATTTTGAAGAGGAAATACATAAAAGAAAAGACCTTTGTCAGGTCTTTTCGAAAAAAATTAATTTTTAAAGCGATATCAGTTCAATTAAAATGGAATTTCTTCACTTTGATTGAATGTAGGCTCTGGACCAAAGTCTCCGAAATTGAAATCAGCACCAGCATTTGAATTTTGGTTTTGATTATTTCCAGCACTTGCTCCAGTTTCAGCATTTGTTGAACCTAAAAATTGCACGGTGCTAGCTACGATTTCAGTCGAATATTTCTTCTGACCGTTATCTTCCCAAGAACGTGTTTGCAATTTTCCTTCAACATAAACCTGGCGTCCTTTAGCTAGGTATTTGCCGCAGATCTCTGCTAGCTTTCCCCAAACCACAACGCGGTGCCATTCGGTACGCTCTTGCTTTTGGCCACCTTTATCGACCCAGTTTTCACTGGTTGCGATACTTAGACGAGTGACTGTAGCCCCTTGTCCAACGGCCTTCATTTCAGGATCATTACCTAAACGACCTACGATAATTACTTTGTTTACTCCAGACATAAACCCTCC
>JAYTPC010000035.1:0-2022 GCA_043747425.1 Bdellovibrionales bacterium
GCAATACATATGTAGTAATATTTATGTATTATGTTAAATACAGTTTTAAGAACTTCGGAAAAATTTAGAAATTGGGAGCAGGGTTTAATTTACTCTGCAATCGCTCATCCGATTATTTTGTCTTTAGCCATTTTGGCAAACCAAAAACTTGATATAACCATCAACAAAATCAGCGCTCTTCGGCAAGTAAAAATCCTATACAAAACTAATAATTTCAGTAGGTATGGCGAATTCATATTAGCAAACCCGCAAGATTCAATCATTTTCTTTGCCTTGCCAATCGTGTCAATGATGGGCTGGGCGTGGTTTACAGCGCACTTGCTGCGCGAAATTGACCCTTTAATTCACATTAAGGGCAGACGTTTTTTAGTTGGGAAAGAGGCGATAAATTCTGCAAGCGATAGCCAAAAAGACGCAATAAAAAATACAGGCGCAGGCGTTTGGGTTGGCGACGTTCTAATTTCTCGTCAAAAAATGCTTCAAAGTTTTTTAATCATGGGTGCGCAAGGTGGCGGAAAAACAGTCGTAATAAATTCTGTTTTAAAGCAAACAATCGAAAACGGTCATAAAAATATAATTTTTGACCTCACAAAAGGTGATTTTACGGGCTGGGTTACGAATTGCAACATCATAAGCCCAACTGATTCAAGAACATGCCACTGGTGGCTTGGCGATGATTTACTCGACCTTGGCGATGCTGCAAGCTTCGCCGCGTCGATGATTCCAGGCGGCGGCGATGATCCATTTTGGGCGAGTGTGGCACAAAATATAGTGATTTCTTGCATCTTAAAATTACAAATCGAAAAAGGACAAAATTGGAGCTGGACTCACCTTTCTTACCTCATCTTCGAATCTGAAATTGAGCAATTAAAAGAAATCGCTAATGAGTTTTACCCACCTGCCAAAGATTCGATTCTTGATGCAGAGTCAAAAATGACTGGTTCAATAATTGTAACGATTCGTAGTTTCTGCTCATCAATTTATAAGATGTCACTAGTCGCTAAAAAAATAAACAAAAAACACTTTTCGTTAATTAAGTATCTCGATTCTGAAAATCCTGCAATTAAAAATTTGATAATTCAGGGAGATAAAAAAGATTCTGAACTTAGCTCAGCACTTGCACGCGCATTGGTCAATTTATTTACAAAACATATTTCGAGCTTGCAATTTTCCGAGTCGAAAGACCGTTATCTAAATTTATTTCTGGACGAATTGCCGCAGGCTGGAAAACTTCAAGACATTGCATCGGCGATGGAAATTGGCCGCAGCAAGGGCATCAGCGTCATTTTGGGGTTTCAAGATATTTCGCAAATTAACCAAATTTACGGAAAAGACGAGGCGCAAAAATGGCTGGCGCTAACTGGCGTCAAAATATTCCCAAAAGTTCAAGGTTCGGTAAGTCAAAAATTTGTAGGAGATGAGGTTGGCGAAAGAGAAATCGAATGGCGAGCAAAAACAACATCGGCAAGTCAAAACGGAAACGGCAGTGGCGCATCCATGCAACGCGCCAGCGTTGCAGTAATTTTGCCTAGTCAGCTCGAAACCGATTTCGGGCCGCGAAAAAATGGAATCGAGGCTCTAGTATTGGGCTTGGGTGGCGATGCAATCAAGTTAAATTTTAGTTTTGCACATTACCCTAAAATTCGAAAAAGTTGGGTGGGCTGGCCAAAGAATGAAGATGAAACTGAATCAGTTTCTGCCCTGCAAATACCTACCAATTCAAAAGTTATCGCAGCTGAAATCGAACAAAAATCAAGGATATATGAATCTCAAAAAACAGATTTTTTAAGCGATTTTGACCAGCTTATGCCAGCAGAAATTAAAAATTCCGATGAGGTTTCATCCCTGCAAATACCCGCAGACGAAGTAGCAAATGAGGTGCTAAAAGATATTTCAGAGCCAGCAGTTAATTCGATTTTGGGTGAGGTTTTAGGCATAGATTCTCATGTTGTGGAAGTTGCAGAATCAATTTTAGGCGTGGGGGAAGCAGTAAATTCGGATAGTTTCATCCCTGCAAATACC
>JAYTPC010000036.1:0-32405 GCA_043747425.1 Bdellovibrionales bacterium
TTCAGAATTATCTGCAGCCATTTGTGCTGCTGCTTGTTTTCGTTTTTCAATAACACCCTTCATGAAAAATTCACCAGCGCGGTAAGAACTTCGCACCAACGGGCCGCTTGCAACGTATAAAAAACCCATGCCTTCAGCTAACGTTTGCCAGTGTTTAAATTTTTCAGGCGTTATGTATTCAATAACTTTTAAATGTTTTTCAGTGGGTTGTAAATACTGACCGAACGTCACAACGTCGCAGCCAACTTTTCTTAAATCTTTCAGTGTTTGTAAAATCTCTTCATCATTTTCACCAAGACCCAGCATGATGGATGACTTGGTGTACATGCTGGGATCAAACTCTTTCACAGTTTCTAACACGCGCAAAGTTTGTCGGTATTTAGCACGCGGATCCCGTACAGTTGGCGTTAAGCGCTCTACAGTTTCTATATTATGAGCAAAGACGTCAGGCTTTGCAGCTGCTAAATGGCAAATCAGTTGTTCATCACCGCGAAAATCAGGTGTCAGAATTTCAATAATTAAATTTGGGTCTAATTTTTTAATTGTTTTTACTGTTCTGGCAAAGTGGTCAGATCCTTGATCTGGCATATCATCACGGTCGACGGAAGTGATAACAACATACTTCAATTTCATCTGAGAAATTGAGAAAGCCACTTTTTCGGGCTCGAAAGCGTCAACGGGTGGAAGTCCCAATTTTGCGTTGCCGGTTTTTACATTACAGAACCGGCAGCCACGTGTACAAACTTCACCCATAAGCATAAATGTAGCTGTACCGCCGGACCAACATTCACCCATATTTGGACATTTTGCCTCTTGGCAAACGGTTGCCAGTTTTAATTCACCCAGCATATCTTTGATGCGGCCATAATTTTCGCCTGATGGGGCGCGCACTTTCAGCCAGTCAGGCTTTGGAACTCGAGTTTTAACTGCGACATCAGACATAAGAAATCCCCAAGGTTTAGCGAAAACATAGCTGAGCAGCAGCCCTTTGTCTAGGCATATGGGAAGACAGCAAGGTATTCATATTAATGCTGGAGTTTCCGACAAGAACCTATGAACTTTGACGATTTGGTCGGAAAAAAATTTCAAGAACAAGAGCTTTACGAGCTTTTAGTTTTTGATATTGAAGAAAACTTTGAAGGCTATTGTGGCAAGGCGATGCACCTGTATTTTGAAAGAGTGGCTGGCAAAAAAATTAGAATCACGAGCATCGTAAATTTCCAAGATGCTGATGAAATGGACCTGAAATCACGCAGTACTATTGAGAAAATCGAATGGTTTAACATCTATGAAAATTGTGGACACATTGATTTAATGTTGGTTCGTTTTGACCGAACTGGTCACATCTCGATAGTAAGACAAAACGCCACTCATCACCAAGACTGGGTTCTTGGATGGGCAGATGAGACCTTGAGTAGTCCACCAACTGAAGATCAAATAAGACAAGCATTTCGAGACCTATCTGGATATTTGGAACACCACTCTAAAGTCCAAAATTTAAGATCTAAAAAAGCCATATAATTGAAATCCCTCGTTTAAGAATTTTGTTGGGACTTCGTCCATGAGTGATCTTTCTACAACCAGGTAGGCTGACGGCGAAAGCCCTTTTCTGATGTATTTACGTCTCATATCAGTGCTGAGCACGAAAATGAGGGCATGATTATCGTAATCATGCAAAAGAAGATTGTTTTCTATTTCGGAAAAATACAGTTTTATTTGAGTGCTTTCTTTTTCGATTTTATATGTCTCGATCAATAAATTTTTCAGATCCGAAAATCCGCTTATAAATTGTCTGGTTTGCACTTTTAACTCTTTTCTGCATACGAGCATTTCATCCAAGCAAATGCCATGCAGGTTTTTTGTTTAAATTGACAAATTTTTTAAATGGATTAAATCTTGGGTCCATGAATCTAATGCATGATCCACTACGACTTTTGTTGACTGAGGCCTTATTTAAAGAAGTTTCAAATTTGGGCGTGGATTTACAAAAAACGGAAATTTATAACCAATTAGTGGAACCTCCGAATACGGATTTGGGACATCTGGCTTTTGGCTGTTTTATATTGGCAAAAAATCTGAAAAAAGCACCTGCGGCTGCGGCTATGCAGTTAAAGGAATTGATCGGCTCTATCCAAAACGTGACCACGATCGAAGCAGCAGGGCCGTATTTAAATTTTAAATTTTCTTCAAAAATTTTGGCTAGCCAAATTGTAGTTCCAGCAATTTCTGGGGACTTCTTTAGACGCCAGCTGACTGAAGAAACCCCTAAAGGCATGATCGAATATTCCCAGCCGAATACGCACAAAGAAATACATGTGGGCCACATGCGTAACTTATGCTTGGGTGATTCGCTGATTAAACTTTTGCGGTATTCTGGTCATGAAATTGTCAGCACAACATTTCCTGGGGACGTCGGAACGCACGTTGCTAAATGTTTGTGGTATATAAAAAATCATGTGGGCTTAGACGTTTTAAATTCTAAACGTGCTGATACCGATCGGGGCGAGTGGTTGGGCCAAATGTATTCTGCTGCTAATATTAAATTAGAAGATGAAGAAAAATCTGAAAAATTTGAGTCCAATAAAAAGCAACTGACTGAAATATTAAAACAGCTTGAAAATCAAAGTGGTGATTTTTTTGATCTTTGGAAAGAAACACGGCAGTGGTCCGTCGATCTGATGAAAAAAGTTTATAAATGGGCGGGTGTTGAATTTGACATTTGGTATTGGGAATCGGATGTCGACGCTGATTCTGTAAAAATGATAAAAAAATATTTTGAAGAAGGAAAGCTGGTTCAGTCGCAGGGTGCCATCGGATTAGATTTCGAAAGCGAAAACTTGGGCTTTTGCATGCTACTTAAGACAGACGGTACAGGTCTTTACGCAACTAAAGATATCGAACTTGCACGCAGAAAGTTTCAAGAACATCATATTGAAAAATCAATTTATGTCGTCGATGTTCGCCAAGCTTTGCATTTTAAGCAGGTGTTCAAAGTCCTAGAAGTTTTAGGATTTCCGCAAGCTAAAAACTGCTTTCACTTGCAGTACAATTTTGTGGAACTTCCGGATGGCGCTATGAGCTCTCGTAAAGGAAACATAGTCCCGTTAATGCATCTGGTAAACCAAATGGAAAACCACGTGCGCACTGAGTACCTTTCAAGATACAGCGACTGGAGCGAAGCAGAAATCAAAACCGTATCTGATTGTGTGGCGCAAGGAGCGATTAAATATGGAATGCTTCGACAAGATACAAATAAAAAAATCGTTTTTGATATGAAAGAGTGGCTTAAGTTAGACGGTGAATCGGGGCCATTCATTCAGTACAGTTATGCTCGGATTCAATCGATAATAAAAAAGTTTGCAGTCGATCTTAACAACTTCGATGGATCACTTCTTTCTGATCCATCAGAAATTAAATTAATGCAGCACTTGATGAATTTTAATACAGTTGTATTAATAGCTGCCGATAATTACAGACCTTCTGCACTTTGTACTTTTCTTTATGAAGCTGCCAAAAAATTTAATGTATTTTATCATGAATGCTCGATTGGTAAAGCTGATTCCGAGGAACTGAAGAAATCTCGCTTGGCTTTAGCGACAGCAACTGCTGCTATATTAAAACAAGGATTAGCACTTTTGGGAATTCCTGTTCCAGAAAGAATGTGATGATTGTATTCAAATCAAAGCTAACTGAGGGTGTATTACTAAAACGTTATAAAAGATTTTTTGCAGATGTAGAATACATCGATGTTAAGAATAATAAAAAAATTCAGTTAACCATTCACTGTCCCAACACGGGAAGTTTGAAGTCGGTTATTGAAAAAGACCATCAGCATAAATGTTGGTTTTCTTTAAGTGATGATCCAGCTCGAAAATTAAAAGGCACACTAGAAGCTGTACAGGCCGTATCAGGCGCTTGGGTTGGAGTGAACACATCCTGGCCAAATAAAATTGTGCAGTATGCTGCTGAAAAATCGATTTCAGATAAAAAACCACACTTCAAAAACTGGGAAAAATATTCTTTTTATAAGTCAGAACACAAGATCAACAAAGAAAGTCGCCTTGATGGCGTTTTTTGTATAAATAAGACCGATTTAGAAATTGCAGACAAAATGAAACACTTCATTGAAATTAAGAATGTGACTTTGGCGCGGGACGGATTTGCACAGTTTCCCGATGCTGTTACCGAGCGTGGGCAGAAGCATTTAAAGGAATTGATGAGCTTGATTGATCAAGGTCATAAATCTGAATTGATTTTTGCTATCCAGCGAAATGATGTGAAGGCTTTTTCAGTCGCTGAAGACATAGACCCTGTTTACAAAAAACTTTTTGATCAGGCTGTGAAAAAAGGTCTGATTGTCACACCTGTTTTTGTTGAAATTTCTAAAGAGCAAATAGGTCTAAGTCAAAAGATAGTGCCTATAAAATAAAAAAAGGATATCTGTGTGACATCCTTTTTTTTTAAAAAATTAAAATATTTTTTTAAATTACTTTTTTGCTAAATGCTGATCAATGATTTCTTTGAAAGCTGGGAACGGGTAAGCACCACGTAAAGAGACACCGTTGATTAAAAATCCCGGAGTTCCGCTCATGTTGAATTTTTTAGCTTCTTCCATGTCAGCAGTAATACGAGCTTGAATTTTTTCATCTTTAAGATCCATTTCAAGTTTTTTTGCATCAACACCTAATTTTTTTGCAACTTCCTTGAAATAACCTTCGCCTTTGTCTTTCAACATGCCTTGATTTTCAAAAACAGCATCGTGAAATTTTTCTGCCTTGCTGGCATCTTGTTTGGCAATGGCTTCGAAATATTTTGCAGCTGGCATCGCTAAAGGGTGAAAATCAAGTGGCAAATGTTTAAATACGATGCGCACTTTGTCGCCGTACTCTTTACGAACTTGCTGAACTGTTTGATATCCACGAGAGCAGTAAGGACATTGAAAATCAGAGTATTCGATGATTGTGATAGCAGCGTCTTTGTTTCCAAAGATAACGCGGCCTTCTTCAACTACAGGAACTAGTGGATTCGTGAACTCAGCCTGACGTGATTTTTTCTCGTCGTCCTGAGCTTTTTCTGCACCAACTTTTTGTGCATCTTGAGCAGCTTTGTTAACAACTTCGATAAATTTCGCTGGATCTTTTTCGATGGCTGCAAAAACAATTGATGGATCTTTTTCAACAGCGTCTTTTAATTGCTTAGCAGTTGGGGCACAAGCAGCTAAAGTCACAGCTGAAATAGCGATTGTCAGTGTTGATAAAATTCGCGATGTAGTTTTCAAATTTTCCTCCGGTTAGGTTCTTTATATAAAGCTTTGATAGTGTGTCACAGCTAATCAGAAACGAAAATTCTTTTTTTTAACTCGGCATGACTCGCCTGAAGTCTAGACAAAAAAGTCTGCTCTCAAATATCTGTGAAACCTGAGTTATAGTGTCACTTATGAATAAAAAAATAACTCAATTTAAAATGATAACTGCATTGGTTTCGCTTATTCTTATCGGTTGTGCGTCATCGAATGTTACATCAGGGGCCAGAGAAATTGAAATGTCTTACAGTCGTTTGCAAATAATGGATTTGGATCAAATGTCCGATCTGATGCAGCAAAAAGTCAGACAGTTCAAAAGCACCAACAGTCTCCAGCCATTGCAAGAGGGGCTGCAAATTTGCTTGGGCCGCCCGGATGAAGACGGTCTTTTAGAAAAAGTAATTTCAATTATCAAAAACCCGCTGGAAGATAATGACGCTTGGGAATCAACGATTGAAGAGACAGTCACCAATAGCATCCGCTTGCTGAAATCTGAAAATGCTCATCCATCCGACCAAGTTACCTCTGCGGTTGTTTTGGAAAACATCATTGCTGAATTTAAACCAAGCTTTTTCAAGCAGTACCAAAGTCCAGCTTTCGAAACTCGAATCATCGAACGCATTGCTTCAGCAGAAATCGAATTTTCTAAAGCTGCGCTGTCAGAACGAAAGCTCAATTTAATGCGAAGCACGTCAACTCCTTCGGCGATCGCACAGCGATTGATTGAAATTAAAACAACGGACATGAAGAAGAAATCAAAAAAGTAAAACATAAGTCTGGTTTTTAGTTTTTTTTTGAAATTGTCTCATATTGACTCAAGCAAAGTTCATTTTCCTCCGAAATGTTTCATAGGTGCCAAGGTTGGTGCCGATAAGAAACCGGAGGAGACAAGATGTTTATACAAGGTGATTTACAAGCTGTTTTTGATGCACTTTATACCATTGGAGCCATCGATCCCGTTTTAGGTATGGACTGGGAAGTTATCACAGCAGAAATGTCAAAAAATCCGAAACATGTCAGCCATGTTTGTGAATCTGTTAATTCTTGTCGTGGAAACAAAGAAAAATTAATTTCAATATTTAATACTATGGATGAAAAATCCTTACATTTCGTCGCATTGGAGGTAGCTCGTGAATTCAGTGAATTTCAAGACCGCAAAGAGCTTCACTAGAAGCTTTTTATTTTCATTTTTCTTTTTTGCACAAGTGAAAATTCACGCTTGGGAAATCGATTTGTCACGCAGACAGACAGAACCAGTCAGAATTGAAAATCAAAGAATGCCTGCAACAAACTCAGCAGCAAAAAAAGTTGAAAAATCAACAGACGCTGAAATAATGGAAGCGCTGAAAAATGCTGTTAACGTTGTCGACATCTCTAAAGAGATCGTCATTGTAAATACCGATGCGGGTTTCGTTCCAGATGTGGTGCAAGTTAAAAAGGGCGAAGCATATAAAATTCATGTTGTGAATTTAAACATGCGTGAAAAGAACACCAGCTTTTTGATGGATTCTTTCACGCAGTCGCACAACACCATTTATGGAAATCTGAAAACCTTTGTGATCGAACCAAAAGTTGAAGGCGTGTTTTCATACCAGTGTCCTGAAACTGGTGTGCAAGGTAAACTGGTTGTTGTGCCAGATACTTCTGTACGACGTGTGGCTTCAGAAAAATAATTTTAAATACTTAAGAAGGTTTTATGTCCTCTGAAAACTCAAATTTCAAAGAAGTTATCGCCAGAGCACTTGCTCCGGTTGAAGAATTTTTGAATGATCCACGAGTTTCAGAGGTTCTAATCAACGGTCCTGATCAGATTTTCGTTGAAAGACGTGGAAAGTTAGAACTGACCACGGCAAAATTTCCAGACGAAGATAATTTACAGGCAGCCATAAACAGTATTGCCCAGTCGGTTGGTCGTCGCATCAGTAAAGACGAGCCAAGATTAGATGCCCGCTTACCTATCATCGAAGGTCACCCTGCAAGTGGTTCACGAATCGCAGCCGTGATGCCGCCAATTTCTAGACAAGGCACTGTTATTAGCATTCGTAAATTCACTGCCAGTAAAATTTCACCGGCGGATTATATTAAATACGGAACTATTTCTGCTGATGCATGGATGTTTATAGATCTGTGCATGTTTCTTGGAAAAAATATTATTGTCAGTGGCGGAACGGGATCAGGTAAAACGACACTGCTTGGTCTTCTGTGCTCACGAATACCTAAAGGTCAGCGCGTGCTGGTCATTGAAGATTCATCAGAGCTTCAAATTGATTATGAACACATTGTACGCTTTGAAACCAGGCAGGCAGATCAAATCGGTAAAGGTGAAGTGAATATGAAGGATATTTTAAAAAGCGCTTTACGATTGCGTCCAGATCGCATCATCGTGGGTGAAGTTAGATCGAGTGAAGCATTAGAATTAATTAATGCCATGAACACCGGGCACAAAGGCAGCATGGGCACCGTGCATGCGAACACGCCCGAAGATGCGATTGTCCGTCTTGAGGCACTTGCTGCAGGAGGCGATGCTAAAATCAGTGAAAAAGCATTGACGTCGCAAGTCGCATCCGCGATTGAAATCATCGTACAAATCTCTAGATATTCTGATGGTTCTAGAAAAGTGGGCGCAATTTCTGAAGTGCGCGGCATCGATAAAGAAGGAAATTATATTGTCGTTCCTATATTTGAAATTGCGAAATTATCGCGTCGTTCTGACGGAACGCTAGAGGGTGGAATTGAAGCAACTGGAAATATGCCTTCATTTTATCAAGAAATATTAGACAACAAAATCAACTTCCCTCCGACTAAATTTCAAAAACCTATAAAAGCCGCTTAATACTGTAGCAAAACCTGATTTAAGAACTTGCGACTACAAGGCCATTCCACTACATTGCGTTGTGCATTTTAGCTGTAAGGTCACTCACTCCATTTTAACTTATTTAGAATCAGAGAAAATTGATTTGTCCGGTTATTTTTCTGAAACGGATATTCCCTGGGAATTGCTGCGTGATCCATCGTACTGGATGCGGGCTCCGGATATGGAGGCATTTCTAGAACGCCTTGCTCTAAGCTCTGGAACACTTATTCAAGCAGGTCACACCACACCAAAAAATAAAGTATGGGGAGTTTTAGATAGCGTCTTAAGAATGATGCCGCAGCCGCAAGAAATTTTCCATCAACCGGAAAAATTTTTGGGTTATTTTATTTCTCCAGAACCACCGATTGAAAATTTGGTAAGAACCGCCAAAGGGTTATCTTTTGATATTCCACTTCCGGCTGAGCAGTATCCGCTAGTTACAAAATATTTAAAAGCGGCGTTTGAATCGTTACCAATTTATGTCGGACAAACGCCAGCTGTTTGTGAATGGACTGATATTCATCTACGCATCGACTGGTCAACAGAACAAACAAGCATTTTAGACAATGAAAGCCGACAAATTTCTCCAGCATTAATGCAGGATGTGATTCGCCAGTTGCAAGAAAGCAGCAAAGATTTAGAAGAAAAAAATCGTGAACTGCAAAGACGAAATGAAGAGCTGCAGCGACTGGCATCTCAAAAAAGTAACGGAGTTTTAGATGAAGAACGTGCTGTCATACAGGAAGATTTTTCTGAATTTGAATTCATGAAGCGGCCCGTACACCAAGTCGCGCAAAATTTATCACGTTTACATGATTACATGGTAAGAGCCCATCAATTGGTTACTTTGGTGACTGCGGGACAGAAGCAAACTGCCGGCATCAAAGAAGCTTTTCGCCGCGTTGACTGGGATATCGTGAAGAACCAGTATCCACAAATTATCCGTGAAAGTTTAGACACTTTGAAAAAATTGAATTCACCCGAAAAAAACAAAAACGAAATTACCAAAAAAGAGGAAAGCCATGTCTGATATCAGAAGTCTGCACGCCCGAGAAATTTTAGATAGCCGCGGAAACCCAACCATCGAAGTTGAAGTTAAAACGGCAGATGGCAATATGGGCCGTGCCGCAGTCCCATCAGGTGCAAGTACCGGAGCCCATGAAGCTTACGAACTTCGTGATAATGATAAAAAAAGATATTTAGGTAAAGGCGTTTTGAAAGCCATCCAACACGTTCGTGAAAAATTGGCTCCTGAAATTGTAGGCCTTAATGTTTTTGAGCAAGTCTACATCGATAAAATTTTACGTGACATTGATGGAACTGAAAATAAATCCAACCTAGGGGCTAACGCTATACTTGGTGTTTCTTTAGCCTGTGCAAAAGCAGCAGCGCTAGATGCTGGCTTACCACTTTATCGCTATGTGGGCGGTTCGCAGGCGTATCGGTTGCCTGTGCCACTGATGAATGTTTTGAATGGCGGAGCGCACGCAAATAACGGATTAGACATTCAAGAATTTATGGTCGTGCCAACGGTCAATAATTCTTTTGCAGAATCACTTAGAGCAGGTGCTGAAATTTTTCATACATTAAAAAAGATTTTAGCAAAAAAAGGATTATCCACAGCTGTTGGTGATGAAGGCGGTTTTGCGCCAGTCCTAAAATCGAATGAAGAGGCACTGGAACTTTTGATGGAAGCCATTTTAGAGGCCGGTTACGAAGCCGGACAAAATGTTTTTCTTGCTTTAGATGTTGCAGCTACAGAAATGTTTGATGGCAGCAAGTATGCGTGGGAAAAACAAAAAATTTCTGGTTCAGAACTACAACGCATTTACGCTAAATGGACAGAGAAGTATCCGCTAGTTAGCATCGAAGATGGATTCTCTGAAGATGATTGGGATTCTTGGATCAGTGCAACTGGCGAAATGGGTAAGCGTGTGCAAATGGTCGGTGACGATTTATTCGTAACTAATCCAAAGCGCCTTCGCATGGGTATCGACAAAAAAGCAGCGAACGCTCTTTTAGTAAAAGTAAATCAAATTGGCACCCTGACAGAAACAGCAGAAGCCGTTAGTCTTGCGCAAAGAAATAATATGCGCACAGTGATGTCACACCGCAGTGGTGAGACGGAAGACGTGACAATCGCAGACCTTGCTGTGGCTTTGAACTGTCATCAGATTAAAACCGGCAGTTTGTGTCGCAGTGAACGAACGGCTAAATACAATCAGCTTTTACGCATTGAAGAAGATCTGGGCGGTATGGGAATTTATTGGGATAAAGCAGGATTTAGATAACGCTAATTATTTCATAAAGTTTTTTCTGCGAATTCATTTCTATTTCGGCAGTGTCGCCAGGTTTAAGTCCATGTATGGCTTTTCCTAGCGGACTTGCCGGAGAAATAATACTTACTGTTTTCCCATCCACTTGAACTGAAATGCCGCCGCCTTTTGGTAAATAAAAAAAATAATTTTGTTTATCGTTTGAAATCACTTCTACCAAGGCGCCTATCGCCACTTTAGCGTGTTCTCTGACTGGTAAATTTTGACAAAAAAGTAAAATTTCTGCAGTGTCGGCAACACGTTCTGCTTGAGCTCCCGCCAAGTAAGACGCTTCTAATGCACGAGTATCATATTTATTTTCAGGTTTAGATTCTTCGTGAGTTGCATCTTCGTAGGTTGCCATTGCCGCACGTTTTAAAATTTCAAAATCAGCTTCTAGTTTTTTAATCAAAACTTTCAGAACTTTATTTTTTTGCATGAATTAGATTTACCTGACTGTCTGGATTTTGGTCGAGTAAAAAGTCGACGAATAATAATTTGCTCTCTAAAATTGAAAATGCTTGAATAGAGTGATGGACGATATACGCAGACTTAGTTTCAGATTTCGACAGCTGCTGAACAAGCCGATAAAAGTTGCCTTGGTGTGCGCAATATTATTCGTGTTAACTCTGTTCGTGAACGGCACGCTTTGGCGAGTTTGGGGTTTGCGTCGAGATCAGTCCACAATTATCGAGCAAATTTCGAACACACAAAAAAAAGCTACTTTTTTAGACGTACAAATCAAACAAGCAAAAGATCCCTCATTCATAGAGCGCCAAGCTCGCGATCGCCAAGACATGGTCAGCGAAAACGACCTGGTCTTCGTCTTCTCAGATTAAAAAGCCACCTAAAAAGCCACCAGCTCACTTTTCGGAAAGCCATTTCCGGAAAGTGAGCTGGTGGCTTTTTGGAAATAACTGCGATAATTTTAAGCTTTTTTTCAACGGGTACAGTTTCTAGAAAATATTTTGACAAAGTATAGAGCAAAAGCTCTACTTACTTTCTATGGAATCACAAGAGTTAGAGCATGCGCGGCTGTGTTTAGGGATAACTAAAAAAGAACTTCGACGTCGCATCGAGCTTGGCCAAATAGATACGCATCTTATCAAATCTCAGTTGAACCATTATTCCCACGAGTTAAAGCGAGAAGCATTAACAGAAAAGTGGTTAAATCTAAACGCCATGGATCAAGTCGACAAATTTCATTCTGCCGAGTAGTCTGACGCCCATGAAAAATAAAATTTATATTGTTGATGTTAGCTCGATGTTTTTTCGCGCTTTTTATGCCATTCGGCCACTGACCTCAACAAAAGGTATTCCGGTAAATGCAGTCTATGGATTCATTTCTATGATCGTAAAATTAATGAAAGATAAAAATCCAGATCATATTGTTTTTTGTTACGACCGCAAAGAGCCATCATTCCGTAAAGACCTGTATATTGATTACAAAGCCAACCGCACAACAATGCCCGATGATTTGCAAGTGCAAATGCCGTACTTAAAACAAGTTGCAAATCTTTTTGGAATTACTGATGTTGAGGTCCCAACGTTTGAAGCTGATGATCTGATTGGTACAATAACAAAGATGGCAGAAAAAGAAAATTATGAAGTTTTTATCGTCAGCGGTGATAAAGACTTCTGTCAGTTAATATCTCCTAATGTTTTTTTGTACGACACGATGAAAGATATTGTTTTTACGCCAGGCCTAGTTAAAGAAAAGTATGGTGTCACCCCAGAGCAGTTTATTGATTACTTAGCAATAACGGGTGATGCATCAGATAATATTCCGGGAATCGCGGGTATAGGTCCCAAAGGTGCTGTCACGCTGATTGAAAAACTAGGAAGTATTGAAGATATTTATAAAAATATTGATCGTGTTGAAAGTGCCGCACTAAAACAGAAACTTCTGAACAGCGAAAAAAATGCTTTTTTATCAAAAAAACTGGTGCAAATTGTTTGCGATGTTCCAATGGATAAGTCGCTAGATGATTTCAAGCTTAAATCAATAAAACGCGAAGAATTAAGAGCTTTCTTGCAGGATCTTAATTTTAAATCGTTTGAAAAATCAATCCTAGATATGCCAGCTAAAATGGAAGCTTCATCTAAAGCAACACCTGCTGAATCGGTCGCGAGCCCAATAACTTCTGATGCAAATGTTTTCACGGTTAACGTGAAACCTTGGAACGAAACCGAAATCCAAAGCAGACTAGATAAGAACGAAAAGTTTTTTATTTTTGCAAAATCTGAAAATATTGCTTTGGGATTTGATAACGAGCTTTATTACACTGAAAAATCGAACTGCAGACTTAATTTCGACAAAGTGTCTTGGTCGGGATTTAATTTAAAGCACGTATGGCATGAAATTGGTTTTAAACTAAGTCAGCAACAGCAAGCTGATTTACAAAACCGCATGGATTGGGATCTGATGTTAGCCGCTTATGTAATTCGGGCTGCTGACAGTTCGAACCTAAAGAAATTAGCTGCATTTTTTCTGAATGAGGATTTGCCAGAAGACCTGACTGTCGAAAGGTTTTATACGACCTGTATAATTTTAAACAAAGCAGTTCTAAACCAGTTGGAAGAAAAAAAGTTATTAACAATTTATAAAAAATTGGAAAAGCCAATAATTCCGATTTTGTTTGCAATGGAACAGAAAGGCATCACTTTAAACATCGAAGAATTGAAGGTGTATTCAAAACAACTTGGCGAAGAGTTAGCTGTTCAGGAAGTCAAAATTCACGAACTGGCAGGAGAAAAATTTAATATTGCCTCGCCAAAGCAGTTGGGTGTTATTTTATTCGAAAAGCTGGGGCTTGAAGTTTCAAAAAAAACGAAAACAGGTTATTCGACGGACAATGATGTTCTGGAAGACCTTGAGCATCCGATTGGTAAAGAAATTATTAATTACCGGGAACTTGCAAAATTGAAATCGACTTACGTGGATGCTTTGCCAGAGACGGTTGATCAAAATAACAGACTGCATACAAGTTTTAATCAAGCTCTAACGGCAACAGGAAGATTATCTAGCACAAACCCAAACATTCAGAATATTCCTATAAAAACCGAGCGCGGGCAGCGGGTTCGAAAAAGCTTTATTGCTGCTGCCGGAAAAAAGCTGCTTTCCGTAGATTATTCGCAGATAGAGCTAAGAGTTCTTGCACACATATCAGACGATCCAGGGCTAATAAAGGCATTTCAAAATGATTTAGATATTCATGCTGCGACTGCAGCCGAAATATTTGCGGTGGCCTTAGATCAAGTCACAAAAGAACAGCGACGAATCGCTAAAGCCGTCAATTTTGGAATAGCATATGGTCAAGGGACCTATGGTTTGGCTGAGACTTTGGGAATTCCGCGCAAGCAGGCTGCTGACATTATCGAAAAATATTTCATCAAATTTAGTGGTATAAAAAGTTATATTGAAACAACGACTCAAAAAGCCCACGAGCAAAAATATGTTGAAACGCTTTTTGGCAGAAGACGATACATTCCGGAGTTAGATTCAAGCAACGGCATGCTGAAAAAATTCGGAGAGCGTGCTGCCATTAATGCTCCGATTCAAGGTACAGCCAGCGATTTGGTAAAATTGGCAATGATCGAAATTTCTCAAGATGCAGTTAACAATCAAAAATTAGATATGCTTCTGCAAGTGCACGATGAGTTGATTTTCGAAGGCTCTGCAGAAGACATAAAAAGTCAGGCACCATTCATTAAAAAAATAATGGAAGGTGTTGCGAAGCTGAAAGTACCTTTAAAGGTAAATTATGCTATTGGTGACAACTGGGATGAGGCACATTAAAATAATTAGTTTTTAAAAATAATATCCTGCACCCAAACGCATATCTGTCATTTTAATTGTTGCCGGAGCTAATTTGTAATCGACGATTCGGTAATCAAAGATAATTCGTACATTCGGAACAACAGTGTAAGTACCGAAGATGCCAAAGCCCATTCCATTAAGTGAATTTTCATTGTTCGCAGAGTCTGTGGATTTGTAGTTGGATGCTAACGTGAAAAGTCCACCTGCAGAGAAGTCTTTTATTTTATATTCACCTAAAAGACTAAGTTGAATTTGTGTTACATTGTAAGTGATTGAGTTGCCATCGCCTTTTAGCATGGCATATTCTCCTTCAACCCCCGCGCCGACATTGCCCCAGTAATAGAACCCGATTCCCGAAAAATCAATTCCTTGGTACTTTAGATCGAATGGCGTGTTATTGATCGTAATTTTCGCAGCTCCACCAAGTGCATATTTCAAATTAAGCCCTAAAGTCCACTTTTTCATTGGGGAAGAATTTGATTTTGAATTTCTGTTTGATAAACGTTTGGTCCCGTCTGCAGAATTGTTTCCACCATCCATTAGGATTCTAACGTTTTTTTCACCCGATAGATCTGAATTTACTGAGACAAGGATTTTCTTTTTTACAATTTTCTTTATTAGGCCATCTGCTAAAGTTTCATTTACTGAAATTTTAATTTTTTGACCTGCTGAGGGTTGAAGTTCACTAATCTCAGAATCGGTTAATTCTAAAACTGCAGAATTTCCCTTAACTTGTAAAACTGAAGCTGCTTCGACTGTTGCAGTTAATAACAAAAAAGTTACAACCGCTAACACCATATTTTTCATCATTCTGTCTCCCATCCGACGACTCGACCACCTTCAAAATAAACGTAGCGCTTTTCTTGGCGATAACCATTGGGTGTCGAAACTTGTTTTAAATATTTCCAACGCTCATTTTTGTAAATTGGATTTCCGCTGTGATCAATGGAATCAGGTTCACCCCAAGCTTTTCTAACATAGTCAGCGGGCATTCCAGCAGCAATATCTAAATTTTCAACGACTTCAGTGTAGTCTTTTAAATTTTGAGCTCGTTTCCAGATTTTGTTCTTGTTAATCCATGCCTGTCGACCCTCAACGCTAGGAATTGAAAGGTAATCTATTTTTTCATTGTCATTTTGCAACCAGGGCAAAATCTTAGAATAACTCATGCGTTCTTTTTGAGAGTCTAGAGTTCGCTCAAGTAAACGTACTTTCTTTCTTTTCTCAACGGATTCTAATTCCTCAGCACTAAGTTGTTTGCTTGGATCTAGTCCTATTTCGTAAGCGTATTTCTCTAATTCAATTTTGGTTAAGGTGGTTGGAGTTTTCACAGCAGCAGTCGGAGGTGGGTTCTGATTTTCTATTAACTTGTCTTTTTCTGAGTGTACAGTTTTTATTTTCGTAAAACTTTGACAACTGAAATTGACTGAAAGCAATAGAAGAAGTACGCACAAATTATGAAATTTAAGTTTCTGCTTCATCGAATCTATCATGCATTAGTTTTTCACCGAATGCATGACTGCTATCGACCATGGGCTAGTAGTAAGACTAGCATTTAAGTCTAAGCCTGTTTAATATGGAATCGTGAGTGATGAAAACCAAGACCCAAACGATGAATCTGATCCGA
The DNA here is from genome assembly GCA_043747425.1 of Bdellovibrionales bacterium. GTDB lineage: Bacteria > Bdellovibrionota > Bdellovibrionia > Bdellovibrionales > Bdellovibrionaceae > Pseudobdellovibrio. The sequence continues at coordinate 15,919 of JAYTPC010000036.1, forward strand.
TAAATATCTTGTCCGAGACGAAGGATACGGAGATGAGCGACGAAATCGCGCTTGAAGACATCGATTTGCTTTTGCAAGACGAGGATCCTGATTTTCTGAAGCAAATTTCAGAAATTAAGGTCGATACGGCAGGAGTCAACCTATCGATCATGGATGACATTATCTTTTCGATCAGTTCTGCTGAAAATAAAAACAATTCTCTGGGTTCGCATTTTCGCAATTTATTTTTTATAAATGAAAACCCAAAACGACTGCTTCGCTTTTGGCTTTTAGTTCTGACGAGCGGGATGATTGTCTTTTTCGGTTTTCAGTTTTCTAATTTGTTTTTTACAAAAGGATTGTTCTTACGTTCTTATGCTGAGTGGGGGTTAATTACTCATTCTTACAACCCGATGGATAACGTCGAGCCATTTTATGACAATCCAAGGTTTGCTAAAAATTTAATGACCATGACAAAAATGTTTGCCAACGTTAAGCCATCAGAAAATTCGGGGACGAACCCCATGTTGGCTTTAGAAATAAATGTTGAAGGCATGTCTGCTGAATCTATTATTGAAATCAAAGATCGAGAAGCTGAATTCAAAGATATTTTACTTCGTGAAAGTGAAGATTTTTCATATGATGAACTGACATCTGTTGAGGGAAAAAAAAGTTTGCTCGAAAAATATCAGTCTGCTTTAAATGCGAACCTTACCGAAGGCAAGGTTCGCCGAGTTCTTCTAAAATCATTTATTCTAAAGCCCTAGTAAAATTTACGGTTTGAACAATTCAAGATCAATACTGTAAGTGCGAATTCTATCGTGCAATGTTGACTTCGGCATACCCAAATCAATTGCTGTTCGTTTTTGATTTCCGTTATTCGCTGCTAATCTTTTTAGAATCATTTGTTTTTCTATTTCTTTGATCACAGACATTTGATTGGTATCACCGTGATTTGCGTAGTTCACTCCGGTTGGCAAGTGAGCTAATCTCTCTTTTTTGTTCAGTAAAAGATCTATTTGTGACTCTTCAATATATTTTTTTGGATACAGTGCAGAAGCTCTGGCCACAACATTTCTAAGTTCACGAATATTTCCGGGCCAGTCATGTTTTTTCAGAGCCTGAATTGCATTGAAAGAAAATCGAACTTTCATCTGTCTTGCAAAAGAATATAAGAGCTCTTCGAAATCCTCGATACGGTCTTTCAGTGCTGGTGTCTCAACGGTGATGACGTTAAGGCGGTAAAAGAGATCAGAACGAAAACTACCCTCGCGAATTTTTTGATATAAGTTTTGATGAGTTGCTGCAATAATTCGAACATCTGTTTTGATAGATCGGTCGCTGCCAACAGGTCTTATTTCATTGTTTTCAAGCGCTCGTAAAAGTTTAGCTTGAAGACCATAAGTTAAGTCGCCAATTTCGTCTAAAAATAGAGTTCCACCGCGTGCTGATTCGAAAGCTCCTTTGCGATCGGCGATGGCTCCGGTAAAACTGCCTTTAGTATGTCCGAATAATTCACTTTCAACCAAGGTCTCTGTCAGCGCCGAGCAGTTAACGCTAACGAAAGGCGCCTCATGAAAGCGACTGACGTCATGAATTGCGTGTGCGATGACATCTTTTCCAGTACCTGAGGGTCCTAATAATAAAACTGGGTATTTTGTTTGTCCAACCGAGCTTAAAGTTTCTAATTGGTTTTTCCAATATTCACATTTGCTGGTTAAAGAAAAATTGATTGCGGTTAGGCCTAAGTTATGAAGAACAAAATCGGTGTGTCCAACGGTGACAAGATCACCATCTTTCAGAACAGCTTCAAGAATTTGGGCTCCGTTCACAAAGGTTCCTGACTGCGAACGCAGATCTTTGATGAAAATTTGTGAGTCTTTATTTTCCAAGCGGGCGTGGCGGTCGCAAAGTGTTGGATCAAAGATTTGAATTTTGCAGGTGCTGTCTTTGCCGATATTTAGATGTTCGTCTTTCTGGATATCCCATTTTTGTTGGCTTCCATCCATCAGTTCGATTTGAAATTGACTCATTTGATTCTCCTTGGGGTTTGTTGGTGAACTGTACTTCAAGATTCGAAGGCAATCGTAAACCGTCCAAATAGGATTTAATTCGATCTGAACTGCTTTTTTATAATTGCTGCTAACAGATCTAAGAATTGAGAAATTGTGAAAAACAGATTACAATTTTTTCATGCCTAAAGTTACATTCATTAAAAGTGCCGTTAAGTTTTCAGATTTTCCCGTGCATAATTTAAAAGAGATCGCCATAGCCGGAAGGTCTAATGCTGGTAAGTCTTCTCTAATTAATATATGGGCTGGAGGAAAAGTAGCCAAAGTCAGTCAGACTCCAGGAAAAACCAGATTGCTAAATTTCTTTAATATGAACAACAGCTATTGCTTAGTCGATATGCCTGGATACGGATTCGCGTCTAGGGGTGGAGATGAAATTAAGCTATGGCGCAAAATGATTGAAAATTATTTGAAGCAGCGCCCACAATTAGCAGGTTTGGTTCTTTTAATGGATATGGCAAGGGATTGGGCAATGGATGAAGAATCTATCACTCAATTCGTTATGAAAAATGATATTCCGGTTGCAATTGTTTTAACGAAAGCTGACAAGTTTTCAAAACAAGATATTGCCAAAGCCATTGCGCGAATAAAAAATCAGTCGCGTATCGAAGAAGTTTTTCCGGTGTCGTCTCAGACAAAAGTAGGCTGTGATGATGTTGAAGATTTTATGTACCGGGCCTGGATTAAAGAATCATGAAAATTATTGGAGTCATCCCTGCCAGATACGGGTCAACGCGTTTTCCTGGAAAGCCATTAGCAGAATTAAAAGGAAAAAAAATTTTGCAGTGGGTGGTCGAAGGTGCTCGAAGCAGTAGGATGCTTTCACAAATTTTTGTAGCGACAGATGACTCTCGAATTTATGATTTTTGTAAAAAAATTCAAGTTGATGTGCTGATGACTGATTCAGATTGCGCTACAGGCACGGACCGTATTTTTCAAGCGACTAAAAATTTAGATTTTGATCAAGTCATTAACATTCAGGGGGACGAACCCATGATATCAAATGACTACATTGATCCAGTCGCACAGAGTTTTTTAGAAGATCCAAATCTGTCGATGGCTACTTTAGCTTGCGAACTGACGGCTGAAGATCTGAACAATTTGAATGCTGTAAAAGTAATCACAAATCATTATAATGAAGCTATTTATTTCAGTCGATTTCCAATACCTTTTTCACGTGAGCCTTTTTCCTGCGGTCTTGCCATGAAACACATCGGTATGTATGGATATTCAAAAAGTTTCCTAGAAAGATTCTGTGCAGCGCCACAGAGTGCTCTTGAGAAAGCAGAAAGCTTAGAGCAACTTCGGGCAGTGTATTTGGGCGTTCGCATTAAGGTTTTGAAGGTTGATAAACCGACATATGGTGTTGATACCCCGGAAGATTTGCAAAAGCTTGAAGCCCTGCTGAAGTAACTGCTAGTGTAGCACTTGAAAATGGGTGAACAAATGACGAAGGCAAAATCAAAACTGAAAAAGTTAAAGCAAAAATTTATTTTTGTAACAGGCGGAGTTGTCTCTTCGATTGGTAAGGGATTAACAGCGGCAAGTCTGGGTTCTTTATTAGAGGCGCGCGGCTTCAAAGTTACCATTATGAAATTTGATCCGTATTTAAATGTAGATCCTGGAACGATGTCACCCTTACAGCACGGTGAAGTTTACGTCACCGAAGACGGAGCCGAGACAGATTTGGATCTTGGTCACTATGAACGTTTCACGAATGCTCATTTAATGCGGTCTAATTCTGTGAGCGCTGGGCAAATTTATGATTCTGTTATCACACGTGAACGGCGCGGAGACTACTTAGGTGGAACGGTGCAAGTAATTCCACATATTACTGATGAAATTAAATCAAAATTATTTGAGGCGGCTCAGGGTTGTGAAATTATTATTGTCGAAATTGGCGGAACGGTTGGTGACATTGAAGCACAACCATTTTTTGAAGCTATTCGTCAGTTGAGGTTAGAGCTCGGGCAAGAAAATACGGCGTTGGTGCACGTCACTTATGTGCCTTACATCGCTGTCGCCGGAGAATTAAAAAGTAAACCAACTCAACATTCCGTGAAAGAACTTCGTGAAATCGGTTTGCAACCTGATTTTTTAATTTGTCGCAGTGAAAAAACAATTGATACAAATTTGAAGGCAAAAATTGGTTTGTTCTGTTCTATTAAAAAAGAAAATGTGATTTCAGCAAAAGATTCATCTTCGATTTATGATGTGCCGCTAGCGCTGTACAAAGAAAATTTGGATCGGCTTGTCGTGGAACGCCTGCAGTTAAAAAATACGAAGCCTGACATTAGCGGATGGCAAAAAGTTGCAAAGATACAAGCTTCCAAACGAAAGCCCGTAAAAATTGCTGTTGTCGGAAAGTATGTTGATTTGAAAGAATCTTATAAGTCGTTGCATGAATCACTGGTGCACGGCGGTTTAGCCAACATGGCACAAGTGGAAATTGTGTATGTTGATTCTGAAAAATTGAATTCAAAAAATGCGAAGCAGTTTCTTAAGCCTGTCGCTGGGGTGTTAGTGCCTGGTGGTTTTGGCACTCGCGGTGTTGAAGGTAAAATTGCTGCGATTCAGTTCGCTCGAGAAAATGAAATACCATTTTTTGGAATTTGTTTTGGAATGCAGTTAGCAGCCATCGAATTTGCTCGGAATGTATGTGGCATCAAGGATGCAACCAGCAGAGAATTTGTTGGTGAATCAAATCGCGGTGGAAATATTGTCATCGATTCTATGATTGAACAGCGTGGAAAAGTAGACAAAGGCGGCACCATGCGACTGGGTGCTTTTTCTTGCAAGTTGATGCCAAAAAGTATTGTGCTAGATGCGTATAAAAAAAATAAAATTTCAGAACGTCATCGCCATCGCTATGAATTTAATAATAAATACAAAGATCTTTTTGAAAAAAATGGCCTGGTCGCAACAGGTATTAACGAGGATCGTAATTTGGTTGAAATTTTAGAAAATAAATCACATCCCTGGTTTGTCGGCGTGCAGTTTCATCCTGAATTTAAATCGAAGCCGTTAAGTCCACATCCTTTGTTTGCAGCTTTCGTGAAAGCTTCGCTGAAAAGAGGCAAGTAATGTTAAGTTCACTGGAAGTCGCAAAAAACACGCTAAAGATTGAAGCCGAAAGTATACTAAATTTAATTCCCAGATTGGGAGTAGAATTCGAAAAAGCAGTTGATCTTATTTTAAATTGCCAGGGAAAAGTTGTTTTTACTGGGATTGGAAAATCGGGCCATATTTCACGTAAGTTAACTAGCACTTTTTCTAGTACGGGAACTCCATCTTTGTATTTGCATCCTGCTGAAAGCAGTCACGGCGATCTAGGTGTTATAACTAAAAATGATTTAGTGATCGCAATTTCTTACGGCGGTGAAGCTGCCGAACTGAATTCTATTTTAAACTTCGTCTCTAGACACGGCGTCAATATCATTGGTATTACCGGAAAAAAACAAAGTACTTTGGCTCAGGCTGCGACTGTTGTTTTGGACGTGAGCGTTGAAAAAGAAGCCTGCCCGTTGAATCTGGCACCAACTTCTTCAAGCACAGCAACGCTTGCGATGGGTGATGCTTTGGCTATGGCGGCACTTGAAAAACGAGGATTCAAGGCAGAAAACTTTGCAGAACTTCATCCGGGAGGATCTCTTGGAGCTAAATTACTGCGAGTAAAAGATCTGATGCAAAAAGGCGATGCCTTACCGTTTGTAAAAGCTGAGACTTCAACAAAAGAATTACTGACTAAAATGACTCATCAAAGTGTTCGGGGTGCTGCTGGTGTTGTTGATGATCAGGGGCGGTTGGTTGGAGTTGTCACTGATGGCGACATACGCAGGTTTCTAGAGCGGCAGCAAGATCCATTTTCAAAAGTTGCAAAAGATTTGATGAGTCATTCACCGCGCACAATCGACGCCAACGAATTTGCTGAAAAAGCTTTATTCATGATGGAACAATTTCGAATTCAGATGCTAATAGTTTTAGATCGAACATCTGGCAAGCCATTACATCCAGTTGGAATGTTAATTTATTCTGACTTATTAGCCCCCAAAGTGAGATAAACAACCAAAAAGGTATCGACCAAGGTCTAGTACATTGCTTTATTTCAATTTGCACACAGACCTTTGTCGTCAGTTTCCTTGCCGTTAAGAATTAAATTTTCCACAATGAAATCGTGGCATTAGATGTACAAAAATTAAAACCTATAAAGATGTTGGTGTTAGACGTCGACGGAGTTTTAACAGACTGTCGTTTGTGGATGGATTCCAATGGCGAATGGAAGCGCGTGTATTCTGTCAGGGATGGAGTCGGCATCAAAGAGCTTTCTGCTGCAGGTTACAAGTTAGCAATTATTACCGGAGCCCAGGCTACAGATGTGCGAGCTCGTGCAAAAATGTTGGGATTTGATTATTTCTACGAGGGCGCCATGGATAAAGAGCCGTCCTTTGAAAAACTAAAAAAAGAATCAGGTTTTACATCAGATGAAATGGCTTATGTCGGAGATGACATTTACGATATTCCGCTAATTCGCGCTGTCGGTTTTGGAGCAACTGTTCCCGAGGCCGTCGATGAAGTTTTAGATGTCGCAGATTACGTTACAAAAAGACCTGGCGGTAATGGTGCAGTTCGTGAAATTTGTAATTTTATTTTAAAGTATGGATATTATTCAAAAGCTTGAGGTATGTATGTCAAAAAATATTTTGAAGTCGTTATTGTCTATCGCAATAGTCATGCTCATTGCGGTTTCAGCTTTCGCTGACGTCGAAGTTCCACAAGATGAACTTGCGCAAGAAACTGTCTATCCCGTTTTTGATAACTCAGTCAGTTTGAAAAACAGAAACATCAAGGACATGTCGACATTCGATATCGGAGTTTTTGGCGGACTAGCTTTAACAGAGCCCGTTTCCAACACCACAAAATTTGGCTTGGCAGTTAACTACCATTTCACAGAAATACATTCACTTGGGCTTTTGTTTGCAAAAAATAGTTCTGGACTTTCAGCAGATGCGCAAGGCTTAAAAAACGATTTTGGTTTAGATTTTGGGCGTGCTCCGTTACCAGAGTATTCATTCTTGGCAGATTATAATTTCAAACTGTATTATGGAAAGTTAAGTTTAACAAAAGATACAGTCATGAATACATCCATTTATGTGTCATCGTCTTTAGGTATGATTAAATATGTTCACAAGACTTACCCTGCTATCGCCATTGGTGTTGGTGAGCGCTTTTATCTATCGAACCATTTGTCTTTGAAAGTTGATTTAAGATTTTTTGCCCATCAAGCTCCAATTCCATTCAAATCAAGAGCTTTGCGTGACGGAAGCAAACCCAACGATAATCCAGGGAACGCGCCAGATCCGATTCCTAGCTATGACAGTTTTTCTGAGCGCTTAACGTACACGACCAACTTAGAAGTTGGTTTAAATTATTTGTTTTAAGGAGATAGAATGAGAGCTAGAAACACAAATTCGATTTTATTGATCTTATTGTTTCCTTTTTTGGTAATGGCTGAAGATCAGCCATTAGATGATCAAGAAATTTTAAACGTTGAGAGCATATATAAAAATGAAGTACCAAAACCGACACCGGCGCCTGTGTTTGAAAATCCCGCTGTCACTGAAAACTCTGAGGAAGAGTCTGAGCAGCCCGTTGAGCCCAGGCCTGCCATTTTGAATCAGAAAGTTCAAAGTTTAACAGATTTGAATAGGCTTGCCCCGTTTCGTGAAGTTTCCATTATTCAGAAAAAATTTCTTCCGAAAACAGAAAGATTTCAGCTTTTTGCAGCTGGCGGTACAACAACAAATTCTCCGTGGTTTTTGAATCTGGGATTAAAAGTGAATTTAGGATATTACTTCACAGAATCACTTGGTGTCGAGTTGTCTGGAATATTTTTAACGAACAGCGAGCGCGAAGTCGCAAAAGAAATTCGAGATAACAACCAACTGCAGCCTGAAAAATTTATTAACACAAAAAATTATTATGGAATCGATTTTGTTTGGGCGCCAATTTATGGAAAACTCACAATGCTTAATGAGCGAATTATACCCTTTGATATGTACTTTTCTGTGGGTGGTGGAACATCTAGTACCAATTCTGCAGAAGGTAACGTGCCTACGTTCCATGTTGGCATGGGGCAAATTTTTGCGATTACGAAATCGATGGCATTTCGTTGGGACTACAGTTTAACTACTTTTCAAGCGACTCCAGTACCAGATAGCAGCTTAACAACCTTGGGTGCTGGCGAAAAAAATAGCTATAACGACCTTATATTAACTGCAGGATTAAGTTTCTTCTTTCCAGAGGCAAGGTACCGATGATAATACCGACGAAAAAAAATATAATACTATTTGGTGCCATTTTAGCAATTTTGATTAACTTCAAAAGTGCGGAAGCGCAAAGCTCAAAGAAAAAGGCTGCACCTAGAAAAACAGTCTCTAGCAGAAATAATTCTGCTAACGGTCCGAAAGTTTTTTCAAATTCGAAAAACAGTGGACTGCGATCTCAAATATCAGCAGCGCTGGGTTTGATGAAATCAGGTCAGTATGCTCAGTCAGCCAACGCATTTTTAACTCTTTCGCGAAAAGCTGATGCTGTCGCAGAAAGACCGCAGATAAAATATTTGCTGGGATTATCGCTCATGGAATTAAATCTAAACCAGGTTGCTTCATTTCAGTTCGTTGACGTCATTAAATCTGGTGACGCAAGATGGACACGACAAGCAATTGAAAAATTATTGGTTGTAACGGATAGGCTTGGTGACGAGACCCTTTTGAACTACGCCATTCAACGAATTGATGTTGCTAATGTGCCAGTTCAAAACCGTGAGATGCTATTCTTTCGACTGGGAGAAGTTAAGGCAAAAGCTGGCCAACATGCCGAAGCGGCAACTCTTTTTAGCAAAGTCGGTCCTTCTAGCCGCTATTATTTAAATGCACTTTATAGCAAAGGTTTGGCGCAGGCGGAAGCGAAGCAGCCAGATTTAGCTCTTTCTACATTTAATAAACTTTTAGATGCAAGAAGTTCAAATAAAGTGAACGACACAAATAAAGTTGCAGCAGAAATGGCGATTGCTAGAACTTTGTACCAAAAGCAAGACTGGGAAAAATCGATCGACGCTTATTCCAAAATTCCGCGGGATCATCCGTTGTGGCATGACGCCATGTTTGAAAAAAGTTGGGCTATGCTGCGCGGGGCTCGGTTTCGATCAAGCCTAAGTAATTTTCAGTCGTTGCATTCATCGTTTTATGAGGATTCTTACATTCCTGAATCTTTACTTTTAAGAGCGATTGTCTACCTGTATATCTGCAAGTATGATGAAATGGAAAAAGTCGTTGGTTTATTCGAAACACAGTATGGGCCAATCGCTGCTAGCGTTGAAAGCTTTCTAAATAATAAATTGAAAGCAGAAAGCTACTTCACAGAAATTCAAAAAATAAATATTTTGAGAAATGATCCAGAATCACGTAAGCAATTGAATTTGCCTTATAACGTTCTAAAATATATTTCTGAAGAAGGAAATGTTCGCAGAAATTATACCTATATCAAGAAGTTGGCTGAAGAAAAAAAGCTAATTGAAGAAAACCCAGTTCTTAAAAACTCTTCTTTGGGGACTTATTCAGTCAGAATTATAAATAACCGCATAAAAGCAACAAAAGATACTATTGGTGAGCTAGCTCGCGCTCAACTGGTCAGTATCAGGTCTGAAATTCGTGATCTAAAAGAGCAAGCTAGCTTTATTCGGTACGAAATGATCAATGGTAAAAAAGAATTCTTAAAGAAAAAAATTGCTGGAAAAAATTTGAACGAAATTCAAGTTGATGACGACCAAGATAGATCATTTTATGTTAAAAACGGATACGAATATTATCCGTTTCAAGGTGAGTATTGGTTGGACGAAGTCGGAAATTATCATTATTTAGGAAAGCAAAGTTGTGAGTAATATGAAAAAAAATGCCGAAATAAAATTAAATTTTAGCCAGTTAATAACGGCTTTAATTTTGATAAGTTCGTTTACCATCGATGTGACTGCAGCCACCAATAACAAACAAAAATCTGGAGCTAAGGTTACCACAAAAAAAACGACCGTTGGTGATATGCTTATGCGAGCAAAAGAAGACAGTCGCGGTGGCAAGGCCAATTTGCAGCAAAAAGGCGAAACCGCTTTACCGACGACACAGTTTAATTTTAAAGCACGTGAAGCGGTAAATTTGAATTCTGTAAAACCACCAAAGTCTTCAGAGCTTTTTAAAACTGCAGCAAAAACAGATGAAGCCGCTTATGAAAAAACTTTAGATTTTCAGATTTCAGAGTTGTATAAACTAACTCAGAAATTTAAAAACAGCACCAACCGCGGAGAATTATGGTTACGACTGGCCGAGCTTTATGTGGAAAAATCGGCACTTGTTGACAGCCGCAAGCAAGATGAATTCGATAAAAAATTAAATGCATTTCAAAATGGTAAAAGTAAAATTAAACCACGCCTTGATGTTGCAGAGGCCCGAGATTACAACCGCAAAGCTATTCAACTGTATGAATGGTTTCTGCGCGATTATCCGAAAGACCCAAAATTAAGTCAGGCCTTATTTTTCTTAGGTTATAACTATTTCGAACTGAGCGATCCAAAAAAGGGATCTACTTACTACACGCAGTTGACTCAGCAATTTCCTGATAGCCCCTTCATCGGCGAAGCACATTTTGCGCTTGGAGAATATTATTTTGAAAATGAAAAATGGGCAGATGCCTATAAAGAATATTCAAAAATAATAAAAGATAGAAAACACAGACTGAATACGTTTTCGTTGTATAAAGGGTCATGGTGCTTGTACCGACTTGGTAAAACAGAGCAGGCGATTCAATACATGGATTACATCATAAAAATTGGAAAAACTGCTGAGTCAGAGCAAATGGTCGGTGGAAAAAAATTAAATACAACACGACTTGAAGCTGAAGCACTCAGAGATCTAGTTGTATTTTACGCAGATCTAGGCGACGTGAAGCGCGCCGTTAATTATTTTAAAAATATAGATTCAAAAGATTCTAAAAATTACATCGAAAAACTAGCTTATTTTTTCGCTGATAAGGGCAACAGAGATGCATCAAAAGATGTTTTTCGAATGCTCATCACTGAAGACCCCACTGCTAAAAAAGCTTTTGAATTTCAGTATCAGATCGTCCAAAACTATTTTTATTCAAAAAATTCGCCACAGTTTAAAGAAGAGCTTTATCGTTGGATTACTGATTTTGGACCAAACTCGGCTTGGTATTCGGCCAACCAGCAAGATAAGGCACTGGTAGAAAACTCTGCCAAACTGCGAGAGCAAACACTGCGAAATTATATACTACAGCAGCATCAAACGGCACAAAACTCACGGGCAGCGTTTTCTAGAAAATCAGCTAGCGACGGATATCAGCTTTATTTTCAAGAATTTTCTAATTCTCCGCAGGTTGCTGACATGCATTTCTTTTATGGTGAGCTACTGTACGACATGGGTAAATACGATCAAGCCTCAGCAGAGTATTCATGGGTTGCAGAAAATGCGGTTGAAAGTAAATTTGCACAGAAAGCAGCGCAAAACTTACTGTTAGCGATTGAAAAAGTACTTCCGCAAGAAGAAGAGCTTTTGAAACGAGTCGGCGACTCTGTAGTGCCCATTGCTATGGATGCACGCGTGGAAAAGTTTGTTAAGGCCGCAACTTGGTATATGCAAAAGTTTCCGACTTCAGACAAAGATGCAGAGATTAGATTTCGTGTTGGTCGACTTTACTATCAAACAAATAATTTTGCTCCCGCAGAAAGTTTATTCAAAGAGATCGTAAAGAAGCATCCAAAAACGAAATATTCAGAGTATTCTGCAAATCTTTTATTGGATATTTACAATCTGAAGAAAGATTATGCTGGTTTAGAAAAAATGGGATCTGAGCTTTTGGCCAACGATTCTATTTCAAACTCTAAAGCAGGAAGTGATATTCGAAACGTGCTTGAAAAAGCAAATTTTAAACGGGCACAAGATTTAGAGTTAGAACGTAAATTTTCTGAATCTGCCACACAATTTCAAAATTTTGCAATGCAAAACCCAAAATCTGAATTGGTTAGCATGGCATTGTTTAATGCAGGCGTTAACTTTGAAAGATCCGGCAGAAACGTTGAAGCAATTCAAAACTATAAACGTGTTGTTCTGTCTAGCGATAAAAAAGCAGAGATTCTTAAGCCTAAAGCACAAAAGCTTTTGGCTAAACTATATCAAGATTCTGGTAATTTCGAAGAAGCAGCAAAACTTTTCAAAGAACTGGCTGCTAAAAATCCGAACGATCCATTAACCCCAAATTTTTTGTTTAATTCTGCAGTTATGTACGAGGTGTTGGGACGAACGCCTGAAGCAGTACTGGCTTACAACTCTTTCATCAAAGTAAATAAAAACAAGAGCGAAAACGCCAATACCGTTTTCAACTTGGCTCAGTTGCAACGAAAAGCTAATGCAACGGCTGCTGCGCTGATCAATTACAAAGCTTACGTGGATCTTCCTGCAGCTTCTGCTGAGAAAAAAACGGAATCTTACTTTTGGATCTCTGAAATTTATAATAATATGAACCGTAGAAGAGATTCGGAAGAAGCCAGCGAAAAAGTTGTGTCGTTGCACAGGCGTCTAAGTGGTGACAAGAAAACAAGTACAGCTGGCTTCGTGGCAAAAATTCGCTTGAAGCAAGTTGAAGTTACTTTTGCCGGGTTAAAGGCCATCACGATACCTGCTGATCCAGCCAAGCAGAAAAAAGCCGTGGATGCGAAATTAGATATGTTGGCAAAGTTAAATGACGAGCTTTCACAAATTATAAAGCTGGATTCGGCCGAAGAAATCGTGACGTCATTGAATTTATTGGGTGAAGCGAACGATCACATGACAAAATCTATTTTGGGCACGCCGATGCCTCCGAAATTCACAGATGAACAAAAAAAGATGTACCGAACTCAGTTGGAGCAAATCACAGATAAGTTTACGAAGAAAGCCACTGAAAGTTATAAAGTTGCCGTGGACCGTGCGTGGGACTTAGAAATTTATAATAAAGCTTATCAAAATGCTTTAAGCCAGATGGCGCTTCGTGATCCGGCAAAATATTACAACAAAGGTGAAGTTGGATCAGACAGCCGCCTAGTGAATTGGATGGGTGAAAAATGAAGTTATTCATTCTCATTATAATTGGTTTATTCATTACTAGCTGTTCTACAAGCTCTAAAACCAGCGAAAAATCTGAATCTGTTTTCAATGAGCCCACTCTGTCTCAGGAAGACGCGCCTCGAAAAGAAGCCCGAGAAGCCAAAGAAGTCTATGAGGCTGGAGTTCCTGAAGGTGTGCCCGATGAAAAAATTGTTCCGGTTGTTATTCCGAATTCTGTGTACTCTACATTAAATGACGCCATCAAAAATCAAAATGATGAAGCTATTCAAAAAATCAGTATGGAGATTTTAACGCAAAATTCAAAAGATATGAAAGCATTGAATTCCTTAGCGATGGTCTACTATAAAAAAGGCCGCATGGAAGCTGCACAGTTTCTATTGACGAAGGGGATTATTGCACATCCGACGTCTTCAGAACTGCAAAGCAATTTGGGATTGGTGTATTTGGCTAGAAATGAACGTCGCGATGCTACAAAATCTTTTAGAAAAGCATTAGAAATAAATCCTAAGGATATCGTTGCTGGTGCCAATTTAGGAGCTATTTACAGTCAGGAAAAAGATTACTTCAAGGCCGCATTGGCGTTGGAAGCTTCAATCAAAAGAGGAACTAAAGATCCTAAAATTTTGAACAATTATGCAATTGCACTTTCTGCAACTGGAAGAGCCAAGGAGGGCGCTGAATTTTATGAAAAAATATTAAAAGATAATCCCAGTCACCGAGAAGCAATGTTGAATTACGCCATTTCATTAATTGAAAATTTGCAAAAGAATAAAGAGGGTCTGGACCTATTGAATAGACTAAAGTTTGTAGGAGCACCCCAAGATTCTCGAGAAACAATAAAGAATTTGGAAAATAAGGCAAAAGCTGGTTTAAAATAGAAAACGGGGTAACGAGATGAATCTTCTTAGAATTGGCTTCGCAGTGATACTACTCCTGACGGTTTGGACTCATGTCAGCTTGGCACAGACATCTGGCAGTGCTGCGTCTTCGACGCAAGGAAAATCTGACAGAAAGCAAACATTAAATTTTGAAGATGAACTTGTCGAAGGTTCAGCACAAAAACCTGAATTATTTTATCTGTTTCAAAAAAAGAATTTCAATTATAAAAGACTTATCAAATTACGGGAAAACTTTTTACCTGAAATGAGACGAACCACTGAAGATATTCAGCGATTACGGGGTGGACGTTGAAATCACCATTGATATTTCGTGTTTTTAAAAATGATCAGATTCACGTCGTAAAACAGTTTGTCGATAAAGATCAAATCATCATCGGCCATGAAGCTGAAGTCGATATTGATTTAGATTCTGCAGAGATTTCTTCGATCCATTGTTTGATTGAAAAACGTGGACAGCAATTTTTTATCTGTGACTTGGGTTCAACCGGAGGAACATATAAAAGCGGCAAAAGCGTTATGGACGAAGAAATTTTGTCTGGTGAAGAATTTACTGTTGGTCCCTTCCGAGTTGTTTTTTTCGTTGGTGCACCAAAGCCAGTTCATACTCCAAAGGCTGGTTCTGAGATCGTTATCGAACCTGTTTCTGCTCCAACATCTCAGTCGGTTGCCAGTAATAGGACTTCGGCTCCACCGGTAAGTGCTGTTGCTGCAGCTCCTGTTGGTGGCACTGCTGTGGTGAAGGCTTCGATAGTAGAAAAACCAAAAATTAATTCTGAAGCTATTAATAGCAAACTGAACAGTTCGCAATTGGTGAATTCAAAAAAGTTTTCTAGTAAAAAAGGTAAAAAAACTTTTTCTCCAAGCAGTGAAATAAAAGACTTACGTCAATTTATTAAACCGGGCAAAGGGCAACTTGTTGAAGTCATCGTATCCTGGAAAGAAAGAATTATAAATACATATCATTTTGAACCTGTGGGTTTGAAAAAAATAGGACAAAATTTAGATATACAGGTTCCTGAAGGTTCTGCGCCGAAGGATTGGACCTTTTTAGATTTATCCTCAGGTGTACAGATCAGATCCACGTCTGAAATGAAAGTTGAAGTTTCGCGCGAAGGAAATCTGAAATCGGTTTCCGATCAAGCTTACCGGTTGCAACAGAATGAATCTGTTTTTGTTACTTTGATTAACGGAATGCAACTCGTTGTCAGGTTTGCTCCTCGGCCACCACTCGTTATTTTCGAATCACCACTTATTTTGTCTTCGTCTGAGTTCACTGGTATCTTAGCCGCTCTGATAATTGCAGCACTTACCAGTTTGATAGTTTCGGTAACGATTCCAAAAGAGATTGAAAAAGAAGAAGAAGTCGAACGTGTTGCGCAGGTTATTTTTACGAAGCCTCCAGTTCCCGTTGTGGCCCGAGTACCGCAAGATCCGCCAAAGGAAACTCCGCCACCAAAGCCGCCAGAGCCACCAAAGCAAGTGGTTAAAGCCACTGATAAGCAAACAGAGCAAAAACTAAAAGGCGATCCTAAACTTGCAGAACAAAAAGCGGTTCAAGCATCAGCTGCGGGCCGAGCGAATGAAGTGAAGCCGAAAGATTCTAAATTAAAAGCAAAAATGTTTACGTCTACAAAACAAGGTGGAGCGATTAAGACGGGTGATAAGTCTGCTGCTAATGCAAAAAGCGCTGATCCTGATTTATCAAATTCAGGTTTACTTGCCGCTTTCGGTTCTGGCGGATCAAGAAGTAAATTAGACAAAGCCTACAGTGGAACCGGAGAATTATTAGGTGCAGGTGAAAAAGCAACTGGATCGTCAGGCTTTAATGAAAATCGCAGCGGTGATGATTTGGGTTCGAAGTTCAAAGACACTGGTGCCGGCGGTAAAGGCACAGCGACTCAGGGAATTTCAGGTATCGGCACGCAAGGACGTGGTTCTGGTCAAAGCGCCTATGGAAGTGGAACTGGTTTCGGAAGCAAAGACCAAGTTGCAATTCAAGCAGGTGGTGCAGAGGAAGAATTTTCTGGATCGATCGACCGAGAAGCTGTGCGCCGAGTGGTTCGTTCTGCGTTGCAGTCTTTCAAAGATTGTTACAACCGCGAATTTAAAAAAGATTCTAAATTAGAAGGAAAAGTAGTGATCACCTGGGACATTCATGAAAAGGGTATCGCTAAAAATGCTCGACTAGTTAAAGATAAATCAACGATGGGTAATGCCAGTGTTGAAGAGTGTGTACGGGGACGCTTGCTAGCACTTCGCTTTCCAGAGCCACCAGCAGGAACAATTGCTGAAGTGACTTACCCGTTTTTATTTCAAGGCCAAAAATAATTTAAGAGGAGGATTCTTGTGGAACCAGTCGTGAATGT